>NZ_CP035282.1:3403111-3743723 GCF_004103715.1 Acidilutibacter cellobiosedens | reverse complement strand
TTTACTTCCTCCTAAATGGTATTTATTAAAGATTATAGACAAAAAAATAAATAATTATAACAAAAATGTAAAGTTATCAACAACTTTATCCACAGTTTTTTTGAAAATCGAATATAATATATATTTTGTTATAGATGTGGATAAAATAATAACAGATTGTAAATAAAAAAAATTGTAATAATAAAATAAAAATATCCACAGAAAAATATAATATTCATATGTGGATAAAAACTGTTGATTTAAAAGGTTTAAACAAATTTTTTAGTAATAAAATCAAAAATTATGCACAACTTATACACAGTCTGTGTATAAGTCTAAATAAATATATTATGAAAAAACTTATCCACTTTTATTATATAATATCAAAAAAAAAAAACATTATCAATAAAATTATCCACAAGTTTTATAAATAATTGTATTATTACTTGTGGATATAAGTATTTTAAAAATCTTGACATTAATTATTCATACAACTATAATCAATAGTAGTATTTGTGTTTTTTAATATGAAAATTAGCTATTTTTATATAGTGAATTGTTATTGAAGGGGGTGTATTTTGTGAAAAGAACATATCAGCCTAAAAAAAGACAGAGAAGCAGAGAACATGGATTTATAAAAAGAATGAGTACAAGACAAGGTAGAGAAGTTTTAAGAAGGAGAAGAAGAAAGGGCAGGAAAGTATTGTCAGCATAGGCCGCAATTTTAAGTGGCCTTTTTATTAAATGTAAGTTTTAAGGAGCATTGTAATGGATAAAGTTTGTACTTTAAGGAGCAAAATTCAGTTTAAAAATGTATATGAAAATGGAAAAAGCTATGGAAATAGATTGCTGGTAATGTATATATCTAAGAATAATTTGGATTATAATAGAGTAGGATTTGCTGTTACGAAAAAGATTGGAAATAGTGTAATTAGGAATAAAGTGAGAAGAAGAATGAAGGAAAGCTATAGGGTTAATCGATTAAAAATAAAGGAAGGGTATGATTTAATTTTTATACCCAAAATAAATTCCAGAAATTCAAATTACCAGCAAATTGAAAGTGCAATGCTTCATCTTTTCAAAATTACTCATTTATTATGAAGAATAGGTGAAAAAAATGAAAAAGTTGGCAATAATATTGATAAGGTTTTATCAAAAATTTATTTCCAGATATATATTAGTTGGACGTCATTGTAGATTTTATCCTACTTGTTCTCAATATTCCATTGAAGCCTATGAAAAATATGGTTTTTTTAAAGGAACTATATTGAGTGTTTATAGAATACTAAGATGCAATCCTTTTAATCCAGGTGGCTATGATCCACTTAAATGATAGGGGGTTAATTAATGTCAAAGATTTTTGCAGCACCATTGGGTGCTCTTATGAGGTTCGTATTTGAAATGGTAGAGAAAATTGGAAATGAACCTAAATCCATGTCTTTCTATGCATTGACAATAATAATTACTACCATTATATTTAAATTTTTATTGCTTCCAATCGCTATTAGTATGAATAGATCAATGAAGAAAATGAATGACTTGAATCCGAAAATGAAAGAAATTCAAAATAAATATAAAAATGATCCACAGACTCAATCTGCTAAATTAGCGCAGTTGTATAAGGAAAACAAAGTAAATCCTGCATCTTCTTGCTTACCGCTTATAGTCCAAATGGTAATATTGTTTGCTTTTTTTGCTGTTATGAGGGATCCCGTTCAGTATGTTTTTAAGGATAAGGCTTTCTACGATGCTTTAAGCAAGAATTTTTTATGGATTAAAAATTTGGAACAGCCGGATCCCTTCTTGTGGGGAACGCCTTTAATAGTTGGTTTAACGACTTATTTTCAATCTGTTACTACGCCTAATCAAGCTGCTGCTGATCCTCAAACTAAATCTACTCAACGGACAATGAATATTTTTCTTCCCCTTATGTTGTTTTGGTTTGCAAGATCCTTTTCAGCAGGCCTTGGGTTATATTGGGTAGTAAGTAATATATTCCAGATAATTCAGCAGTTAATATCTAAACGGTCTTTGGATAAAGCTAAGGGGGAATTAAAATAATATGAGATCCGTATTGAAAGTTTCAAAAACTGTAGATGATGCAGTTAAGGATGCTCTTGAAGAATTGGATTCCGATAAGGAGGACGTTCAAATTGAAATATTAACAGAGCCGAGTAAAGGATTTTTAGGTTTTATTGGAAACAAGGACGCCAAAGTAAAAGTGACTGTAACTAATGATCCCGTAGAAAGTATTGAAAATTTTATGAATATGCTTTTTAATAAAATGAATATTAAAGCAAAATGTATAGCTGAAAGAAAAGGACGAAATATAAATGTTAATATAACAGATATTAGCAGTACGGATATGGGAATAATAATTGGCAAAAGAGGGAATACGCTGGATGCAATTCAATATTTGCTGAGTTTGTTTATTAACCGTAAAAGAGAAAATTATATAAAGGTGCTGGTTGATACTAAGGGCTACAGGAAGAAAAGAGAAGAGACTTTAATAAGATTGGCTAACAAAATGGCACAAAAAGTTCAATATACTAAAGATTCTATAAGATTGGAGCCTATGAACCCTTATGAAAGAAGAATTATTCATTCTGCTCTTCAAAATGTGGAAGGGGTCAGTACCCATTCTGAGGGGGAGGAACCTTACAGGAGAGTTATAATAGAAGCTAAATAAACCCAGTATATACTGGGTTTTATTGATTTATTTAAAGGTAGGTGTTTTTATGGAGAGTACTATAGCTGCCATTTCTACAACTGTCGGAGAATCCGGGATAGGCATAGTAAGGATGAGCGGAAAAGATTCTCTGTCTATTGCAGGTAAAATATTTGAAGGTAAAAAAACAAAGAATTTAAAAGATGCGGAAAACAGAAAAATTACTTATGGACATATATTTGATCCTACTGACGGAAGCCTTGTAGATGAAGTTCTGATAGTATTTATGAAAGCCCCCTTTACTTATACAAGAGAAGATATAGTTGAAATATATTGTCATGGCGGAATAATTTCTGTAAGAAAGATATTGGAACTTCTTTTGGCTAATGGAGCAGTAATGGCGGAGAGGGGAGAATTCACGAAAAGAGCATTTTTAAACGGAAGATTGGACCTTTCTCAAGCGGAAGCAGTAATAGATATCATAAAATCGAAAACCGAATTGAGCTGTAAGCTTTCCTTAAATCAGTTAGAAGGAGGATTATCCTCTGAAATTAAAAGAATAATGGACGAATTAACAGAGATGGTTGCTCATGTAGAAGTTTCTATTGATTTCCCGGAAGAAGATTTTGAAGAAATTACTTACGATGAGCTTGAATTAAAATCTAAGAAGATACTTGATGAAATAGATAATCTGTTGAACACTTCCGAAAGAGGAAGAATATTAAGAGAGGGATTAAATGTTGTAATACTTGGAAAACCTAATGTAGGGAAATCTTCTTTATTAAATTCTATGCTTAGAGAAAACAGAGCTATTGTAACAGATATCCCAGGTACTACCAGGGATACAATTGAGGAATATATGAACATAGATGGAATCCCCTTAAAAATAGTTGATACTGCGGGAATCAGAAATACAGAAAATATCATAGAGAAAATCGGAGTAGATAAGGCAAAAAATTTATTAGAAACGGCAGACTTGACCATAGCTGTTTTTGATTCTTCTAAGGAATTGGAAGAAGATGATTATGAAATAATCAATATGATTAAGGATAAGAAGGGAATTGCTCTGTTAAATAAAATGGATTTGGATAGTAAACTTACTATGGAAGATTTAAAGAAACTGATTCCTGAAATGAAAATAATACCTACTATTATTTCACAAAAAATAGGAATTCAAGATATAGAGAATAACATCAAGGATATGTTCTATGGTGGAAAAGTTAAAATTAAAAATGACATTATGGTAACCAATATAAGACATAAGAAAAAACTTATAGATGCGAAAAAAAATATATCTGATGCATATACAGGTATTATTTCTAAAGTTCCTTTAGATTGTCTGGAAGTTGATTTAAAAAATTGTTGGACTAATTTAGGGGAAATTTCAGGAGATACAGTTACGGAGGATATTCTTGATAAGATATTTAGTGAATTTTGCGTAGGAAAATAGTTACGATGGGAGGAAAATTTTCTTGAAATGAAGGATATTAAAAGATTCGAGGCCGGAAAATATGATGTAATTGTAATCGGAGCAGGCCATGCAGGCTGTGAAGCTGCACTGAGTTCTGCCAGAATGGGTATGAAAACTTTAATCTTAACTATGAGTCTTGACGCCGTGGCAGCTATGCCATGTAATCCAAACATCGGAGGAACAGGAAAGGGACATTTGGTACGAGAAATTGATGCTTTAGGGGGAGAGATGGCTTTAAATATAGATAAGACCTTTATACAAAGTAGAATGCTCAATATTTCCAAAGGACCTGCAGTACATTCTTTAAGAGTTCAGGCAGACAAAAATAAATACCATATTGAAATGAAAAAAACTTTGGAGAATGAAGATAATTTGGACTTAAAACAAGGAGAAGTAGTAGATATTCTTGCAGAAGATAATTGTATTAAGGGAATAGTTACAAGAACAGGAGCTGTGTATAGATGCAGTGCGGTTATAATATGTACAGGGACATATTTAAAAGGAAGAATTTATATAGGAGAAGTAAATTATGAGGGAGGGCCTATGGGATGGTTTCCTTCAAATTTATTGTCAGATGCTTTAAATAGAATCGGAATTAAGTTAAGAAGATTTAAAACCGGTACACCGGCCAGAGTTCATGGAGATAGTATTGATTATTCCGTAATGGAAGTACAACCCGGGGATAAAGAAATAATTCCCTTTTCTTTTTTAAATATGGATAAAAAATTTGATAAAAAGCAGGTACCCTGTTATTTAACTTATACTGTAGAGAAAACCCATGATATAATCAGAAAAAATTTAGATCGTTCTCCTATGTATGCAGGAGAAATAAAAGGAGTCGGACCACGATACTGTCCCTCTATTGAAGATAAGGTAGTGAGATTTGCAGATAAAAATAAGCATCAGATATTTATTGAACCGGAGGGATTGGATACCAAGGAAGTTTATGTTCAGGGAATGAGCACGACATTACCTGAAGAAGTACAAATTCAAATGTACAAAACAGTCATAGGCCTTAAAAATGTTAAATTCATGAGAACGGCTTATGCCATAGAATACGATTGTATTGATCCTACAATATTGAAAAGAACTTTGGAACACAAAAAAATAAAAAATTTATTTTTTGCAGGTCAAATAAATGGCTCTTCCGGGTATGAAGAGGCTGCTGCCCAAGGAATTATGGCCGGAATAAATGCAGCACTCAATATTCAGGGAAAGGAACCCTTTATATTAGATAGATCCGAAGCTTATATCGGAGTATTAATTGATGATCTGGTTACCAAGGGAACAAATGAGCCTTATAGAATGATGACATCCAGAGCTGAGTATAGATTAACTTTAAGGCAGGATAATGCAGATTTGAGACTTACGGAAAAAGGGTATAAATTAGGGCTTGCAAGTAAAGAGAGATATGAAAAGACCTTATATAAAAAGGAAGAAACAAATAACGAAATATTGAGGCTTAAGCATGTTATCATAACTCCCACAGAAAAAACAAATAAATTTTTGGAAGGCCTAAACAGTGCTCCTTTGAGGACTCCAACAAGTATATATGATTTAATTAAAAGGCCGGAACTTAATTATGAGATTCTGAAGGACATCGACCCTGAAAGGCCTGAACTTTTAAGAGAAATACGAATTGAAGTGGAAATTCAAATTAAATATGAGGGATATATTGCAAAGCAAATGGCTCAAATTGCTCAATTTAAAAAGCTTGAAGGCAAAAAACTCCCTGAAGATTTAGACTACAATAATATAAGATCCTTAAGCAATGAGGCAAAACAAAAATTAAACAATATAAGACCGGAATCCGTAGGGCAGGCCAGCAGAATATCAGGAGTATCTCCATCGGATATTAATGTACTTCTTATTTATTTGGAACAACTTAGAAGAGCTTTCAGGAGTGAGAAAAATGACTGATGTTAGTACAATGGTTGATATAGGAAAACAACTTAACATTAATTTTAAGGAAGATGAAATTAAAAAGTTTTTGGTTTATAAAGAACTGTTAAAAGAATGGAATCAGAGAATAAATATAACTTCTATTAAGAACGATAGGGAAATTGATATTAAGCATTTTTTAGACAGTCTTACTCTTTTAAATACAGGATTATTTGATACTAAAGTTAAAGTGATTGATGTAGGTACGGGAGGAGGGTTCCCCGGGGTACCTTTAAAAATTATAAAAGAACAATTAGATATGATTCTTTTGGATAGTTTAAATAAAAGAATAATTTTTTTAAAAGAAATTATAGATAAGCTTGGGTTAGGCGGGATAGAAGCAATTCACGGGAGAGCTGAAGAATTCGGAAGAAATGAACTGTATAGAGAAAAATTTGATATAGTTGTTTCCAGGGCCGTAGCGCCATTAAATATATTAAGTGAATATTGCTTGCCTTTTGTTAAAAAGAGTGGGTATTTTATTGCTATGAAGGGTTCGAACATAGATGAAGAATTGAATAACTCGTTGAATGCTATTAAAATTTTAGGAGGAAGAGTTAAAGAAAAAAGATTTGTTGTTTTGCCCGAAATAGATATTTGCCATAGTTTGATAATTATCGAGAAAATTAAGGACACATCGACAAAATATCCTAGACCCGCAGGCAAACCTAAAAAAAATCCGTTATAAAAAAGAATAATTTGATGAACGAAATTTTTATAAAAAAGGAGGAAGAAATACTCTTCTATAGAATATTTAATTGATATTAAAGTCCAATGGGAAGAGGGATATACAATGGAAAATATGCAAAGCGAAATTATGTTTATACCTATTAAGTTTATAAAACCAAATCCATATCAACCCAGAAAAAATTTTAATAAAAGAGCTTTAGAAGAACTGAGTCAATCAATAAAAACTTATGGACTTATTCAACCAATCAGTGTAAGAAAACTTTGTAATGAAAGCTATGAATTAATAGCCGGAGAAAGAAGACTTAGGGCTTCTGAAATGGCTGAATTGGAAAAGATACCTGCTATTATTGTTAACTATAAAGACAAGGATTCGGCTATGGTGGCTTTAATAGAAAATTTGCAGAGGGAAGATTTAAATTTCATTGAAGAGGCGGAAGGATATAATAACTTAATTAAAGACCATAACTTTACTCAGCAGGAACTTGCTGAAAAGTTGGGAAGAAACCAGTCTACAATTGCTAACAAGTTAAGAATACTTAAACTTCCTGATGACATAAAAAAGGAACTTTTGGAAAATAATTTGACTGAAAGACATGCCAGAGCACTCTTAAGACTTCCCGATGACGAATATAGAAGGAAGACTCTTGAAAAAATAATTAAAAGTGACTTTACCGTTAAGAAAACTGAAAAATTAATAGACGATATATTAAATGATCTGACAAAGGTTGAATCTGAAAAAAAACAAAATATTAAAAGTCTTATAAATGTAAGAATATATTTAAATACCATTAAAAATGCTTATAACGCAATTAAGAATAGTGGAGTAAATGCTAAATACACAGAGAAAGATATGGGCGAATATTTGGAAGTAACGGTTAGAATACCCAAAAAATAAATTCAAAGTTTTTTTACTTAGCGAAGTAATAGTTTGCTAAGTTTTTTTTTTATTATATAATATATATTGAAAATATAAAGTAATTCAAATTGGAGTTGAAAGTATGTCTAAGATAGTCTCTGTGTTTAATCAAAAAGGTGGAGTGGGAAAAACAACTACGGTCATTAATTTGTGTGCGGCCTTAGGAAAATTAAATAAAAAAATTTTATTGATAGATGTTGATCCTCAAGGTAATTCTACCAGTGGATTAGGAGTAAATAAAAAAGATTTAAAGTATTCCATTTATGATGTTTTTATTAATGGAGTTCCTATGGCGGACATAATTGTTGATACGAGTGCTCAAGGAGTATCATTAGCACCAGCAAATGTAGAATTAGCCGGAGCGGAAATTGAAATGATAAAAATTGAAGAAAGAGAGCTGATTCTTAAAAAAACTATTCTTCAATTTAATAATACTTATGATTTTATGTTTATTGACTGCCCGCCTTCTTTGGGCTTGTTAAGCATAAATGCTTTGACTGCTTCCAATAGTGTTATTATTCCCATTCAATGTGAGTATTACGCCTTAGAGGGGGTAAGTCAATTAGTTGATACAATTAAACTTGTTAAAAAGAGTTTAAATCCTGAATTGGAAATACAAGGTGTAATTTTAAGTATGTTTGATGGTAGGACAAACCTTTCTATACAGGTCGTGGATGAGGTGAAAAAGTATTTTAGAGGAAAAGTCTATTCCACGGTTATTCCGAGAAATGTTCGACTGGCTGAAGCGCCCAGTTATGGGATTTCAGTTTTAGATTATGATTTAAAATCTAAGGGAGCAGAAGCTTACCAAGAGTTAGCTGAAGAGTTCTTATCTTGGATTGAGGAGGAGTTTTAATATGAGTACTAAAAAAAGAGGACTTGGGAAAGGGCTATCGGCTTTAATTCCTGATGAACCCTTTGAAGATGTTTTAGAGGAAGATAAAAATAATATAGTGGATTTAGATATTGATTTGATTAAACCAAATAAAGAACAACCAAGGAAGAATTTCGACAAAGATGCTTTGGAGGAATTGAAAGAATCGATACAAAATTATGGAGTTATTCAGCCTATCATAGTTAGAAAAATTGATAAGGGATATGAAATAATTGCCGGAGAAAGAAGATGGAAAGCGGCAAAGATGGCTTCCATTAAAAAAATTCCCTGCATTGTTAAAAATGTAGAAGAATTTGAAGGAATGAAGTTATCTTTAATAGAGAATTTACAGAGAGAAAATCTTAATCCTGTAGAAGAAGCCATTGCTTTCAAAGGACTTATTGATAATTATAATATCACTCAAGAAGAGTTATCAGTTGCAGTAGGGAAAAGCAGACCATATATCACTAATTCTTTGAGACTTTTAAATTTAGATAGCGATATATTATTATCGATTTCTGATGGCAAAATTTCTTCCGGCCATGGAAGGGCACTTCTTTCTATTGAAGATAAAAAAATTCAAAATGAGATAGCTAAAAATATTATAGAAAAGAAATTGAATGTCAGAGAAACGGAGAATATTGTTAATACTGTTAAAAACAAAAAAAATAGTGTAAAAAAATCAAATAAAGAAGATCCTTTTATTTCAGAAGCCAGAGATAAATTTATGAAAAAATTAGGTACAAAAGTAGTTATTAAGCATGGAAAGAATAAAGGAAAGATCGAGATAGAATATTATAGCCCAGAAGACTTTGAAAGAATAATGGATATTATTATTAAAAATTAATGTTTCACGTGAAACATTTTGCTGGATACATAAATATTATATTGAGGAGAGATCTAAATGGAAATAAACATATATCAGGTAGATGCCTTTACAAAAGATACTTTTGGCGGTAATCCAGCAGGTGTTGTCCCGGATGCAAAAGATTTAACAGAAGAGAACATGGAAAAAATTGCAAGAGAAATGAATCTTTCAGAAACTGCTTTCATAATTCCAATAGACGAAAATAATTTTGAAGTCAGGTTTTTTACTCCTTTATGTGAAGTTGATTTGTGTGGACATGCTACGATTGGTTCTTTTTTTACCCTTGCAGAAAAAGGATATATAAGGCCTATTACAAATGGCAAATTGAGGATATTTCAAAAAACCAAAGCGGGAATTTTACCTGTAGAAATATATTATAATCAAGGAAAAGTAGAAAGAGTTATGATGACCCAGTCAATGCCGACAACTATAGGAACGATCACAGATATAGAAGAATTAATAGATGCTTTAAATATTACAGAAGACGATATCGGAATAGAAGATAAGTTTGTGAGTCCGGAAATAATATCTACAGGTCTTCCGGATATCATGCTTCCAATTAAAAGAAAAGACATATTAGATAATTTGGATGTAGATATGAAAAGATTATCTGATTTGTCCCGAAAATTAAAAATTACGGGAGTACATGCTTTTTTTCTTCCAGATAAAGATTTAGAAATAGTATATACGAGAAATTTTGCTCCCTATGTGGGAATAGATGAAGAAGCTGCAACAGGAACTTCTAACGGCGCTCTTATTTACTTTTTAAAGAAAAACGGATATTTGAAGGGAAATGAAATGATTTCCTATCAAGGAGAAATATTGAACAGACCAAGCTATATAAATTGTACAATTGATGAAACTGATGAAGGTTATATAGTAAAAGTCGGAGGGAGAGCAAGGATAGTATTAGAAGGAATATTTTGCATGTAAAATTTATTTTTTTGTCTTCTAATTTAGACAGAATCTTAACAAACTTATATATACAAAAACAAATAAATCTGTTAAAATAATAATTGGCTATTATATATGGATACTATATTATAATTTTCATTATAATTTTTTTGAGGACATTTAAAAGTATAATAATTCCATCATATGAATAAACGATGGTGTATGATCAATAAAGTTAAAAAAATAACAAGGGAGGACATAAAATGGGATTTAAATTTGATTGGGAAGCTAACAAGGAGAAAGTAGAAGAATTTTCTGCATTTTTGGAGAAACTTAAAGATACTAAAGGAGCCGTAATGCCTGCTCTTCAAAAAGCAGAAGGTCTTTTTGATTATCTTCCCATTGAAATTCAGAATATGATTTCTGAAAAACTAAATGTGCCACTATCTGAAGTATATGGAGTAGCTACATTTTATTCTCAATTTTCGTTAATACCCAAAGGAGAAAATAAAATTGGGGTTTGTTTGGGTACTGCCTGTTATGTAAAAGGGTCTCAGAACATTTTGGACAAGGTAAAAGGAATTCTTCATATAGACGTTGGGCAGACCACTGAAGACAGAAAATTTTCTCTCCAGGCAACAAGATGTTTAGGCGCGTGTGGGTTAGCGCCTGTAATGACCATTAATGGAGAAGTTTATGGAAAACTAACTCCAAATGATGTTGAAGGTATAATTAATAAGTATAGATAATGTGGAGGTAGATTAGATGAAGACTATTGAAGAATTAAACAAGATTAGAGAAGATGCCTTGGGAAAAATGAATTTGAGGAAAGAAAGTCAAGGTATAAGAGTTGTTGTTGGAATGGCAACCTGTGGAATTTCAGCTGGAGCAAGGCCGGTCCTTACAGCCTTATTGGAAGAAGTAAATAAAAGAAAATTGGAACATGTTACAGTTAGTCAAACGGGATGTATAGGGCTTTGCAGATTAGAGCCTATAGTAGAAGTATATGAACCGGGGAAGGAAAAGGTAACTTATGTTGATATGACTGCAACTAAGGCTAGAAGAGTTGTATTGGAGCATATAGTCAATGGAAACGTTGTAAATGAGTATACTATAGGTGCTTATCAAAAATAAATATTCTATGGAATAGCTTATTGAAAAGGAGGAAAGAAAGGACATGAATTTATATAGAGCTCATGTGTTAGTTTGTGGAGGTACAGGGTGTCATTCATCTAATTCGGATAAGATTATAGAAAGAATGGAAGAAAAAATTAAAGAAAAAGAGTTAGATAAGGAAATTAAGGTTATAAAAACCGGTTGTTTTGGTCTTTGTGAGTCAGGACCTAATATGGTGGTATATCCGGAAGGAATATTTTACAATCATGTAAAAGTAAGCGATGTTGATGAAATTGTTGAAGAACATTTTTTTAAGGGCAGACCGGTAAAAAGACTGTTGTATAAAGAAGTTCAGGAAGAAAATAATATTAAGTCAGTTAATGACGTTAATTTTTATAAAAAACAAACGAGGGTAGCTTTAAGAAACTGCGGAGTAATAGATCCAGAGAATATTGAGGAATATATTGCTTATAACGGATATCAGGCTCTTGCTAAAGCGGTTACGGAAATGACTCCATTGGAAGTAATTCAGGTCGTAAAGGATTCAGGCTTAAGAGGAAGAGGTGGGGCCGGATTTCCTACAGGCCGCAAATGGGAAGAAGCTTATAAGTATAAATCAGATAAAAAATATATAGTATGTAATGCTGATGAAGGAGATCCGGGAGCATTTATGGATAGAAGCATTCTTGAAGGAGATCCTCATTCGGTATTGGAAGCTATGGCATTGGCAGGATATGCTGTGGGATCGGATCAAGGGTTTATTTATGTAAGGGCAGAATACCCTATAGCAGTTCAGAGACTTCAAACCGCTATTGATCAAGCAAAAGAGTATGGAGTTCTCGGGAAAAACATCTTTGGGACAGATTTTAGCTTTGACATTGAATTAAGACTGGGAGCGGGAGCATTTGTTTGCGGAGAAGCCAGCGCTTTAATGGAATCCATTGAAGGAAGAAGAGGAATGCCGAGAAATAAGCCCCCAAGAACTGCTCATAAGGGATTATGGCAACAACCAACAGTTTTAAATAATGTTGAAACTTTTGCTAATATTCCTATTATATTTCAGAAAGGCCCAGAATGGTTCAGGAGTATTGGAACGGAAAAATCTCCTGGCACAAAGGTATTTGCTTTAGGAGGAAAAATTGTTAATACAGGGCTCGTTGAGATACCTATGGGAACAACTTTAAGGGAGATAATATTTGATATAGGTGGAGGAATTCCTAATGGAAAGGAATTTAAAGCGGTTCAAACGGGCGGTCCTTCTGGAGGCTGTATACCTAAGGAATATTTGGATACACCGGTAGATTTTGAATCCCTATCAAGATTAGGATCTATAATGGGTTCTGGCGGAATGATAGTAATGGATGAAGATAATTGTATGGTTGATATTGCTAAATTTTTCTTGGATTTTACTGTTGAAGAATCCTGCGGAAAATGTACCCCCTGCAGAATAGGAACTAAAAGGATGTCAGAAATACTTGACAGAATAACGTCAGGGAAGGGAGAATCTGGTGATATTGAAAAGTTGGAAGAACTTTCAACGGTAATTACCGATTCTGCTTTATGCGGATTAGGGCAAACGGCATCAAATCCGATTATTTCCACTTTAAAATATTTTAGGAATGAATATGAAAGTCATATATTTGAAAAAACTTGTCCTGCAGGAAATTGCAGAAAGTTATTGAGCTTTGTTATAGTTGAAGAAAAATGTAAGGGATGTGGACTATGTGCCAGAAATTGTCCTGCAAGTGCTATTTCGGGCGCAAAGGCCAAACCTCATCATATTGATAAGGAAAAATGCATTAAATGTGGTGCTTGTATTGAAAGATGTCCATTTAACGCTATTATCAAAAAATAAGTAGAAAAGAGGTGCAAATAAAAATGGAAATGATAAATGTTACTATAGATGGTAAAAATTATAAAATACCAGAAAATTATACAGTTTTAAAAGCCTGTAGAGAGGCTGGAGTATATGTTCCTACCCTTTGTTATCTGGAAGGAATCAACCAAGTGGGATCATGCAGACTATGTCTTGTAGAAGTTGAAAGGCAAAAGAATTTAAAGGCATCTTGTGTTTTGCCTGTTGCAGAGGGTATGGTAATTAAGACAAATACAAAGAGAGTTAGAGAGGCAAGAAAGGTAAATTTGGAACTTCTTTTATCAAATCATAATAGAGAATGTACTTCCTGTGAAAGAAGCGGAAATTGTGAATTACAAAGGCTGTCTGATGAAATTGGTATAAGAAATATAGAATTTATAGGTGAAAAAACAGTAAAACCTGTAGATACCAGTTCTCCATCTATTGTAAGGGACCCTTCCAAATGTATTCTTTGCGGAAGGTGTATAAGTGTTTGCAGTAAAGTTCAGGGAGTTAGTGCTATAGGATTTAGAAATAGAGGATTTAAAACAACAGTAGGACCTATCTTTGATAAAGGCCTGGGAGAAGTTGATTGTATTAATTGCGGACAGTGTATAATTAATTGTCCTGTAGGAGCATTGAAGGAAAAAGAATCCATTGATTATGTATGGGATGCAATAGAGGATCCATCAAAATATGTAATTGTTCAGACTGCACCGGCAGTTAGGGCAGCTTTGGGAGAAGAGTTTGGGCTCCCTATAGGCACAAGGGTAACAGGAAAGATGGCAGCAGCTTTAAGAAGAATGGGTTTTGATAAGGTGTTTGATACGGATTTCGGTGCTGATTTAACCATAATGGAAGAGGGTTTTGAACTCTTAGATAGGATACAAAACGGAGGAAAGCTTCCCATGGTGACTTCATGTTCTCCTGGATGGATTAAGTACTGCGAACATTTCCACCCGGATATGTTGGAAAATTTGTCTACATGCAAATCACCTCATGAGATGTTGGGAGCAGTAATGAAGACATATTTTGCACAAAAACACGGCTTAGATCCTAAGGATATATTTGTCGTATCTGTGATGCCTTGTACGGCAAAGAAATTTGAAGCAAAAAGAGAAGAGCTGAGAGAATCAGGATTTCCAGATGTAGATGCTGTTATTACAACAAGAGAACTGGCAAAGATGATTAAACAGGCAAGTATTGATTTTAATAAGCTACCTGATGAAGATTTTGATGAAGTATTCGGGGAATCTACAGGGGCATCGGTAATATTTGGAGTTACAGGAGGAGTAATGGAAGCGGCATTAAGAACTGTATCTGAAGTAGTAACAAATAAACCATTAGAAAAGATAAAATTTAATGAAGTAAGAGGCTTGGAAGGAATAAAGGAAGCCGAAATTACTCTTGGAGATAAAAATATTAAGATTGCTGTAGCAAATAGTACGGGATGTGCCAATAAATTATTGGAAAAAGTAAAATCAGGAGAAAAGGAATATCATTTTATTGAGATAATGGGTTGTCCAGGAGGATGTATTAACGGAGGAGGTCAGCCTTTCGTAAGTGATAAGACAAAAACGGAAGAAGATGTTTTAGGCAAGAGAGCTAATGCATTATATGAAGAAGATGAGTCGAAAACTATAAGAAAATCTCATGAAAATCCAATGATTAAGATGATCTATGATGAATTCTTTGAAAAACCAAATAGCCATAAAGCTCATGAAATTCTCCATACCCATTATGTAAAAAGGCCTAAATATACCGAATAAGATATAAAGATTAAGGAAATAGAAAGTATCGCAAAACTATTTAAATTAGCTTGCGATACTTTTTTGTCTATTAACATGAAAAAGGGGATGAATTATGAGTATTATAAAGGTGAAAGATCTGAGAAAGACTTATAAAGTCAATATTAAAAGGGAAGGTTTTAAAGAATCAATTAAAAATCTTATAAAACCACAATACAAAGAAGTCGAAGCTATAAAAAACATAAGCTTTCAGATTGACGATGCTGAATTAATTGGCATAGTAGGATTAAACGGAGCAGGAAAGACCACTCTCTTAAAGATACTATCCGGCCTAATATATCCAACTGGAGGAGAGGTTAATGTTTTGGATTATAATCCTTGGGATAAGAAAAAGGAATTTTTGAAACAAATCGGCATGGCAGCAGGGCAAAAGAGTCAACTATGGTGGGACCTACCGGCTATTGAATCGTATAAGGTCGAAAAAGCAATTTATCAAATAGAAGAAGTTTCTTATAATGAGATGTTAAAGGAATTATCTGAAATGCTTGATGTTGAGAAACTGTTTACTATCTGTTAAATTAATTCTGTGTATTTTAGGTCTTGCCATAGATATCACCGCCATTTCTTTTGCTTTTTTATTGTGCCATTTAACAGCAAAAAAGATACTCTTATTTAATTAAGCATCATCATGTCAGTACAATAGTCTTTATGTTAACATCAACAATCTTGATAAAATTAAGGATTTTTATATCACCATTTATCATATTTTGTACAGTATTTAATAACTATAGATAAACAACTTAAAAACTAAAAATATTATTTGTAAAAAGACCTTGCCCACGCATGGCTCTTTACTTCTTGGGGATGCGAGTTGGCGTGACTAAAGAATTCATCGGTTCGGCGCTGTAATTCCTTTTCATTCTTGTACGTATTACTTTGGGCACACTCATCTTTGAACCACTTCCATATGTTCTCCTGCGGGTTTAATTGGGGAGAATATGGCGGCTGAAAAATAAGATGCAGTTTGTCTTCATGCAAAGCAGCAAAATCTTGTACAATTTGTGCAGTATGGGTGCGAGCGTTATCCAAAATTACCATTAAAGTTTTATTTGGATATGCCTCAATAAGGCCTTGAAGAAAATATACAATTTCTTGGGCAGTAATACTGTTTACAGAGGAATAAGCTTTAGTAAACATGCTGAAATCTTTAGAGATTTCAGTTGCCCCTATAATGTTGAGTCCTTTTTTACAGCCGTTTTGTTCAATTATCGTAGGTTTTCCCTTAGGACTCCAAGAATAGTGATTTTTAGATTCAAGCCGTATGCCTGTTTCGTCCATAGCGAAAAGGCAGATATCCTCTGTATTCTCAACAATATCCAAGAGGTCGGCTATTTTTTTTAAACAGTGCCTGTAGTTCAGGGTCTACCTTTGTTGGTTGATATAATCCTCTTTTATAGGAAAAGCCTAATCTAATAAGCAATTGTCGTATCCATTCGGAAGAATACTCTAAGCCATATTTTTCAGCAATATATTCTTTGAGCATATGGGTATTCCATGTGGCTGCGGTAAACCCTAATTCTCTTGGATTTTTGTTAACAACAGTATCTTTTAGGTCATTGAGCATTTCGTTGGTAAAAGTACTTACACTGCCACCACGAAGATCGGCAACGGCATTTATACCTGATTCATTCCATCTATTAATATATATAGTAACTGACGGTACAGATTTGCCAATTGTTTTTGCGACAACAGATGTATGAATGCCTTGATGTCTCATGATAACTGCCCTCATTAATGATTTTGAGTAGTCACTCTTAAGTTTTTTTTCAATCTCATTAAGATTTTCAATTGTATATCCATGTAAAGTTTTGACCTCAACACATTTTCTTGCCATATTACATTCCCCTTTCTGATATTAATTGTATCAGATGAGGTAGACATAAATATACAAGTAAATTTTAACATTCAAGTTGTTTATCTATATATATCATTAAATTATAAAAGCATATTACCGTCTGAACATAGGCTATAATATTTCTCAACAAAACATAACTATAAATAGTAAAAATTTGATAGAAAAAATTTTTTGATAACCAGTCTGTAGCAATAGCTACCGGGATCTTACCATTTTTAGGTATTGTTAAAAATGCATGGAAAATAGAGAAAAACAAAGATATAATGGGTATTATTGTGCTCAAGGTGCCTACAAAGCCAAGGAAATATTAAAAAATTTACTATTTGTCACTAAACTAGGATTGATATTTATGTACTTAAGTGATACCATACATAATTAATAAAATACGAAATATAATCTTTTATTCTATATTTGAAATAGTACTATGAAATTTGTTGGCTTAGCATTTTGGAACAATTAAACTATAAAAAGTAAGAATTGCTGTTTAGTAAGGATAATTATCTAATTGTGATCTAAGAAGCATATCGAGGAATTGGTTTTAAAGTAAATATATAAAGCAAGTAATTTTTAGTATTGGATATTATATGAATGATATGAATATTAGTATGTGATAAGTTAATGATTTTAATATAGAAACTATATTTGGGGTGGTATATATGCGGGCAATAGAAGTAAATTCTCTTACAAAATGTTTTAAAACACTTCAAAAAGATATAGGTATAAAGAACTCACTAAAGAGTTTATTTAAAAGAGAATATAGAAATATTTTAGCATTAGATGATATATCTTTTAGCATCGAAGAGGGGGAGGTGATAGGATTAATAGGGCTCAATGGTGCAGGGAAAACAACATTACTTAAATGTTTAGCTGGATTAATATATCCTACAAAAGGAGAAATAAAAGTTTTAAATACTAATCCATGGAACAAGGAAAACGATTTTCTAAAAAACATCGGTTTTATTATGGGTCAAAGAGGACAACTTTCTCTAGATTTATCAGCTATTGATGCACTAAAAATCGAAAAAGAAATTTATGAAATTGACGATGAATGGTTTAAAGAGGAGTTAGATGAATTGTGTCAGTTAATGAGAGTTGATCATCTTCTTAAAACACAATTAAGAAAAGTTTCATTAGGAGAACGAATGAAACTTGAAATTATATCAGTTTTGCTTCATAAACCAGAATTAATTTTATTAGATGAACCCACTATAGGTCTTGATTTTATAGCACAAGATAATATTAGAAAATTTTTAATTCAATATAATAATGAACATAATAGCACAATGATAGTTACAAGTCATAACCTTGTTGATATTGAGAAATTATGCTCGAAAATTTTATTGTTAAATAATGGAAAACTAATATATGACGGAAGTTTAGAGAATTTTAAAAGACTGTATGCATTGAAAAAGAAAACAATTATAGTAAATCATAAAGAAAGTACTAATTTTGATACTATTTTGAAATTTATTAAAAAACAAGATAAGTTTAAAACAATATTGGAAGTTCCTCAGGAGAATCTTAAAGAGGTAAAAACTATACTGGGAAGTCAAGAAAGTGTGACACAAATTACCATTGAAGAAGATAAGTTGGAAGATATACTATCTAATATGCTATTAAATTAGGGGTGGATAATGAGAGTTGTAAAAGCAATAATTTCCGCAAGTTGGAAAGAAGAATGGATGTATAGAGTTAACATAATAAGTCAAATTATATTTGGAATTGTACCACTATTAATTAATATCTTTTTATGGAAATCAATATTTTTATATAGAAATGGATATTCAATTGGTGATTATGATTATAATAATATTGTTAGCTATTTTATTTTAGTTTATTTTGTTCAGCAAATGACTGAAAGCCGTTCTTTATCAGTTGAATTGGGAGATGATATTCAAAATGGTAAATTGAACAGTCAATTATTGAAGCCTATTTCTTTTGTTAAAATTAAGTTTTTATCTTTTTTTTCAAAAAAAGTTAGTTTCTCTTTACTAAGATTAATACCTATAATATTATTTTTTATAATAAGTAAATTAAAGGTGGAAGTTAATTCAAGAAATCTATGGTTATTTATATTAGCATTTATTATGGCAATTACTATTCAATTTATTATTGGATTTATATTAGGAATAATAAATTTTTGGTTTGAAGAAAATACAGCAATATTAGATTTTTATAGAAATATAGCATTACTACTTAGTGGAGCAGTATTTCCATTGAGTTTTCTTCCAGATACATTTTTTATGATAGTAAGTTTATTGCCATTTCAATTAACTTTATATTTTCCTATTGAAATTTTATTAAACAATTTGTATCCAATGGAAATTAGAAAGGGTTTATTATTGCAGGTATTTTGGGTATTAATATTAGGAATATTTACTATTTTTTTGTGGAAAAAAGGAAGAAAGAAATACTCAGGATACAATATGTAAGTGGAGTGATAACAAATGAAATATATTAATATTCTTAAAAGATATATTAGTATTTTTAAATTATTCACTAAGATTAATTTTATAAAAGATATGCAATTTAGGGTACATTTTATAACTCAAATAGCTTTAATGTTTGTAAATAGCATTATCTCGCTTATAAATATTTTAATTCTAATGAAGTTTACACCAAGCATTGGTGGATGGAATAAAACACAAATTTTGTTATTACAAGGTATAATTTGGATTGTAGATTCTATTTTTGGAGGGCTATTCTTTTTTAGCTTAATTCGAATTCCTAATAGTGTACGAAACTATGATATAGATTTTATACTTTTAAAACCAATTAATAACATATTTTATGTATCTATGAGATATATGAATTTTGGAATTCTTTTTAGCTCGGTGTGGGGAATAATTTTAATTATATTTGTTACTATAAATTATTCGATACCTATTGTTAATTTATTATGGTTTATTTTTCAATTAGTTCCTTCCATATTAATAATTTATTCTATATTCTTTTTCATTGTAACGATGTCTTTAAGATTTATTAGAGTTAATGGTTTAATTCAAATGTTCTGGTCCATTATGGATTTGGGTAAAAATCCAGGGGGAATATATAATTCATGGTTAAGACATATTTTAGTATTAGTAATTCCTGTTTTGGTAATTTACAATTATCCTGTTAGTATTTTATGGAATG
Organism: Acidilutibacter cellobiosedens; assembly: GCF_004103715.1. NCBI lineage: Bacteria > Bacillati > Bacillota > Tissierellia > Tissierellales > Acidilutibacteraceae > Acidilutibacter > Acidilutibacter cellobiosedens. The sequence continues at coordinate 3,723,653 of NZ_CP035282.1, read as the reverse complement.
GATTCAATTTAGGTTACACAGGGATTGCAATGATACTTGCTATTGTTTTAATAACAGCAAGCACCTACTTTTGGCAGAAATCTCTTGCGAGTATTTATCAATAGGAGAATCATATACATTTATTTAATAAGGTGGAAATATTGATTAAGTAGTCCAGCTAAGAATTGTCAATAAGAAATTTTAAAATATTTGATTTACCTTTTGGCTAAAAAAGAGTAATCTTAATAAGCCTTTTGAAAGGTAATCAAAAAACGAAAATTTAGATATGAAATTGTACTATAAAGCGATGTCACATCTCGCTTTTAAGTAATTCTTCTGGTGTTCCTCTGGTGTGATGATTTCAAATTTTTTTCATCACGAAGTATTGCAAATACAATGTTACAGACCTTGTGCATAACAGCACCGAGAGCAACCATTTTAGGCTTTGATTGGCATTTTTTTAAATAGTAATCACGCAATACCGGATTCTTGGCTGAGCCATCTTTGTTTCTGCTAATACTGATTAGGGCCATTGTATGAAGGACCATTCTGGCAATGCGAGAACCACGTTTAGACATGGATATTTTAGTGCCCTCAAAGTTACCTGATTGTTTTACAGCAGGGTCTAGGCCAAAGTAAGCAAATAGTTGCTTTGGAGATTGAAATGCTGAGAAATCTCCAATTTCACACATTAAACTTACTGCTGAAAGGAAACCGGCACCTTTAAAGGATTCAATAAGATGTATTTGCGTTACAACGTCAGTATCTTCGCTGCAATTTACTAATTCATGCATATCAGAAAGTATAGCCTGGATTTCCGCATCATACTGCCTGATAAAGCGGATGTATAGAAGAATACGTTTAAAATTACTGTTTACAGAACAACCAAAAACCTTTGCCTCATTTGCAGCTTTAATAATTGCATTATACTTTTTTTCAGAGTAAGTAATACCGAAGCGTGCAGTAGAGCGTATAGAAGCAACAATTTCATCTTTAGAAGCACTGAGAAATTTATTTGGAGATGTGTATTTTTCCAATAAGGTTAAAGCTGTATTTACAGTAATTTTAGAGAAAATCTTTAAAAACTGGGGAAATACCATTCGTAGTTCACCTTGAAGCTTGTTAACATAAGCAGAACGGTTATCCATCAGATCATAGTACTCTCTTGAAAGATTTCTTAAATCAAGAACAAGATCCGATGGAATAAGAGAAACTTTTAAATCAGGGTTTAAACCAATTAAAGCAGCTTTTTTTGAATCAAATTTATCATTATGGACTTTTCTAATATTAATATTTGTGCTATTCTTAGTGATGATAGGATTAATGATGGATACCAAAAATCCCTTATCACGAAGATAGCAGAAGAGCGGGAAATGATAAATTCCTGTGGATTCAAGGAAAATGTGACTTTCCAAAGAATACATCTCTTCTGCTTCTTTGATTTTAGAAACAGCCATAGAAAGAGAAATTAAATCAGAATGTAGGATTTTAAAGGGTTTGCCTACAAAGGTTCGGTTAGGAAGCGCAATAGACATAAAGCTAAAATCTGCACCGACATCAATACCAACCGAAATAAATAAATTTTGAAATAAAATGTTTGACATAAAAATAGCTCCTTTCCGATAGGAATCCATTTCCATCTAATGAGTACACAACCTTGCGGGTTATACGGGTATAGCCTGAGGCTCCCAACCAGCCGAATCATAAAACCTCATTGAATGGACTAATTGACTAAATCACGGGTATAGGCCAGTAAAAACCGACATCCCAAGGAGGAAAACATTATTTGTCCTATCCTTAAGGATTATACAATATGATCAGTCCGGAGTCTATCAGGAACCGTCAGACATGTTAAATAAGTTAGATAATATCTGATGAAGGAAGAGCTCCTTCTTCTATTATCGGATATGAAAAGATGTAAACAAAAGATGAGTAGTCTTGATGACTATATCATCATTATACAAGGAGGTAATTAATTGAGTGATTTAGGTAACGAGATTCAAAGGATAAGTCAGAGAATAAGAATATGGTATTTTATGTATAGGAAAGTTAAGAAATGATTTTAATTTAGTTGAATATAACTTCAACATTCTTCTTAGAAGTTGATATAAAATTATAGAAATGCTATGAGAAATGAGAAGAGAGGAGTTATGTTATTTATATAGGAAAAGGGGTGAAAAAAATGACGGAAGAGATAGCAGATGTTTATGCTAATCTAAAAATAGGTCAGCTGGCTCATTGAAAATTAGGTCACTTTCTTAAGAAAATATGGTATCCTTTCAGTATAAACTGGGAGGAGGAAGAGAAGGAAGTGATAAAATTGAATCAAAAACAAAAAATCATACTTAAACATATTGACGGTATGAGCAATCGAAGCATTGCCAGTGAGCTTCACATGAGCAAGGATACTGTAAATAAATATGTAAATGAGTATGAAAATCAAAAGCAAGAACTTTTAGCAAAAAATCCTGAAACAGATACAAAAGAATTAATTCAAGCAATTGTTGAAAAACCAAAATACAATTCTGAAAACAGAGGGCCAAACAAGGTAACATCTGAGATGATTGAAGTAATTGAAGAATGCTTAAAGGTTAATGAATGGAAGCGTGCTAACGGTATGTCAAAGCAGCAAATGAGAAAAATTGATATTCATGAATACTTGTTAAAGAAAAATTTTAATATTAGTTATTCATCAGTTAAAAGATTAGTTAAAACAATCGAGGATAGGCATCGTGAAGCTTTCATAAGACAAGAATATGTTCTTGGAGATGTATGTGAATTTGACTGGGGTACGGCAAAATTAGATATAGGGGGAGAAGGATATAAAGCTTATCAAATGGCAGTTTTTACTCCTGCTAAAAGCGGAATCAGATATTCAATGCTTTTTAAATCTCAAGATACTCCAGCATTTCAACAATCACATGCAGAATTTTTCTCATTTTGCAAAGGTAATTTTAGAACAATGGTCTATGATAATATGAGGGTTGCAGTTAAGAAATTTGTTGGATTGTTCGAAAAAGAGCCAACAAAAGCATTGACAGAATTATCAATATACTATGGATTCAACTTTAGGTTCACGAATATTGCAAAAGGCAATGAAAAGGGCCACGTTGAGAGAAGTGTAGAATATGTTAGAAGAAAAGTATTCAGTGAGCCGGGTAATGACAAATTCGACACTCTTGCAGAAGCAAACAAGTTTCTTTTTGAAGAATGTATGAAGCTTAATAATAAAGAAACATCTAACGGATTGGTGCCGATGGAAATCTTTAAAGAAGAGCAAAAACACTTGTTTCCTAACTTACCTAAGTTTGAAAGCAGTATTTATTCAGAAAACCGTGTTGACAAATATTCGACCGTAACGGTAAGTCAAAATCATTATTCTGTGCCGGATACATTAGTTGGTAAAATGGTAAAAGTGAAGATGTTTACAGATAAGATAATTATCTACTACGATAACAGCATTGTAGCTAAACATGACCGCAGTTTTAAACTGCATGACTGGAAAATTGAGATTCATCATTATCTTAGAACTCTACATAAAAAACCAGGTGCCCTCAAAGGAAGCACAGCACTGCTCCAAACGGACACCCAGATCAAATATATCTATGAACAGTATTATACCAAAGATGCCAAGACATTTCTACAAGTTTTAGAAATTATTTATGAAAAAGGAATCCATGCTGTGACAGAAGCTTTAAGGGAACTTGAAAAACTGTCACCAATGGATATGAGTGCTGATAAGGTTAAGGTGATTTGTGAAAGTAGAAAGGAAAAAGAAATTTGCGTTACTGTTCCATTAAATGATCATCTAACTGAAAAATCAAGGAGCACATTATCGATTTATGATAAACTTGCAGCACTCCAATCAAGAAAGCTTAACAAGGAGGCTGTATAGTATGAAGGTTAAATTAAATGAAGAGATTAAAGAATACTGTAATATATTGAAACTTAAAGGAATTAAAACTCACTATGAAGAAGTAATATCTGAAGCGGCTGATTATGAGGATTTTCTTCATAAGCTTTTAACTTATGAGATGGAAGAAAAGGATAAGCGTTCCATTGAATGTCGTATTCGAAATGCACATTTGCCTTACAGGCAATATATTGAAGATATTGAAATTGACTGTCTCCCAGTAGATATGCAGAAAAGACTTCCTGAGTTAGCAACACTTGATTTTATCGAAAAAGGCAAAAATATCATAATGACCGGTAACCCGGGAACCGGAAAAACTATGGTTAGTATTGCTTTAGCATTAAAGGCTTGCATGGCAGGTTATAAGGTTCTGTTCACGACAATTCCACTACTGGTTACTACATTGAAGGAAAGCAATAGCGCTAAGACCTTGAGATATTTTGAGAATAGATTTGAAAAATATGACCTTGTAGTGGCAGATGAACTTGGGTACACCTCGTTTGACCGGGAAGGGACAGATCTGCTGTTTAATAATCTTTCTTTAAGGGCAGCAAGGAAATCAACAATAATTACTTCTAACCTTTCATTTGAGCGTTGGATTGAGGTTTTCGGTGATCCGACAGTTACAAGTGCGATGATAGATAGACTTACTTACAAGGCAATTCTTGTCGACATGGAGGGTGATTCTTATCGGCTAAGAGAAACATTAAGAGAAAATGGTGCATCTATTAAATCTTTAACAGCTTAAAGTATTTGTGCCTTTGTACACAAATTTTAGAGGCACATTTATTTACAAGAAAGTGACCTAAAATTAAATGGTCTTTTGACCTAATTTTCGGTTGACAAATACAACATGATCAAACCAAGTTTTATTCCTTCACCTGAAATCCGCCAGCTGCGTGACCTGATACGTTACCATTTCAAACTCACAAATATGCTGACCGGCGAAAAGAACTGGTATGACCCCCAAAAAGTATACATAATAGGGACATTATTATATACTTAAGTTGATAGTGTAAAGTAGCCTATGAAAAACAAGAATAAAAAAATCAGGCTGAATAGAACCTGGGAAATTGCAAAAATATATTTTCATGGCAGTCACCGCCACCCTTGACAGTATGCCAAAACAATGCTGCGCAATATTTACCGACGGCGAAGAAACTCAAGAACAGATAATTTTTCGTGCCGTCTTTACAGTATTGTAGCATTGTATTTGTCCTACTATCAAGGGCAAGCCCTAAAGGGTGGCTGGGTTACCTCAGGCTCTGAAATCTAAGAACAGATAGAAATCAAGATGCAGGATTTTCTTGCATATTAAGAATGACTTGCTGTCCTAAAAAGATAAGAAGCTGCCATTTACCGGGCATATTGCCGGCATTCTTAAGCATATCAACCTCATTTAAAGGACGTTTCCAACTATAAAGTTCATGAGGACGCAGGAAGTTATAGTAAGCAACCCAAAGGTTTATACCATAATAAGCACCATCATCGGTACCATAACCGCAGGTAACACGATAAGAAGCTTTGAAAGTACGGTTAAGGCGTTCAATCTTTTGTTTAAAGGGACGATACTCTTTAGTTACAGGATCATCATTAGTCAAACCAATGACCTGAGTAACATTAAAGTCCCAGTCCTTTTCAATTTTAAACTGTTGAGCAGCTAAAGGATAAGCACTGTAACCATCAGATATAAATTTTAAAGCTTTACCTGGGAATTTTCTAAATTTATCAAAAGCCATTCTCATGGTAAGTATACAAGGGCCGACGTCACGACTTTTAGAGACTTGATAACCAAGAATAGAGCGGGAAACAGTATCCATAATGAGCCAAACATAACCTTTGAGTCCTTTAATTTTGATATAGGTTTCGTCAGCAGCTAAGTTATTTGAAGGATTGTAATCGAATGTATCAACAAAAGGCTTAATTAATACAGCAGCAGTTCTTGCATAGCTTGCAACCATAGTGTGAGAGATATTAATATTATGGATTTCACGCATAGCTTCAGCAGTTTTACGAAGAGATAAACCAAGATTAACATGGTAAGTAAGACAAAGTCCCATAATATGAGCATTGTTCTTTCTAAACTTAAAACTAGTAGCCCATGAAGGAAGCTGATGTAAATCCATAGAAAAGAAATCCAGCGTAAATTCACGATAGATGTAATGGAGCTTGTATTTATACTTCTCACTAGGATCTGAGTCTTTGGGAAGCAGCTTTAAATTGTTCTTGTAGTAAGAACAATTCTTATTGACACATTTATGCACAATAAAGTGTTTACGATCTTTTTTAGCAACTAAAGCATGTCCGCAATAAGGGCAAATAAGAACCAAAGGAGAAGTTGCTTGTTTACCTGTAATAAAAGTTTGACCACAGACTTTACATTGAAATTGGCCTTTACCACCATTATTATCGTAAATGTATTGATGAGGAGCACCACAGAGAGGGCAGACAGTATCCTCAGGAATGGTTTTACCATTACGGCGTTGAACAGGCTTGACAGGCTTACCATATTTCCAGATATAGTATTCAAGTAGGAATTTATAATCTTGTTTGATAAATTTTTTGATGATAGGGAGCTTATCAATTTTAAATTTCTGATAATAAGGACTTTTAGAATCATCGAAAGTCCACTGTTTAATAGGGATATGCTTTGCGATAAATAAAGTTAATTCATAAATTCGATTAAGTAAGTATTGATTATATAGTAGTAAATAAGTTATAATTTGAGACATAACAATGACCAACCTTTCTATTTAAATTTGGTGCGTGATAACTCAAATTATAGCAGAAAATGGGGGGTCATTGTTTTTTATTTTATAAAAACTCTGTAACCCTTGATAATATAAGGCTTTAAATAAAAAAAGAGGGGTGTCTTATTGACACTACCCTTAAGTTAAAGGGGGTTATACTATTGAAAAAAATAAATAGAAAGTATACTGATGAATTTAAGTTAATGGTTGTCAATGACTATTATAATAGTCCTCTTGGTGTTAGAGCAATAGCACAAAAATATAATCTTCCATCTAAAAATTATATTAATAATTGGGAAAGACAATTAAAGAAAAAAGGAATCTTACCACCTGATGTTACCAAACCTAATAAGGCTGCTGGAAGGTCAAAAGAGTCTATTGCATATAAAGATACAAGAACACCTAGAGAAAAGCACTATGAAGCTAAAATTCAAATTCTAGAAGCAAAGATAGCCTACTTAGAAAGTTTAGAATCACTAAAGCCATTTCTTAAAAAAAAAAGTAAAATCCGCGAATTAAAATATAAAGCAATAATGAACATAGAACTTGAACATCCTATATGGTTGTTATGTGAAATAGCTGGTGTTAGTAGAGCCTCATATTATAAATACAAGAAAAAGCCACTAAAAGGAAATACTAAAATTGACAAATTAGTTATAGATATATATAATAAATCAAATAAAAGATTCGGATATAGATCAATAAAATCGACACTTAATAATGAATATAACTTCATTGTTAATCACAAAAAGATTCAGAGAATAATGAAGGAAAATAGCATACAATCTATAGTTAGAAAAAAATATAAGAAACCTAAAGAACAAAGCATAATTAAAGAAAATATTTTAAATAGGGATTTCAATTCTACTAAACCAGGCGAGAAGTTTATAACAGATATTACCTATATTCCAACACAAAGAAAGATGACCTATTTATGTACTATAATAGATCTATTCAACAATGAGCCTGTAGCTTGGACTGTAAGTGAGTGTCAAGATAAAAATTTAAGCATAGATACTATTAAAAAAATTAACTAAAAAAGTTGATCTTAATGGCAGCATTATTCATAGCGATCAAGGTGTGCATGTGCGACAAGAAGTCGCTTAATATATTGCTATAATGCTACCCCATCCATTCGGGGTAACTCTATCGTGACTAGCGTGGATGGAAACGTCTGGGTTAGAAAGCTCACGAGACAATGAGGAAATTCCGGTAGCCTAAACTGGAACAACTGCTAGAGTAAGAATGCTAAGGAGAACGTAAAGTAAATCACTGTAGGAATCGTTACGCTGGAGAAAGCGAAAAGGCTGAAACGCTTTGACCAAAAGGTATGGAGCCATGCAAAGGTCTACTGACTAGCCAATGTGAATGGAAAGTGTGCTCCCGGTTTAAAGGTGGCTCCTAAGGCATTCACAATTATATATTAGGTGGAACTTGGTAAACCCTATATGTCCCCCAAAATGAGGTATCTAACCGCAAGGAGCGAAATGACATAGAGGGCAGAAGAAAGAGATAAAAAGCGAAAGCTGATTTTGTAATGAAAGCAGATAGAGGTTCAAACTTTGCCCCAACCTGAAAGGGTGCAGACTTATCTCATGGTAGTTTTTGGCAGGAAAGGATAGTAAATCTATGAATTTTAGAAACTCAATGACGGATAAAACCGAGAGTCTAAGAGACACACAAACACTTGCCGGACAATGGGAAACCATTGACTGGTGTAAGATTGAAAAAGATGTTAATAGGTTGCAATCACGTATTGCTAAGGCAACAGCAAGCGGTAACATGAATAAAGCAAAAAGATTACAGTATTTACTAACCCACTCTTTTACAGCGAAAGCCTATGCTGTGAGAAAAGTGACAACAAACAGAGGTAAAAACACCCATGGTGTAGATAAAAAGCTGTGGTCGACTTCCGCATCAAAAATGAAAGCAGTATTGCAGCTCTGTGATAAACGTTACCGTGCAAAACCATTGAGACGGGTTTATATAGAGAAGAAAAATGGGAAAAAGAGACCACTGGGAATTCCAACCATGTATGATAGGGCAATGCAAACATTACACGCCCTGGCACTAGAACCAATAGCAGAAACGACTGCTGATACGGTATCTTTCGGATTTCGTAGAGGTCGAAGTGCAAAGGATGCCGGAGAACAAATTTTCTGTGTTCTGGCAAGGCAATGTTCTCCACAATGGATTTTAGAGGGAGACATCAAAGGTTGTTTTGATAACATCAACCATGACTGGCTACTGGCAAATATCCAAATGGATAAGAGAATTATGAAACAATTCCTTAAATCTGGTGTCATTTATCGCGGTAACCTATTCCCAACAGAATCAGGTTCACCACAAGGCGGAGCAATTTCAAGCCTTTATGCCAATATGACATTAGATGGACTCGAGAAGTTGATTCAGGACAAATATCACCGTAATGGAAAAGGCAAAATAGAAAACCACTATCGTGCTAAAACAAAGGTCAATCTTGTGCGTTATGCAGATGATTTTATCATCACAGCAAACTCTAAGGAGACAGCAGAAGAATTAAAACTGTTAGTGAGTAATTTCATGAGTGTACGTGGTCTTCAGCTATCTGAAGAAAAAACTTCAATCACTCATATTGATAACGGTTTTGATTTTCTCGGATGGACATTTCGAAAATTCAAAGGCAAATTAATTGTTAAACCTTCAAAAGATGCCATCAAACGAGTCGTGAGAAAACTGTCAACAATTATCCTTAAAGAAAGCAAAGCCAGCACTCAAGTCGAAGTAATCAGACGTCTGAATCAGGTAATACGAGGTTGGACGAACTATCATAGACATATAGTATCCAGCAAGGCTTTCTCCTACATCAACAATACCCTATATTTGCTCTTACAAAGATGGGCAAAGCACCGTCATCCTAATAAAAATGCATGGTGGCGTTTGAATAAATACTGGCATAATAAAGGACACAAAAACTGGTTATTCATGACAGATGAGAATGAGCTTATTAATTTGAGAACAATTCATATAGTTCGCCATCCAAAGCTTCAACTATCCAAGAATCCTTTCTTGGATTCATTATACTTCTACAAAAGGAAGTTGAAACTGCACGCTCTTGTTGCCGCCTGAAAAGGTAAAAAACTGCTTGAGCCGTATGAGTGGGAAACTCTCATGTACGGTTCTCAGACGAGGAAAAGGGAGCAATCCCTTTCCTTTAGTCGATTATACAAATAAAGAATATGTAGATTTGTTAAAAGAATTAAAAGTAAAACAAAGTATGTCAAGAAGAGGCAACTGTTGGGATAATGCAAAGGCAGAAAGTTTTTTTGGACATTATAAATGTGAAAGTATCTATCTTATGAAAAATAAAATTAAAGATTTAAATGATGTAGAACAAATAACAGAAGAGTATATGGATTATTATATTAATTATAGACCACAAAAAAAATTTGGGGGCATGCCCCCATATGCACTAACTTAGTTGAAATAATTGAAGTTTTTTTGTTTTTACACGTTTCTCAACACACAAATTTATAAACAAATCCGGCAATTCCGAAAATAATGTTGATACACTACAAAAATTTGTGGTCATATACAAGTTCAGAAATTTCGTTTCGCGCCAAACACTTCTGTTACGCATACTCCTGAGGGGGAAAAGCTGCCTTTGATATTATAATTTCAATTAGTAAGGCAATCATTAATTTTCCGTTTAACCATGCAATAACGCTGTCGTGTCTACGTTTAGGAAGTTCGCCATAATTTAGAATTGACTTTAATCTTTTAAAGTAAATTTCCACTTGCCAACGCAAACGATAAGTTTCTAAGATTTCATCCGCAGAAATAGTATCATTAAGATTTGTAGCTACTACAATATATTCATTAAAGGTCTTTGCTTCTTCTGAAATTACGCATTGATTTTTACTTTCCTTGCGACGAAGTTTCTTCTTTGTTTGCTCTATAGCCTCGGGTGTTTTCCGTTTTGCACAGATTCTCACAGGGATTTTATCACCATCTAAGTTTGTAGCAAGCACAGACAAATCAGCACATTCTCCCGAAGTAAGCTTAGCAAAAATTGCTCCTAAGTCAATTTTTTTGCCTTCTTCATTTCGAACGGTGAAGCTATTTTTACGAAGCCGAAAAATATATTCCGCATTATTTTTGTTGCAATGTTCGATACCTTTTATATTGGCATATGCTCTGTCTGCAATAACCAAATATCCTGGTTGCAGAGTAAAATTACATATGCTTTCGCCAACTTTTGCAGTTGTTATCTTGTATTCTATGCTTATCATTTTAAATATATCAAGTGCGAAGTGAAGACGATATATCCTTCCGGAACGTCCTTTTTCCGCCACATCAGAAGCATCTACGGCAATAACGGTTTTTCTTTCTAACCATTCAGATTTTTGATAGTCAATTAGGCAACTTGATGCAAGCTTTTGATTTATACTTTTAAACCAATTCCCGCATTTTTCAAAACGCTTCATGAATGCTACATCACTCATATTCCCAAGTTTCGTAATTCTTGCAACTTCACTCATTTCAACAAGAGAACATCCGTTTTGCAAATGGAACATTGCAAGCATCATTAAATCAGCCGGATTTGACACCCCGCGCCTTCTAACAATTGCTCCCTGCTTTATGCACTCTTCTTCATAATCTTTTGGCAATTCACTCATCAAATGTGCTATATTTTCCATGATACCACCCCTTATATATCATAGCACATTTTTTTATTATTTTCAACATTAAGTTAGTGCATATGGGGCATGCCCCCAAAACTATATAAACAAAAACAATTAAATATATAAAAAAAATCTAATAAATTACCCGTGCCTAAATTGTATACCACTAAGGGGTCACTTCAAACCGTGCCCAAAACTGCCTTACGGTCTCCAATCTGAAACTGGATGATGTTTTCAGCGATGTGTTTGGCAAATCTTCCAGATCGATTACCAACTACTTGCTCGACCATCCGGGTGAACGCTTTGATGTTGCCCCTTTTGTCGATGGACGCTGTAAAACTCCTATTGAAGAAATTCAGGCTGCCGTTGACGGCGCTATTTCCCCGGAGCAGGCTGTCAAACTCCGTCAATGTCTCACACACATTGATGAACTTGAAGCCCACAAGCAGGAAATAGAGCAGGAGATATTTCTGATTGCAGAACCGTTCTCCGCTGCTTTGGATTTCCTTTATACTGTCCCGGGATTGGACAAGAATCCGATGACTGCTATTGCCATTCTCTCTGAGATTGGTCCTGATATGTCGGTGTTCCCATCATCCAAACATCTTGTTTCTTGGGCTGGCTGCTGTCCACGCAATGACCAGAGTAATAAAAAGGTGAAATCCACACGAATCTCTCGTGCCGGTTGTTATTTGAAACCTCTTCTTGTTCAGATTGCCAATGCATTACTCAAATCCCAAAAAAATCCTGAATTTAAAGAGAGGTATCACAGAATCAAGTCCCACCGGGGACATAAAAAGGCTATCATCGCTGTATGCAAGATGCTCCTGACCGCTATCTGGAATGTCTTAAGCAAGCTAGAGCCTTATAATCCAAAAGGTTTTCTGGAGCACAGACCCGTCAATGAATCAAAAGTTCTGACAAAGGCACAGGCTCTGGAACTTCTTCGCAAAAGAGGTTACACAATATCAGATGATGTCGTGACTGTATAACCTTTCTTTCTAAATATCCTCTATTGTCATCCGCAAAATCATGGATTGTGAATGGCTTGTTTGTTATACGCTTTTTTATTGGTTTTCCTCTACTTCTTTGTTTCAAACTTGATACCTATGGATGAAAATCAAAACGAAATTGTTCGGCACAAAAGATTATACGGAGATCATAAACAGCAAAGCATGAAGTGGCTTCCCTATCTGAGGCAGCTTGCTAAACGGCCTGGGGCACTAAAATACAGCGGTATCTATAACATTATGCCGGAAAATATGAAGAAGTACTTGGATAAATGTAAAAAAAGCGAAAGATGGAAGATACTATCCGTAATAGCCATATTAACTGAAAAAATGGTTTTGAAAATGCATCACAAGCAGTAACTCAGGTGTTATGTTACAATGCAACAGATGTAGACAGCCTGATGAGCATACACAGATATTTATGCGGCGGAATAAAGGGAATTACCGCCGATGAAAACAGAAAGCAGTATACCCCGGCTGAAGCCTACAAAGACTGATCTGTCAAAATACGATAAAGCATTAAAAAAGGGGGTAAAAGGATATGTTAGATAAAGAAATCAGAGAATGCTGCAAATGTCTCAGATTAAGTCAAAACTTGGCAGAGCAGGCGCAGATAACAGAAGGGGAAAATCATCAGGAATTTTTACTTAAACTACTGCAGGAAGAAATAGAACACAGAAAAACAGCAAGAATAGATAAACTAATAAGCAAGGCAGGATTTTATACAATAAAAACATTTAATGGATTCAAGTTTGATGAAATAAGTCTTCCTCCGAGTGTTACACCTGAGTATTTAAAGGGGTTAAAATTTTGTGAAACCAAAACAAATATCATAATGTACGGAAATGTAGGTACAGGGAAAACCCATTTATCCATAGCATTAGGAATGGAAGCTTGTAAAAAAGGTATAGAGACCCGTTTTTACCGTACGGCAGCATTAGTTAACAGGCTATCTGAAGCAAAGAAAGAAGGAACCTTAAGCAGTTTTATGAAAAAGATTATGAAAGCGGAACTGATTATATGTGATGAATGGGGGTATGTACCACTTGATATAACAGGAGCCCAGCTGTTGTTTGAACTTATATCCGAATTCTACGAACAAAGAACACTGATTATAAACACTAATATTGAATTTTCAAGATGGATAAATGTTTTTTATGATAAAGATATGACAGCCGCAATACTGGATAGAGTTTTACACCACTGTCACCTGCTGCTTTTTTCCCGGGGAGAGTAACAGGATGAGAGAATCAAGTATTTCGGATTAGTAGTAATAGAATAAAAAGTTAAAAAATGTCTGCAATGATCAAAAAATTCCCCACCTATGGGGTGAGGAAAAAATTTTGCAAAACTGGGGAATTTCCTCTTGCAAAAAACATTTAGCTATATATAATGTTCCTGCATTATATCTGTTTAATAAAGAAATAATATTTTTTACATTTGCATTAACTATTATATGGCTGTTTATAGCAGTGAAAGTATGGAAATTTAGCTTAAAAAAATATTATGCTTAATTAAAAAATATATATTTTTTTGATTAAGTTATAATTTGAGGCGTACCGGTCCAACCTCTTCTCTAATTTAATATATACGAGATCTTACAGCTTATGACCTTATGTAAATTCGCTGAGAAAGGGCATTGTTTAAGACTATTATTAAAAGTCAGTATAGCATACCGGCTTTTGAGCGTAGTAGAATGTCCTGTCCAGTTCGTCTAAATATTCTTCTTTATCTAACTTTATAAGTCCCAAATTATACAATCCCATGATTGATACGCTCGCCAAGAATAATGATGAGAAGTCTGAGGTACGGATTTTTGCTGTAACGTCATATTTTTTAGCATTGGTATGTGCTTTGCCATCTTTGAAATTTACTATAATTTCGTTTACATTTTTACTTAACTCATCCGAAATCAGAAAACGCACATTTAAATTTGAATTTCCGTAATTTCTATGGGAACATTGCTCAAATGCTTTCTTTATGTCAAATAATTTATACATTACGCCAACTGCCTGTGTATTACTTTCAATATATCCATAAGGAATATAGTTCAAAGAATCATTCAGAGGATTGTCAAATAAATAATAAAAATATTCATCCTCTGTATTAAAAATAATCAAATCGATTTCATCGTCTTGCTTCCTCAGAAAACCGAGAAATTTTCTGAGTACGTCGGTATTTTCATAAATCAATTCTTTTACATATATATTAGTTACGGTATAATTACCAGCTTTGGCATTTTGAAATTTATATATAATATATCCATTAATATTTCCGTTTTCATCATAACTTCCCACGATTCTATTATATGGGTCACTTGTTAAATTTCTTATTTCATCGCCGATTTTCATCATCATTCCGTGAGTTTTAGCAACTACTCTTTCATGGCATTTAAGAAGCATGTCAAACTCATTCTTTGCTACATATCTTAAATCGTTTTTCCCAGAATACAATGGCATCCTATTTGGCGGCAACCTGTATTGGTTCATCTTTGAACCTATTCCATATCCCATTTTTTTATAAAAATCCGGGCGGAAAGGTAATAGTGCTCCGATAGGGATTCCCTTATCTCTATAGGTTTTTTCATAGAATTCGACCATTGCCTTAGCTGCTTTTTCTTTTTTATGCATCAGGTGAACACCTAAAAATCCGAGACCGGAAGCAGGAACTATTTTCCCGAAACAATTCATTTTAAAATCAAATAAACGCATTACCGCAATTAACTTTTCATCTTCGAACATTCCGTAAAAAGTTACTGCTGAGTCATTGTTCATGATGTATGCTACTGTTTCTTTGTATTTATTCATAGCTTCTTCCGTAAAGTCTTTAAAACTGGGATATGCGTTAAAAGCAATATCCGTATATGCATCAATATGTGTTTCATTTAATTTACGAATTTCTCTCATTGTTATTTCCTCCGTGTTCATTTAAAAATATAAAATGCCTTATTTATTTGGGTTCTGATAGATTCTTTTACAGCGAATGAGTTCAATTAGATTATACCAAAAATATCGGTTCTATGTTGCTTTATTTTTAAATAACATTGAGTTTTTGAGATTTGTATATATGAAGTTTTAGCTAATAATTTAATTAAGGAGATACGATATGGGTTCGACTTAATATATAAGAATATAAAAAGTATTAATTGATATGTTGGGGTTACAAAGAGACTATTTACTTTAAACTATTTAGTTCGTTATAAAATAATTTCTATTCTTGGAAGATTTTATATTTTTCAAGAATAGAATAGTTAATTTTGTCATGTTAAATAATTAAAAAATAATAAAAAAAATATTAAATTTAAAAAATATAAATGCTACAATATATTTATTACAATATATTAAAAAGATCATTTATTATTTATATAAACGGGAGGTAGTTAAGAAAAATGAATAAACATATGCTGAAAGATATGATAGATGTGGCAAGGGGAGACAAAAAAGCTTCTTTGGTCTTAAAAAACTGTAATGTTATTAATGTTTTTACTAATGAAATAATTCAAGGAGATATAGCTATATGGAACGATAAAATTGTAGGAATAGGAAAATATTTCGGAGAAGTGGAAATGGATTTGACGGGAACTTATATTGCTCCCGGATTTATAGACGGGCATGTCCATATTGAATCATCAATGGTAAGCCCCAGTCAATTTGCGAAGGCAGTCGTTCCCTGCGGAACGACTACAGTAATAGCAGATCCTCATGAGATTGGAAATGTAAAGGGACTAGACGGAATTAAATACATATTAAAGGATAGTGAAAATATTCCTTTAGATGTACAGATAATGCTTCCGAGTTGTGTTCCGGCAACTTCCTTTGAAAATTCAGGAGCCGTACTGAAAGCAGATGATTTGAAAAAGTTGATAAATGAAGACCGGGTGCTGGGATTAGGAGAATTGATGAATTATCCGGGAGTTATAAATGGAGACGATGATGTGTTGGATAAAATTCTCATGGCCGGAGACAAATTAATAGATGGTCATGGCCCGGTAATAGAAGGGAAAAAATTGAATGCCTATGCGGTTTCCGGAGTAAGGACAGATCATGAATGTACCACAATAAAGGAGATGGAAGATAGGCTGCGGGTAGGGATGTACATTCTTATAAGAGAAGGTTCTGCAACGAAAAATTTAAGGACTCTTATTGGAGAAGTTAATAAAAATAATATAAACAGATGTCTTTTCTGTACAGATGACAAGCACCCTGAAGATATTTTGGAAAACGGTCATATAGACAATAATATAAGGCTTGCAGTAAAAGAAGGTATAGAACCAATAGATGCAATAAAAATGGCTACCATTAATGCAGCCCAATGTTACAAACTTAAAGGGAAGGGGGCTATTGCTCCAGGCTATATAGCAGATCTCGTAGTAATTGATGATCTTAAGAGCTTAAATATATTAAAAGTGTTTAAGGAAGGTAAGATAGTGGCAGAAAAGGGAGAACCTTTATTTGACGTTCAGCCGTCAGATATTCATAAAGTTGAAAATACGGTAAATATAAAGGATTTTACAATGGATAAATTGGAAATAAACCTTAAGTCAGATAAGGCAAATGTTATAGAACTTCTTCCCCATAATGTAGTTACCAAAAAAGTAAAAGAAAAAGTAAATGTTGTAAACGGCAAATTTGTTTCAGATGGGAAGGATATCCTTAAGGTAGCTGTAATAGAAAGGCATAAAGGTACAGGAAATGTAGGGTTGGGATTGGTGAAGAATTTTCAATTAAGAAATGGAGCAATTGCTTCTACCATAGCGCACGATTCTCACAATTTGATAGTTATAGGTGATAATGATGAAGATATGGCCCAAGCAGTAGAAGAAATAAAGAGAATAGGGGGAGGATTAACTTTAGTATCGGAAAAGAAAATTCTTAAAAGCCTTTCCCTGGAAATAGGAGGAATAATGTCAAAAAAGCCTTTAAAAGAGGTGAGTAAAGAACTTAAAGGAATGATTGAAATAGCTTATGAGAAACTTCACGTTAATAGGGATTTGGAACCCTTTATGACGTTGGCTTTTATAGCTCTTCCTGTTATTCCGGAAATTAAGGTTACGGATTTAGGGCTATTTGACGTAACTAATTTTAAATTCATAGATATTTCTTTGTAATATTAAAGAATGTATATGGACTATTTTACGCTTCAATTTTTTCCATGGTATTACATATAATATGATATAATTAAGTATGTAAATATCTGTTGGGGGCGAAGACTATGATATATTTTGATAATGCAGCAACGTCTTATCCAAAGCCTACAATTGTTTACAATAAAATGATGCAGGCAATGAGAGAATACGGAGCGAATCCGGGACGTTCAGGACATAAATTATCACTTCAAGCGGGAAGAGGTGTATATGAAACCAGAGAAATAATTTCTAAGCTGTTTAATATAAAAAATTCAATGAATGTAATATTTACTTCTAATTGTACGGAAAGCTTGAATATAGGAATAAAGGGTTTATTAGGGCGCGGAGATCATGCGATCACTACATCCATGGAACATAATTCAGTTTTAAGGCCCTTAAGAGCACTTCAAGATTTTGGGGTAGAAACTACTGTAATATATGGAGATAAAATGGGGCGGATTAACCCTGAAGATATTGAAAGGCGTATTAAAAAAAATACAAAACTTATAGTAACGACTCATATTTCTAATCTTACAGGAACTATCCTGCCTATAAAGAGTATTGGAGAAATCGCTAAAAAACACCACATTATTTATTTGGTAGATGCTGCACAGTCGGCAGGAGTATACAATATTGATGTAGAAAATATGAACATAGATTTACTTGCCTTCCCGGGACATAAGGGACTTTTGGGACCACAAGGGACAGGAGGGCTTTATATCAGAGATGGGATAAATCTTAAGGAACTAAAGGAAGGAGGAACGGGAAGTTTTTCAAATTCGTTAATACAGCCGGATGTACTTCCGGATAAGTATGAAAGCGGAACTCTTAATGCTCCTGGGATAATTGGATTAGGAGAAGGTATAAAATATATTATGAATTATGGGATAGATAGGATTAGAAAGCATGAGGAAGAGCTAACGGAACATTTTATAGATGGGGTAACTAAGATTCCAGGTGTAAAGGTTTATGGTCCGGCAAATGTAAAAGAGCAAGGAGCGGTAGTTTCTTTGAATATCAGAGACGAGGATTCTTCAGAGGTAAGCTGTATCTTAGACGAGGAGTATGATATAGGGACGAGAGCGGGATTACACTGTGCACCTCTTGCTCATAAAACGATAGGAACTTTTAAGCAAGGAGTAATCAGATTTAGTTTTGGTATTTTTAATACTCATGAAGAAATTGAAATTGGAATAGATGCAATTAGAAACATATCAAGACAAATTTAGGAGAGGAGAACTATATGGAATTAATTAAAGATATTGTATCTTATTATAATATTGAAATAATATGCGGACTTATAATAAGTCTACTCGTCGTCATTATATTGTATATAATATCGGAGTTTAGAATATCAAGAATTACAGATAAATATAACAATTTAGTGAAGAATGTAGATGGAGTAAATTTAGAAGAAATGATGAATGAATGTTTAAATGAAGTAAATGAAATAAAAATAGATAATGCAAGGTTAGAAAATAAATATGATGATTTGAATAAAAGGTTCAAATTTGCAATTCAGAAAATAGGGTTTATAAGATATAATGCCTTTCCTGATATGGGAAGTGAATTGAGTTTTTCAATAGCTCTTCTTGATAGTAATTTAAATGGAGTAATTATTACCAATATATATAGCAGGGATTACTCGAATTCATATGCAAAATCAGTAGAAGGAGGAAAATCAAAATATCCTCTTTCTGTTGAGGAAATGCAAGCCATAGACAGAGCTATAAGAGGAGAACAAAACATTAATGGATAGGTAGGATGATAATGGATAGCATACTTTTTATTATAAATCCCATAGCAGGGAATGGAAGAGCAAAAAGCTTGATTTCAATAATTAAGAGTACAATGGAAGAAAACAAAAAAAAATATGATATCAGCATAACACATGCTCCAAAAGAAGCAATAAAAATTGCTAAGGAAGGTATTTCTAAGGGGCATAAAATTATAGTTGCTGTAGGAGGAGACGGAACCATTAATGAAGTCGCTACGGGAATAATGAGAGGCGGAAAGGGAATTTTAGGAATTATTCCTGGGGGGACCGGAAATGATCTTGCAAGGACATTAAAAATTCCTGAAAACCCAAGAGAAGCCTTAAGGTTAATCCTAATAGGGAACTCAAAGAAAATTGATACATGCTTTGTAAATAATAATCTTTTTTTAAATATTGCAAGTATAGGCTTAGATTCCGAAGTAATTAAAAATATTTGGGAAATTAGGTCAAGAATAAATGGCAGGATATCTTATGTAATAGGCTTTATAAGAACTTTATTAAGTTATAAATATAAAATATTAGAAATTGAAATAGATAACATGCACTTAAATGAGGAAGTTATTCTTGCGGCAATTGGAAATGGAAAATATTATGGCGGAGGAATGAAAATTTGTCCTTCTGCTATAATAGAGGATGGTTATTTTAATGTTTGTGTTATAAGAAGAATAAATATTGTTAAGTTATTTTTGGTTTTTCCTTCAATTTTTTGGGGAGAACATATAAAATTTAGAAAATATGTAAATATTTATAAAGGAAAGGAAATAAAAATTAAGGGTTTAGAAAGATTATGGCTAAATATAGATGGAGAATTAAAGGAAATAGGTGAAGAAGCATCTTTTACCATCAACAATAAGGGATTAAACGTTGTTTGTGAATAAAAAATTTTTTAAAGAGAATAATATTGTAAAAACCTTTGGGAGGAATAGAAAATGGGGAAAAAGGTGGCAGTTCAAGACAGTTTAAATGAAATTAAGGACGAACTAAAACGCCGGGGATACAATATTATTTCTATGGAAGACGGAGTAGAGTCGGATGCTATAGTATATATGAATGAAGGAAATGAGACACCTTATATTGGAGATTATGATTATAATGATGAGCTCGATAGTTATAATAAAGGAGCAATACTTATAAATGCAAATAATAAATCTATAGACGAAATAGATAAGATAATTAAGAATAGAATTTACACTCCATTATTTTAAAATCGTTCTATTATTCAAACAAAATGACTAATTTTTAAAAAATTGGTCATTTTGTTTGATTTGAATAGCTCTGTTTACAGAATTGTCTTCTATAAAATGCTTATAGACTGCGAGGTGGATACTTCTGGTGATAATATCCGCCATAGTCATTACTAAGCTTAATCTGGTATTTTGGAGTACTACGTATTCCATAATTCCACCGATATTTACAACTCCGGTAATACTGATATCCCCTATGTTTGGAAGCTTTTTATTGACTCCCAGACCAGGCTTGAGGGACCCCTTTTTAATATTTATCATTCCTATTTTATCAAATCTTCCAAGAGATGCATCGATTGCTATTAAGAAAGGATTTTCAAAGTTATTTTTAATAAATTCAATTTTAGATTCGAGATTTTTTGCATGGATAGGCTCGTTTAAAGTTCCTAAAATATGAATATTCTTATACTTTGATAATATAGGCGTCAGCTTATGGCCTACCAAAGGTCCTAAAGAATCTCCTGTAGCTCTGTCTGTACCAATACAGACAAATAACAGTTCCTTGTAGTTATGACTATATTTTTCGGATAAATATTTTAATATGATATTACTAAAATCTCGTATTGCATAAGGAGAGTTTGAATTTATTTCCTGAGAATCTAATATGAAATTCATTTTTAACCTCCAGATCAGATATTTATTATATTTGTATTAAATTATTTCTAATAATAGAAGTATTACCATAAATACTTTTAGAAATACTGAGTAATTATCAATAATAAAAATTTTTGAAAATATAACTAAACAAATTATTTTAAAATTGAATTTTATAATGTAAATATTTGGTATGGTGAAAAAAGATTCTATCTAAGCATTGATATATTAAGATAAAATGAGATTTTTTTATAGGTTTCAAAAAACGAAAAAAAAGACTTGACACAGAAAAGAAAAGCTGTTATAGTATTAAGAGTTGACGGTAAGTCAACGCTGAACCAAGAAAATTAAACAGTGGGAATAAATTTGAGTAAAAAATAAGTTATAAAAAAGAAGTTAGTGTTTGATAAGAGCAAAGGCAAACTTTAAATTGAGAGTTTGATCCTGGCTCAGGACGAACGCTGGCGGCGTGCTTAACACATGCAAGTCGAGCGAGGGAATACTTAGGAAGCCTTCGGGAAGAATACGTATTCCTTAGCGGCGGACGGGTGAGTAACGCGTGAGGAATCTGCCTCGCACAAGGGGATAGCCTCGGGAAACCGGGATTAATACCCTATGATACTTACACTGCGCATGCAGAGTAAGTTAAAGAATATCGGTGTGAGATGACCTCGCGTCCCATTAGCTGGTTGGCAGGGTAAAAGCCTACCAAGGCGACGATGGGTAGCCGGCCTGAGAGGGTGAACGGCCACATTGGAACTGAGACACGGTCCAGACTCCTACGGGAGGCAGCAGTGGGGAATATTGCACAATGGAGGGAACTCTGATGCAGCAACGCCGCGTGAGCGAAGAAGGTTTTAGGATCGTAAAGCTCTGTCCTAGGGGAAGATAATGACGGTACCCGAGGAGGAAGCCCCGGCTAACTACGTGCCAGCAGCCGCGGTAATACGTAGGGGGCGAGCGTTGTCCGGAATTATTGGGCGTAAAGGGTGCGTAGGCGGCTGAACAAGTCAGATGTGAAAGGTTAAGGCTTAACTTTAATAAGCATATGAAACTGTTCAGCTTGAGTTAAGGAGAGGGGAGTGGAATTCCTAGTGTAGCGGTGAAATGCGTAGATATTAGGAGGAATACCAGTGGCGAAGGCGACTCTCTGGACTTAAACTGACGCTGAGGCACGAAAGCGTGGGGAGCAAACAGGATTAGATACCCTGGTAGTCCACGCCGTAAACGATGAGTGCTAGGTGTTGGGTGTCAAAGCTCAGTGCCGCAGCTAACGCAATAAGCACTCCGCCTGGGGAGTACGATGGCAACATTGAAACTCAAAGGAATTGACGGGGACCCGCACAAGCAGCGGAGCATGTGGTTTAATTCGATGCAACGCGAAGAACCTTACCAAGGCTTGACATCCCTCTGAAGTATATAGAGATATATACGGCTTTTAGGAGACAGAGGAGACAGGTGGTGCATGGTTGTCGTCAGCTCGTGTCGTGAGATGTTGGGTTAAGTCCCGCAACGAGCGCAACCCTTACTTTTAGTTACTAACAGGTAAAGCTGAGGACTCTAAAAGGACTGCCGGTGATAAATCGGAGGAAGGTGGGGATGACGTCAAATCATCATGCCCTTTATGTCTTGGGCTACACACGTGCTACAATGGTCGGTACAGAGGGAAGCGACACCGTAAGGCGAAGCAAATCCCAAAAAGCCGATCCCAGTTCGGATTGCAGGCTGCAACCCGCCTGCATGAAGCTGGAGTTGCTAGTAATCGCAGATCAGCATGCTGCGGTGAATGCGTTCCCGGGTCTTGTACACACCGCCCGTCACACCATGGGAGTTGACAATACCCGAAGCCGGTAAGCGAACCCGAAAGGGGAGCAGCCGTCGAAGGCAGGGTTAATGACTGGGGTGAAGTCGTAACAAGGTAGCCGTATCGGAAGGTGCGGCTGGATCACCTCCTTTCTAAGGAGAATTTAATTCCCACTGTCTTAATTTATATATACACTTTAATTAGTGTAGAAGTTAGAACCTTGAGAACTGAAAAGTAAAGAAGAAGAAAAGAAGTAGGTCAAGCAAATAAGGGCATAGGGTGAATGCCTTGGCATCGGAAGCCGAAGAAGGACGGGGTAAGCGCCGAAATGCTTCGGGGAGTCGCAAACAGACTTAGATCCGGAGATATCCGAATGGGGGAACCCGCCTGAGCAAACCTCAGGCATCATGCACTGAATAAATAGGTGAATGAAGGGAGACTGGGGGAACTGAAACATCTAAGTACCCCAAGGAAGAGAAAGAAAAATCGATTTTCAGAGTAGCGGCGAGCGAAAAGGAAAGAGCCCAAACCGGAGGGTTAAACCTTCGGGGTTGAGGGCACAACATAAGGAGAGAAGAAAAGCAGCCGAAGGGACTGGGAAGTTCCGCCAGAGAAGGTGAAAGCCCTGTAGGCGAAACAAAGAAACTCGACAGTTGTGAACCAGAGTACCACAGGACACGAGAAATCCGGTGGGAAGCAGGGAGGACCACCTCCCAAGGCTAAATACTAACCGATGACCGATAGAGGAATAGTACCGTGAGGGAAAGGCGAAAAGAACCCCGGGAGGGGAGTGAAAAAGAACCTGAAACCCTATGCCTACAAGCAGTAGGAGCACTATTAGAAAGTGTGACTGCGTACTTTTTGTAGAACGGGCCAGCGAGTTACGATATGCAGCAAGGTTAAGCAGTGAAGCTGCGGAGCCGTAGGGAAACCGAGTCTGAATAGGGCGAAAGTTGCATATAGTAGACCCGAAACCGGGTGAGCTACCCATGGTCAGAGTGAAAGGGAAGTAAAATTTCGTGGAGGCTCGAACCGATTAGTGTTTAAAAACTATCGGATGAACTGTGGGTAGGGGTGAAATGCCAAACGAACCCGGAGATAGCTGGTTCTCCTCGAAATAGCTTTAGGGCTAGCCTTATGGAAAGTGAGATGGAGGTAGAGCACTGAATGGTAAAGGGGCACAAAGTGTTACCAAAACCTATCAAACTGCGAATGCCATACTCATAGAAATAGGAGTCAGACTGCGGGAGATAAGTTTCGTAGTCAAAAGGGAAAGAGCCCAGATCACCAGCTAAGGTCCCAAAGTGCAGGTTAAGTGGCAAAGGATGTGAAGTTACGGAGACAACCAGGATGTTGGCTTAGAAGCAGCCATACATTTAAAGAGTGCGTAATAGCTCACTGGTCAAGTGACGTTGCGCCGAAGATTTCCGGGGCTAAACCTGACACCGAAGCTGTGGGATAGAAATATCGGTAGAGGAGCAATCTGTGAGGAAGAAGCTATACCGAAAGGAGTAGTGGACGAAACAGAAGAGAGAATGCTGGCATGAGTAGCGAAAAGGCAAGTGAGAAACTTGCCCGTCGAAAGCCTAAGGGTTCCTGAGGAAGGCTCGTCCGCTCAGGGTAAGTCGGGACCTAAGCCGAGGCCGAAAGGCGTAGGCGATGGACAACAGGTTGAGAATCCTGTACCAAGAATATGCGTTAGAGAGAGGTGCTGACGCAGGAGGATAAGATGAGCACACAGATGGAAAAGTGTGTCTAAGCCTGAAGTAAGCTTTCATAGGGAAAACCGTGAAAGAGTTATGAGAGGTGATGGGGAGCGAAAAAAGAAGTAGCGAAGCATCCGAATCCAAACTGCCAAGAAAAGGCACTATCGAGCATATGATTGCCCGTACCGGAAACCGACACAGGTAGGCGAGGAGAGAATCCTAAGACGCACGGAAGAACCCTTGTTAAGGAACTCGGCAAAATAGCCCCGTAACTTCGGGAGAAGGGGTGCCGGAAGAAGAGAAGGCCAAACGGCTGGGAAATAATCCGGCCGCAGTGAAAGGGCCCAAGCGACTGTTTACCAAAAACACAGGTCTCTGCGAAGTCGAAAGACGAAGTATAGGGGCTGACACCTGCCCGGTGCTGGAAGGTTAAGGGGAAGAGTCAGTAGAAATACGAAGCTTAGAACTTAAGCCCCAGTAAACGGCGGCCGTAACTATAACGGTCCTAAGGTAGCGAAATTCCTTGTCGGGTAAGTTCCGACCCGCACGAAAGGTGTAACGACTTGGGCACTGTCTCAACAAGGGATCCGGTGAAATTGTAGTACACGTGAAGATGCGTGTTACCTGCGACAGGACGGAAAGACCCCATGGAGCTTAACTGTAGGCTGACATTGGATTTTGATATCATATGTACAGAATAGGTGGGAGGCAGAGAAGTAAGTGCGCCAGCATTTATGGAGTCAAAAGTGGGATACCACTCTTATGATATTGAAATTCTAACCAAGTACTGTGAAGCCAGTACAGGGACACTGTCAGTTGGGCAGTTTGACTGGGGCGGTCACCTCCCAAAGAGTAACGGAGGTGCTCAAAGGTTCCCTCAGTACGGTTGGAAATCGTACGAAGAGTGTAAAGGCAGAAGGGAGCTTAACTGCGACACATACAGGTGGAGCAGGAAGGAAACTTGGACTTAGTGATCCGGTGGCACCGAGTGGAAAGGCCATCGCTCAACGGATAAAAGCTACCCTGGGGATAACAGGCTTATCTCCCCCAAGAGTTCACATCGACGGGGAGGTTTGGCACCTCGATGTCGGCTCGTCTCATCCTGGGGCTGAAATAGGTTCCAAGGGTTGGGCTGTTCGCCCATTAAAGAGGCACGCGAGCTGGGTTCAGAACGTCGTGAGACAGTTCGGTCCCTATCCGTCGCAGGCGCAGGAAATTTGAGAGGAGCTGTCCTTAGTACGAGAGGACCGGGATGGACAGACCGATGGTGAATCAGTTGTCTCGCCAGAGGCAGAGCTGAGAAGCTAAGTCTGGGAAAGATAAGAGCTGAAGGCATCTAAGCACGAAGCAGACCTCAAGAAGAGATTTCCCACTCCGCAAAGGAGGTAAGACACCAGAAAGACGAACTGGTAGATAGGTCTCAGGTGGAAGAGCAGTAATACTTTAAGCTGAGAGAAACTAATAAGTCGAGGGCTTGACCTAAAGATTCTTCTTCAAAGTTTTCAGGGAAAAGGGTAAGGAAGTAAAAGGAAAAAAGGAAAAAGTATTTGGTGACAAGGACGAGAGGGAAACACCTGTAACCATACCGAACACAGAAGTTAAGCCTTTCAGTGCTGATGGTACTTGAGTGGAAACGCTCTGGGAGAGTAGGACGTTGCCAGATAAAGAAGCTCTATTTCGTATAAAGGTTATCGAAGTAGGGCTTTTGTTTTAACCTGTAAGAAAATCTAATTTACCTTAATTTGCATTTGATCTAAAATGGATTTCAACAAAGGTTTCCTTAGTTTATTAATTACGAAAAATTGCTAATGTTAGCATTATATGCTGTGGTGTTCAGAGAATAATAACTTTTATATTGAATATAATATTATTTAAGACATGCTTTTCATTTTTAGTATTGAATAATTTTAAAAGTGTTGGTATAATAATTATATTATTACAAATGAGTTACAAATAGTTTACAAAATAGTTTCAAAAATAAAATGCAGGGAAGGAGATTGATGTGGAAGATCCTAATAGATTTAAAGATAGTAATATCCTTAAAGAAAAATGGATATTTTTTCTTGATAAGTTGAAAGGACTAAAGAACTTAACGATAAATAAGATTTCAGGTAGTGTTAATAATTTAAAAGATAGAACAAATAATATTAAGTTTAAAGACGATTTGAAAAGAAAATTTAATATTAAAAAATTTAATATAAGACATATTAGTTTAAAAAAAGTTCTTCCTATTTTTATGGTAATTGTCATTTCAACTTTTGGATTAACAATTTATAAGATCAATGAAGTGAGGACAAGAGCTTATGCAGTATATTTGGGAGAGGATAAAATAGGAACAGTTAGAACAAAAGAAGAAGTTTCGGATATAATGAATGAAATCCAGAATAAACTTCAAAATACATATAATATGGATGTGCTGATAAATAAAGATTTGGATTTTCAAAATGTCCATTCAAAGGATAAAGAATTAAGTTCTCATGATGATCTAAGAAAGGCTATAAATTCTAAGTTAACTTTTCTTGTCGGAGGGTATGCTCTATTAATTAATGAAAAAGAAGTAGGAGTTTTAAAATCAAAACAGGAAGCAGAAAATATTATAAAGAGATTTAAAGAAAGCTTCAATAATGCAAAGAATGAAAATTCCAATATTGAAAAAATTAATTTGTTGGAAAATGTGAAGACTACTAAAGTTATGACATTTATGCCTCAGATAAAAACCGAAGATGAAGTTTTGGCTGTTATAGAGAAGGGAACGGATGAGGTTAAAGAACATATAGTAGAAGCTGGAGAGAGCTATTGGACTATAGCTAAAGAGTATAATATGACTGTTGATAATTTGATAAAGGCAAATCCTGGCGTTGATCCGGAAAAAGTTTACCCAGGCGATAAAGTTAATTTGATAGTTCCAAAACCCCTTCTTACGGCAGTTACAGTAGAAGAGGTGAACTATACTGAAAGTTTAAACTATGATACAAAGATAGAATTAAATAGTTCTATGTATAAAAATGAAAAGAAGACAAAGGTAGAAGGAAAAGAAGGAAAGAGCCAAGTTGTAGCACAAATTATAAAACATAACGGAGTAGAAGTAGAAAAGAAAATAATAAAAGAAGAAGTAATAGAAAAACCATTGGATGAAGTAATAGTTAAAGGTACAAAAGAAGTTCCTAAGACTATAGCGACGGGGGTATTCCGATTACCTACAAGAGGATTTATTTCTTCAAGGTATGGTATGAGAAATGGAAGAATGCACAAAGGAGTAGACTTAGCAGCTAAGACTGGAACTTCTATTGTTGCTGCTGATGGGGGAAAAGTTACCTTTAGTGGTTATAGTGGTGATTATGGTAATTTGATTATAATAAATCACGGAAACGGTTATATAACAAAATATGGGCATTGTAGTAAATTACTTGTTAAAAAGGGTGATAAAGTTTATAAAGGACAAAAAATTGCCCAGGTAGGAAGTACAGGAAGAACTACCGGACCTCATTTACATTTTGAAGTACTTAAAAATGGGGTTAATAAAAATCCTTTGAATTATTTAAATTAAAAAAGAAAGCTTTGAGTTTTTTTAAAGAGCGGACACGGGATAAACAAGTTATCCTGTGTCCTTTTGTTATTATAACCCATAGGAAAGCCTTATTTACCCTGATTTATACTTGACCTAATGAATTTCATTTTTTTATCTTTAGGCTGTTTTCTGAATGTAGATTTAATGAAAAAAGCTGAGGTATTAAGGGTTCATCCCTAATATCTCAACTCATACCGTACCAATATTTATGCGCCTTTAAACATTCCTGTCAAGAAGTAAGAATATTATCAATAAAATGATAATTTTTTCTGTAAAATTGTCTTTGTGAGGATAATTAGAAAAAGGAGTTTCCTTTTCTAATGAATTTTCGAGATTATTTTCCTGCGAAGAATGAAATATTTTCTTTAAATTGACCATTCCAGAGCCTTGATTTTCTTGATTATCTTTTAAATCAACACAAGAATCCATAAGTATATTTTTGATTTCTTTAGGAGATAAATTTTTTTGTTTTTGCAGTATCAAAGCTATACTTCCAGATACAAGAGGAGTTGCCATACTGGTTCCGCTTAAGGAAATATATCCATCAAGACGTGTATTTGATAAAGACATTATATTTACTCCCGGAGCTACAAGATCGGGTTTATTTAACCCTTCTTTTGTAGGCCCTCTGCTTGAGAAAGAGGGTATAGTATTTTTAGGAGTACCAGAAGTTCGTCTATCATTCATGGCTCCTACCGTAATGACGTTAGGACTTATTCCAGGGGATAATATGGTTTTAGAGGCAGGACCACTATTTCCTGCTGCGACAACAACGCATATTCCATTATTTACAGCTTGCTCTACGGCTTTACAAAGAGGATCTGAGGAACATGGATTATTTGCAGGGCTACCTAAAGATAAATTTATTATTTTTGTATTATATTCATTCTTTGTTTTTATTATCCAGGAAATTGCATCGATTATATCGGAAGTATTTCCACTTCCGCTTTCATCCAGAACCTTTACTCCTAATATGGATGCTTCAGGGGCGACACCTTGATATTTTTTTTGCGAAGAATATCCATTGCCTGCTAATATACCGGAAACATGGGTTCCATGACCATTATCATCATAAGGGGTGGTTTTATTGTTCACAAAATCCTTAAAGCCAACAATTCTGTTATTAGGTTTAATTAAATCGTTGTGAGGAGCAACCCCTGTATCTACTACGGCAATAGTGATTCCTTGACCTAAATATCCTTGGTCATGGGGATATTTAGAATCTATTGATTTTGTAGCAACATCGAGAAGAGCAAAAACTTTTGAATCAAAACTTATATACTCAATATTTGGGTCTTCCGCTAATTTGTATATAAGGTCTGTGGTTAAATTACATGCAATTCCCTTAATCAAGGGCAATTCTTTCTTCTTCTCACCTTCCAGTCCATAAGCCAAATTGTTTATATTATCAGCATTATTGTCTTTCATCTGAATTATAACAGGCAGCTTTTCTATTGACTGAGATGATATTTTTGCGCTCAATATAGGACAAAGTTTAGGTTTATTCGTTTTTTCCATAATTAGAACCACCTTCCTTGTTCTAATTTATGCTGAAAAAAATAAAATGTGCTTTTACTTGATAATATGATAATAAAAAAATAAAAATGTATAAAAAAATAAATTAAATAGCCCTTTTAAAATCAGCTTAATAAATTATATTAAGCGGAGTGTAATTCCTATATAAAGTATAAAAAATAAGCCAATGAAATTTTTATTCATTGGCTTAAAGTCAGTTAATTTTTTTGATGTATACTTTTTAATGTGACTTTATTTAATTCTCCGGCTATAATAGGTATAAGACAGAATCTTAATACAACACTCCATTCTCTCCAAGCCATTGTATCGATTTTAAATACAGTCTGCAAGAATGGGATGTATAATACTACAAACAGAAGCAATAAAGAAATCAAATTTGCATATATTATGGTCTTATTTGTAAAGAAACCTATTTTAAACAGGGTGTATCTTTCCGACCTGCTTGAAAATGACCTTATCAGTTCAGAAAGTATAAGGGTTGTAAAGGCTATGGTTCTTGGCATAATTAAATTGTCATATCCATAAACTTTCAACCCCCATCTGTATGCTAAAAGTACTGCAACAGTTATAGCTATACTTTGAATTGCAATTCCTACAATCATGGACTTATTCAGTATAGACTCTTTAGGATCTCTTGGAGAATTGTTCATTATATCCGGTTCTCCTCTTTCTACTCCCAATGCTAATGCAGGGAAGCTATCGGTAACTAAATTTAGCCACAAAAGCTGTATAGGAATTAGAGGTACAGGAACATTAAATAATAGGCTTAAGAATACTATGAGTATTTCACCAATATTACAGGATAACAGAAAGAAGACGAATTTTCTAATATTAGAGTATATTATTCTTCCTTCCTCTACTGCTGAAACGATACTTGCAAAATTATCATCAGTAAGTATAACATCCGCTGTGTTTTTTGCCACATCGGTTCCTGTAATTCCCATGGAAACCCCGATGTCGGCTTTTTTAAGAGCTAATGCGTCATTTACTCCGTCTCCGGTCATAGCAACAATTTCTCCGTTGCTTTTTAAAGCATTAACTATTCTTACTTTATGTTCAGGCGAAACTCTGGCATATATTTTAATATTCTTTACTTTTTCTTTTAATTCTTCGTCACTCATTTTATTTAGATCTTCACCTGTTACGGCTTCTTCTATATTTTCGGCCAATCCCAGTTCTTTAGCCACTGCAAAGGCAGTTTCCTTATAGTCCCCCGTAATCATTATGGTGTTAATTCCGGCATTTTTACATGATTTAATGGATTCTATAGCTTCATTTCTCGGCGGATCGATCATTCCAACCAGACCTACAAATATCAAGTTATTTTCTATATTTTCTGAGCTTAAATCCTTGGGGAGTTCATCATAAATATTGCAACTGGAAGCTAAGACTCTTAATGCATCTCTTGAAAAAGAATTGTTCATTTCAAGTATATTTTTTTTGATTTCCTCCGTTAAAGGTCTGATTTCTCCATTTATATAAACCCTATTACACCTGTCAACAATTATGTCGGGAGCACCCTTTGTGAAGGATACTATCTTTCCAATAGGATAATTTTCATGGAATGTAGTCATCATCTTCCTATCTGAATCAAAAGGTATTTCTGCTATTCTGGGATATTTATCCATCATGTCTTTCTTTTTGAGATTACCTTTCTCAGCAAGAGTAACCAATGCCCCTTCTGTTGGATCACCTACTATTTTATAGATATTATCCTGAGACAATTCAAGGGTAGCATCGTTACATAAAACATTGATAGATAAAAGTAAATTTAAATCTTTATTTTCCTGAGGAACAATTTTAGCTTTTTCGGATATAAATTCTCCTTCAGGAGCATATCCCTTACCTGTTACAGAAGTTAAATTATTAATGGTATAAGTTTTTACTACGGTCATTTCATTTTGAGTCAAAGTACCTGTCTTATCTGAACATATAGTTGTAGTACACCCTAAGGTTTCCACTGCAAGGAGCCTTTTTACTATAGCATTCCTTTTAACCATTTTGTTCATTCCCAATGCAAGGACTATGGTTACTACTGCAGGAAGTCCTTCAGGAATAGCTGCGACAGCCAAACTGACGGAGACCATAAACATATCTAAGATGTTTTCTCCCTCAATTATTCCCATTAAAAATACTAATGCACATATAACTATACATCCCATTCCTAAATATTTACCCAATTGATTCAGTTTTTTCTGTAGAGGAGTTGCTTCTTCCTCATAGGTTTGTATCATTGTAGCGATTTTTCCTATTTCTGTATTTTCTCCTGTTCCCACTACTATACCTTTTCCTCTTCCATAAGTTACTACTGTACTCATATAGGCTGTATTTGTTCTGTCTCCGATGCCGGCATCTTCAGATATAACTTTCTCCCCATCCTTATCTACAGGAACGGATTCTCCTGTAAGGGAAGCTTCTTCAACTTTGAGATTATAACTTTCTATAAGTCTCAAATCAGCGGGAATAATATCTCCGGCTTCAAGAAGAACAACATCGCCGGGAACAATTTTATTTGAAGGAATATGGATGACATGTCCATCTCTTAATACTTTTCCGTAAGGAGAAGCCATCTTTTTAAGAGCTTCTAATGACTTTTCTGCCTTTCCTTCTTGCACCAGACCTAATATGGCATTGACAATAACTATAGCAATTATTATTAATGCGTCTGTTTTTTCACCTACCAGCATAGATACAATACTGGCAACAATTAATATAATAACTAAAAAATCATTAAATTGAGCGATTAACTTGGATAGAAAGCTTTTTTTATCTTTTTCTTTTAGTTCGTTTAAACCGTATTTTTCTATTCTCTTTTTACTTTCTTCTTCGCTTAATCCTTTGTATCGATCAGTATCCAATTTTTCCAGGGTACTTTCGATACTTTCCTTGTACCAGTTCATAAATTCATCCCTTTCTAATATAATATAGTATAGTTTTGGTGAGAGAAGATTAAATATAACAGTTTGTGGAATATGGTTGAACCTTTTTGAATAAACTGATAAAATCTATATAAGAGCATATAAAAAGACCTTTGTTCAAACGGAAAATTTATTTAAACAAAGGTCTTGCTACCTAATAAAGTAGGACAATTAGCCGGGTTTTAACCGTATTGACGACTGATTGATTTAAGCTACTCCCCTCTTTAACTATTATATATTATTTAATTGGATATTTCAATAATATATATAAATTTTTTAATAATATGATAAATAAAGGGGAATTTCCATTGAAGAAAGTTCTGTTTTATACTTCGGTTTTTTTAATATTTATGTTTCTTGTTTTCATTTGCAACAGCTATTTTAAAATATGGTTTTATCCTCTAACGAAAATGGCTATAAGTGAAAAGATACTTAGAAGAACGGAAGAATATAACGTTTTATATACAAAAAATTTTAATATTAAATTTAAAGAATCAGACAGTGAATGGGCAAAAACTACAGGGGAAATTTTAGAAGAAAATTATAATTATATTTGTAAGCAGTTCGAGTATTATCCTCAGGAGAGGGTTACGGTGATTATTTATGAAGATGGGAAAACGCTGATGGATATAATAGGCTTAAATAAGGGGCAGCCCCCGGTAGGAGCATATACCTGCGGAATAATAAGTATTCTTTCTCCAAGAGCATGGATTGATGAACGAGAGAATATGGAGGATATATATAGAGAAAATACTCCTGCAGTTCATGAGTTTGTTCATTTTATAATAGACGGTAAGACCAAGGGAAATTATCCTGAATGGCTTACAGAGGGAATTGCTCTTTATATGGAGAAGGCAACTATAGGGTTTTCATGGGAAATGGGGAAAGGTCAAACAAAAGGAATTACATTAGAGGATTTAAATAAAAACTTTGAAGGAATAGATCAAAAAATTGCTTACAGAAAATCTTATGAAGTATTAAAAGATATAATAGATAATTACGGATTTGATAAACTTAATGCCTTGTTAGACGATCTCTCCCAGGGGCACAATATTAATTCTTCGGTTAATACTGTTCTTAAAGTTAATATCAAAGATATAGAATAACTTAAATATTGATAATTTGGAGTGATTTTAATGAGTAGAAAGATATTGGTAGTTGATGATGAAAAAAGTATTGCGGATATTTTAAAATTTAATTTAGAGAAAGAAGGATTTTTGGTAGAAACAGCCTATGATGGAGAAGAGGCAGTAGATAAAGCATATAAACGTGGCCCTGATTTGATAGTATTAGATATTATGCTTCCAAAGAAGGACGGATTTCAGGTATTGAAGGAAATAAGGAAGGATTTAAAAACACCTGTTCTTATGCTTACCGCTAAAGAAGAAGAAGTGGACAAGGTATTGGGCCTCGAATTGGGGGCAGACGATTATATTACAAAGCCATTTAGTATGAGAGAATTTATAGCTAGGGTTAAAGCAAATCTAAGAAGAGTTGATTTTTCAAGTAGCGAAGGAAACGGGGGAGAAATTATTGTATCCGGAGATTTATATATAGATTTAAACAAATATGAAGTTCAAAAAAATGGGAAAGTTTTAGATTTAACCCTAAGAGAATTTGAACTATTAAAATTTTTAGCTCAACGAAGTGAACAGGTATTTTCGAGAGAGCAACTTTTGCAAGAGGTCTGGGGATATGAATATTATGGGGACATACGAACTGTTGATGTAACGGTGAGGAGATTGCGAGAAAAAATAGAGGATGGAAATGGAGATTATAAATATATACTTACAAAACGAGGGATAGGATACTACTTCAGGAGGGGCTAATAAATGTTTTCAAGCATTAAATGGAAATTTATATTAGTATATTTTTTATTGGTATTTATTGCTATGGTTATAGTAGCAGTATTTATAATTCAAAGAACCGAAACCAAGCAATTGGAACATATTACTGATACTATGAACCAGCATGTAGAAACAATTATTTCAGCTTCCAGCTATATTACAGAAGATGATTGGACAAGTGTAAGAGGAGAAATTCAAAAGACTATCAATGAATGGAGATTAGACGGAAGAGAAACTTTATATGTAATAAATAATGCAGATGTACCGACTATAATTGCATCTACATCTAAAAACTATGATACGGCAAATGTTCAAAACGCATTATCGTATAAATCCCTTGATCCAACATTAATACTTAAGGCATTAGATGGGAAGAAGAATGAAGGATTAAAAACCGATTTTAATGAGAATATCAAAACAAAGCATATTGCTTATCCTGTGTTTAATGAAGTGGGTAAAGTCAAAGGAATATTATATATGACCAGTGATTTGTCAGATGTATATCAAACGATAGATGAGTTTAAGACTATTTTGACTAATGCTACCCTTCTTGCATTAGGAATAACGATATTTTTAGGATTTTTAATAGCAAACAGTATCACAGGACCCATTAAGGATGTTACTGTGAAGGCAGAAAAGATGGCTAAGGGAGATTTTGAACAATTTGTTCAAGTTAAATCCGATGATGAGATAGGACAACTTGCTAATATGTTTAATTATTTAACATTGAAACTTAAATCAACTATTGAAGAAATGGATGTAGAAAGAAGTAAACTGAACACCATACTTAAATATATGACAGATGGGGTAGTGGCAATAGATACAGACGGAAATATAATCCATGTCAATCCTATAGCATCTAAAGTTTTGGGGTTAAATTATGATGATATTCAGGATTCTAAAAAAACAATACCTTTTCCTGAAGATAAAATAAGTATTAAAATGTTTGAGAAAGGAAAAACCGATAAAATTGAAGGCGATAAAATAATTGAAATACACGATGAAGTATATAAAATGGGATATGCTCCCTTTAAAAATGAAAAAAATAATATTGCAGGATTGATTATAGTGTTTCAAGACATAACTAAGGAACATAAATTAGATAATATGAGAAAGGAATTTGTGGCAAATGTTTCTCATGAATTAAAGACTCCTATCACTACTATTAAAAGCTATACGGAAACTTTAATGAATGGTTATGATTTGGACAGAGAGCTTTCTAACAAATTTTTTTCTGTAATAGATAATGAATGTGATAGGATGGCAAGGATTGTAAGCGATTTACTTCAATTATCAAATCTTGATTATAACAAAACAAAATGGAAGAAAGTTAATTTATCTGTTAAAAAGGTAATAGATGATGTCTGTCTAAAATTAGAACCTTTGATTGAGGATAAAGGTCATACTCTTTCGATTGATATTGAAAAAGATATATCAGATATTGTTGCTGATAAAGACGGCATTGAACAGGTAATATTGAATGTGCTGTCAAATTCCATAAAATATACTCCTAATAATGGGGAAATTAGAATTAAAGCGAGACAGGAAAATGATAAAGTAATTATAAGCGTTAAAGACAATGGAATAGGGATACCTGACGAGGATCAAAAAAGAATATTTGAAAGGTTTTACAGAGTAGATAAGGCAAGAAGCAGGGAATTGGGAGGAACAGGATTGGGACTTTCCATTGCTAAGCAAATAATAGAAGAACATAAGGGGAACATTATATTAAAAAGCAAATATAAAGAAGGAACGGAAGTAGATATAATATTACCATTAAATAAAGATGTGTAATTCAATTTTAATTAGGCTGTAATACAATTGTAATACTATTATTTTATAATTAAAACGATAGTGAAATAAAATTGATGCAAGGGAGGTAAAAAATGATGATAAAGAAATCAATAGTAAGTATATTAATTTTAATAGGAATACTTTCAATGAATGTAGTAGTAATGGCAAGTGGAATAGATACGAATAATAATATTATAATAGAAGCAAAATCCAACCAGCAAGTTCATAATTATCAAGTAATTGAGCCTAAAGAAAATTCTTTTGCAACTACCGAGAAAGTAGTGCTTTTATCTGGGAAAGCTCCCGCAGGAACCACTGTGGAGATAAAAGTTCTGGCTACTACAGATTTGACCAGAAAGAATTTCAATTTGAATAAATTACCAGAGGATAAGGATTATGTATCTTTATTTAGTGATACTATTAAAGTCGGAGATATGGGACTTTTTAGTAAACAATTGGATTTAATATTAGGGGTTAACAAAATAATTGTTACCTTTAAAATAGATTCAGACCATAAAGTAGAAAAAATAATTTACGTAAGCGATGTTTCTCAGGCAGCAGAATCTTTAGAAAAGATCGGTGGGGAAAATATAACTGATATTATAGTTCAGGGAAAGTAAGTCATAATATCAGGAGATGATTATATGATAAAAGAGAGACTTAAAACTCTTCTCCTTGCGTCATTAGTTTGTATGAGCCTTTTTTTCACTCGGAAATTATGGATAACTGTTCCTGAAAATTTTGTATCTTCTTTTAAAAGTGACGAATCGGCAAAAGTTAATTATATTTTTCCTGATATGCTAAATCCCACTAAATATGTTTTGAATTTTAATAAAAAAAACCATACTGTTTTTTATTCTGATGAGGAATATAAATTATGGGCAAGTTCCAAAGAAATATTAAAGCAGGTCTTATCTTCTGAAAATTTTGAAATTGTAAAGGTATCTGATGAGGAATATGTTTCTGATTTTAATAAAAGGTCCTTGGTTTTCTATTTCCCCGAAGATATAAATGTTTATATATTGGCAAAGGTATTGGATATAAACAAACCTAATGATATTACAGAAAATGTAGAAGAAGTTAACAGTATATATTTGAGTATGGAAAAAAATTCTCCTTTTATTATCTTAGGTAAAGACGGTAATTATTTTAAAATTTATAACTTTAATATTGAGATGAAAAACTTAAGGGAATTATTTAATGGAGTTGAGCAAAACAAAGATTATACTTATTATTATTCTATGAGAGATACTTTAGAGATAGATAATAATATATATATGCCTTATGAGATGATCAATGAATTACCTGTATTGTATGTAGAAAATGAAATAAATATTGAAGACGAAGAAGAAATAAAAAATATTGTAGAGGGATTTTTTAACAAAAATATTGATTACATAAGGGAAATAACAGAAGATAATGGCTCCATGATATATATAGATAATCAAAAATTTTTGAAGATCTATAAAGATGGAGTTCTTGAATATTTTTGTCCTTTAGAAAAGACGGTTAAGAAAAGAAATTTATATATAAGTTTAAACTCAGCGGCAGATTTTATTTCTGCTCATGTATCTTCTCCAAAGGGCATTTATCTCTCTAAAGTTAACGAGATAAAATCTGATGGGAATTCGGGCTATGGTTTTACATTTAAATACAAATTAAAAGGTTATCCTGTTTTGTTAGAAAAAGATGATATGAATGGTTTTATTTATATGGAAGTTTTTAATGATTATGTAAGAACGTATAAGAGTTTAATCAGAAAGGATATGAATATATCTGTCTCAAGTTCTAAATCAGATCACAAAATGCTCTCTGCTTTTGATGTTTTGGATTTAAATTATTCTTATATAGAAGGAAAATATATAGAAGATAATGATTTAAAAACAAAAAACAAAATAGAAGAGAATTTAAATATAAAAATTATGAATTCCATAGATGATGTATATTTAGCTTATTTAGATCCATGTAAGGCTGAAAGGGGAGAAAAACTTACAGCGGTTTGGGTAATAAAAATAAGCGGAAGAATTTATGCTTTTGATGTTTATACAGGTCAAGTGGTTTATGAGAAATTTTCTAAGGAGTAGGTGGATGGTGAGTAAAAATGGACTGGTCAAAGGCGAAAACTATATTAATAATAGCTTTTATAGTTACGAATATTGTTTTAGGATATGCACTGTTCAATAGCCAAAGAATAGATGAGCCTACGCTAAAAGAAGATTTTATAACAGACGTAGCAAAATTGTTAAAGGAGAAGGATATCACTTTAAATACCGCTATCCCTAAAGAAATACCTTCTTTAGGTATAATGACTGTGGAATATGAACAAAGAACTCCGGGGGATTTAAACAAAAGTTTTTTTAACAACACGGCAGAAGGTGTTACTGTAAACGAAGGGGTAGTTTTGTTTGAGAAAGGAAAGGAAAAACTTATTGTTACGGATGGGAAAAATATTTTATACTTAAATGATGATGAAGAGGAGAAGTATCCTTCTTTAGATAAAGAAGAGGCAATTTATATCAGCAAGAAATTTTTAGAAGAAAAAGGGTTCTCTAAGGATGATATGAAATTGACTTTTCAAAAAGAAAGTAATGGAGTATTTTTTTTAGAATATTCTAAGGTTTACAACGGAATATATATAGAAAAATCATATACTAATTTTCAGATAGATAAAAGGGGAGTTAAAAGATTTGAAAGACTTTGGCTTAATGAAGAGAAGCTTTCAGAGAACAAAATTTATATAAGCACTGCCCCTAAAGCAATACTTACATTGCTTACTATGGAAAATATTTATGGAAAAACTATAGACGATATATCTCTTTGCTATTATTTTGATCCTGTAAAACATAAGGAAGTAGATGAACCGGAAAAAACCAAACAAGGAAAGGCAGTACCTGCATGGAGAATTCAATTCAGTGACGGTAATGAGGTCATATTGGATGAATATTAAAAAGAGATGAGAATTTTTAAGCATTTTCTTCGAGAAAATGCTTTTAACTTTTTGTAGATTTTATTGTTCTTAAGAGATATAATAATGTTATTAGTCAATTAACAATATTCCTTATAAGAAAGTGGGTTTTAACTTTATGAAAAAGATAATCATAAAAGGTGGAAATAAATTAAGAGGTACAGTTAATATAAGCGGTTTTAAGAATGCAGCTTTACCTATTATGGTAGCGACGATTCTGACTAAAGACAAATGCATAATTGAAAATTTACCTATGATTCGAGACGTGGATTGTTTAAAAGAGATATTGATTAAGATTGGGGCAAAGGTAAAATTAATCGAAAAAGGTGCTATGGAGATAGATACAACTAATATAGAAAAATGCAAATTAACAGATGATATCAATAGAAAAATGAGAGCGTCCTATTACCTTTTAGGAGCGGGATTGGGAAGGTTTAAAGAATCCGAAGTATTATATCCGGGAGGCTGTGATATAGGGGTGAGACCTATTGATCAGCATATTAAAGGATTTGAAGCTCTTGGCGCTACAGTTGAAATAGATCATGGAATTATAAAATGTAAGGCTGATAAATTAAGAGGGAATAGAATATACTTAGATGTAGTAAGTGTTGGAGCTACCATTAATATTATGATGGCAGCAACATTAGCAGAAGGAATAACCATTATTGAAAATGCAGCAAGAGAGCCTCATATAGTAGATGTTGCTAATTTTATAAATGCTTGCGGAGGGAAAATAATAGGAGCAGGAACGGATATTATTAAAATAGTAGGAGTAGAAAGGCTTAAGGGATGTAATTATTCCGTAATTCCGGATCAGATAGAAGCAGGTTCGTATATGATTATGGGAGTTGCCACAGAGGGAGATATAATTGTAAATAATGTTATTCCAAAGCATTTAGAACCGGTAACGGCAAAGCTGAGAGAAATGGGGGTAGAAGTAACGGAATATGGAGAATCTATTAGAGTTACTGTAAATAAGAAATTAAGGAGTGTTGATATTAAAACATTGCCATATCCGGGATTTCCTACTGATTTGCAGCAACTGATGTCTGCTCTTCTTTCAAAGACAAAAGGAACCAGCGTAGTTACGGAAACTATATTTGACGGAAGATTTAAATTTGTAGATGAACTGAAAAGAATGGGAGCAAATATATTGGTAGACGGTAGAATTGCTGTCATAAAAGGTGTTGAAAACCTTATGGGAACTCGCGTGGAAGCCAAAGATTTAAGGGGAGGAGCAGCACTAATAGTAGCAGCATTATCCGCTAATGGAGTTACTGAAATAAATAAGGCATATCACATAGAAAGAGGATATGAGGATATTATAGATAAATTACTGAATTTAGGCGCAGATAT
This sequence comes from Acidilutibacter cellobiosedens, assembly GCF_004103715.1. Taxonomy (NCBI): domain Bacteria; kingdom Bacillati; phylum Bacillota; class Tissierellia; order Tissierellales; family Acidilutibacteraceae; genus Acidilutibacter; species Acidilutibacter cellobiosedens. Next base: position 3,683,103 of record NZ_CP035282.1, on the reverse strand, counting down.
TAAGGAAGGTTAACTTGGAGGAAAAATTATGAGTATAAAATTTTGTTCTCTTTCTAGTGGCAGCAGCGGAAATTGCCAATATGTTGAAACTGAAAATTTAAGAATTCTTATAGATGCAGGTTTCAGCGGAAAAAGGATCGAAGAGCTCCTTTCTTCAATTGGAGTCAACCCCAGTACTATTGATTGTATATTTGTGACCCATGAACACGTTGACCATATAAAAGGAATAGGAATATTATCAAGGAGATATGACATTCCCATATATGCCAACGAGAAAACGTGGATTTCTATGGATGGGGAATTAGGAAAACTAAAAGATGAAAATATAAAGGTATTTGAAACGGGAGAGGAATTTCAACTGAAGGATTTGGATTTTTGTACATTTTCCACATCTCATGATGCCGTAGATCCTGTAGGCTATTGTATATATAATAAAAAAACAAAAATAAGTATTATTACAGATACGGGATGGGTAAATGATAATATGAAAGAAAAAATCAGGGATTCTCAGTTATATCTAATCGAATCAAATCATGATATAAAGATGCTAAAGGAAGGAAAATATCCTTGGCCGTTGAAACAAAGAATTCTAAGTAAGAAAGGCCATCTTTCAAATGAAGCGGCAGGGATTACTCTTAAGGAGGTTTTGAAGGGAGAAAGGGAGGTTGTGCTTCTCGGACATTTAAGCAAGGAGAATAATATTCCTTTATTAGCTTATAATACTGTTAAAAATATAATAGAAAGTACGGGAATAAATATACATAAAGATATTATTTTGGATCTTACTTACAGAGACAGAACAACTAAGGTATATAATTTGTGATAAAGGAGGCAAATTAATGGATGATAGAGACTCCCCCATTAGATATTACTCAGGATATAATAGAAAACCGCCCAGAAGAGGGGGATTTTTTTCTTATTTTGTTGTGGCTTTAATTGCAGCCGTTATAGGAGGAGTAATTACCGCATATATTGCACCTAATTATTTGTATGGGAATATAATTCCTGTTCCTGATATCTATAAAGCTCAACAAAATATAAGCGTTCCTCAGAATGTGAATATTACGCCTGATTATGATATAACCCCAGTAAGTGCTGTTGTTAAGAAAGGCATGGATAGTGTAGTGGGAATTACCACAGTTGAAGTAGTAAGAGACTTTTTTTGGGCAAGAGAAGTTGAAGGGATAGGTTCAGGGATAATTATTAACAGCAACGGATATATACTTACCAATTCTCATGTTATAGGAGACGGCCAAGCTAAAAAAATAACGGTGCTATTTGAAAATGGCGATAAACAGTCTGGAAATGTATTATGGTATGATCCATCCTTGGACCTTGCCATATTAAAGGTTAATGCTACAGGACTGCCGGAAGCAACTTTAGGGGACTCTGATAATTTAGAGGTAGGACAATTGGCAGTTGCCATAGGAAATCCCTTAGGTTTAGATTTTCAAAGAACTGTAACTTCAGGAATAATAAGTGGTCTTCATAGAACTATTAAAGTTGATTCATCTACTGTAATTGAAGATTTGATACAGACAGATGCATCTATTAATCCTGGGAACAGTGGAGGGCCTCTTCTTAATGAAAAGGGAGAAGTAATTGGAATAAATACAGCTAAAATTCAAACCGCAGAGGGTCTGGGTTTTTCTCTTCCGATAAATTTAGCCAAACCTATACTTGAAGAGGTAATTAAGGAAGGTGATTACCAGACAGTTTATATGGGAATAACGGGAGTTGAGGTAGAGAGATATGAAAATCAGCTGGGAATAGATTTAAATGTGGATTCGGGTCTAATAATATTAGAAGTATCCTCTAACTCTCCAGGGAGCAAAGCAGGACTGAAAAATGGAGATGTGCTTATAAAAATAGATAATCAAACTGTAGAAAACATGAATCAATTGAGAAAGCTATTGTATAAATATAAAAAAAATGATAAAGCTACTCTTACAATAATAAGAGATGGAAAAGAAATAAAAAAAGAGATAAAGTTTACTAAGTTAAAATAGATTATTAAAATTTGATTCTAAGAGTGAGACGAAGGAGACTTTTCTAAATATAATAATGAAGGATGGGAGATGATTTTGTGTACGTAGTATGTAATGAGCATTTAGAAATTGCCATAGATGAGTTTATTGAAATTTATGAACAATCTCCTGACATATACGAACTTGATAAAGTCAGTTTTACGGACTGGCAAAGTCCCCATGCTTGTTATTATTGCGACAGACTGCCTAAATATCTGGTGGTATAAAGATAGTAACTCCATCTTAAAATGATGGAGCTTTATTTTTTATTTTGGACATTATAATAAAAGTTTAGTATTATATTAGTATAGTTTATATTAAGGTAGAATAGATTTTCCCTATGGGTTATAATAAAATTGTGAATTTCGTGATAAATTATTAGGTATAGTAATTAATATCAAGGAGGAAAAATATGAGATTGCTTTTAGTTAATGATGATGGAATTAATGCTGAAGGAATTCAAACATTGGCCAAGGAATTGGAGAAAGAATATGAGTTGACCATAGTTGCACCCGATGATCAGAGAAGTGCTTCGGGTCATTCTATAACTTTGAGAAAGCCTATTGTTGTGAAGAGAGTAAAAATTGAAGGAATTAAATCAGAAACTTATACTATATCTGGTACTCCGGCTGACTGCGTGAGAGTAGCCTTGGATAAAATAGTTAAAGATCCTTTGGATTTGGTTGTTTCGGGAATTAACGTAGGAGTTAATTTAGGCGCGGATGTTCTTTATTCCGGCACGGTTTCTGCTGCCATTGAAGCTAATATGTATAAAATTCCCTCTATTGCGACATCTGCGCAGGTTAAAGATAACCATGGTAACTTTCAAGCAGCGGCAAAATACACAAGTAGAATAATTAGGAATATAGGAGATAGATTGATTGAGCATAATTTAGTCTTAAATATTAATACTCCTAATATTGAAGATGAGAAAATTAAAGGAATAAAGGTTTGCAGAATTGGTGGAGTTATTTATGATTATTATGTTGAAGAAAAGGACGAAAATGAAGAAAAATTTGTTATCCAAACTGAAGGAAGAGATGAGAAGAAATCAAGTATAGGCAACGATACGGACAGATACTACGTAAAAGAAGGCTATGTGACGGTTACTCCCATTACTTATGATTTAACTAACTTTGGATTATTGGGAGAAGTAGAAAGCTGGTTTTAAGAGAAATATGAATATACAAATAATAGCAGTGGGTAAAGTCAGAGAAAAATTTCTTCAAGAAGGCATTCAAGAATATTCTAAACGCCTTTCTGGATACTGTAATCTTAAGATAACGGAAATAGATGATGAGAAAATACCTAAAAAGTTAAGTGAGAAGGAAATAAAAGCAATTAAAGACAGAGAAGGCGATAGAATATTAAATAAAATTTCAAATAGTTCCTATATAATTTCTTTAGCAATACAAGGGCAAAATATTTCCAGTGAAGAATTTTCGAAGAAAATCGATGATATCTTATCGGATGGTAAGAGCAGCATTATATTTATTATAGGAGGTTCTTTGGGCTTATCTGAAAAAGTGCTGGAGAAAAGCGACTTTAAACTTTCTTTTTCTAAGATGACATTTCCTCATCAATTGATGAGGCTAATATTATTGGAACAAATATATAGAGGAATGAAAATAAGCAAAGGGGAAGTTTACCATAAATGAACTAAATTTTGCTGATGAAAAAATATTAACAATTTTATTTTAATTTGTTTTTTATTTTTGATGAACAATTACGAGAGGATTGTTACATATGAAGAATATAGATGAACTTAATGAAAACTTGATAAAAGAAGTTTTAAAAGGGAAGAAGAACTACATATCCTTGGGAAATGATGAACTTGGTCGGAATAAAGTGATGCTTTTGCCGGATTATAATATCATACTAAAGTTATACGGCAAAAAAGAGAGATGGGAAAGGGAAATAGCCTCATTAAAATATATGGAGTCAAAGACATTAATGACACCAATAGTCAAAAGGTATGGAATAAGTAGCGATGGGAAACCTTGGGTTATGATGACAAGGCTTGAGGGACAAACGTTGGAAAATGTATTAGAAGAAATGAATGAGATTCAGAATGAAAACTTATTATATCAACTTGGAGAATACCAGGCCTATTATCATGAGATGTGCAGATTGAGCTATTTCGGAGATTGGGATATTAACCAAAGAATTTTAAATAGAGGTTCTTCTTACAGAGAGTTTACAATTGATAAAAATAGAAAATATGCCGAAAGAACAATATCGAAAAATCATCCTGATACAGAATTATTCAAGGAATCCTATAATAAATTAATCGATTTTGAAAGATATATCGATGAGCCTACATCTTTTTCTTTATGCCATAATGATTTTAGTGAAAGAAATATTTTAGTAAAAAAAAATAGTAAAAACACATGGGAAATAAGTGGCATAGTAGATTTTGAGATGAGCTATCCTAATGATCCCGAATCTGATTTGGCCAGGATGTTGATTTATAATTATTTTAAAAGTTCTAAGAACAGCTATTTGAATGGATATACAAGTCATAGGAAAGTAACTAAGAATTTTTATGAAAAGAATATATATTATCTTTTAGCATTATGTTTGGAAGTAAGTAGTTGGGCATTTAAAAGTGCACCGGATTATTATAATTTAGCTAAAAATGTTTTAACGGATTTAATAAATAGAACTTTATAGGAAAGCAAAAAAGCTGTGTATACCGATTAAGGTGTAGCAGCTATAACTTTTCTAAAACATTAAACATGGATATAATGGATGCTAATGTATTCACAGTACCATGCAACATCCAGCTTGATATAATAGAACCATCTGAATATCTTTCATTAATATATCCCATGAGATATCCTGATATTCCCGTAATAACAGTAATGATAAAAGCCCAAAATATTCCGACTGTTGAAAAGAACATTATTCCGTGCATTAATCCAAACAACAGCCCTTGTAATGTATTTCCGGTATTAAAGCAGATATGCCTTTCCCAGAAAATCTTGATGTTGCCATTTTATCCGATCCTACAAATGCTATAATAACAAGTGATGGAATAAATATTAGGATTGTTCCTGCAAATATTAGAATATACCTCTTTTTATTTTTAATAGATATTTTTTTCAAACCTATCCATTGAAAAAACGAAATATTTTTTCTTAAAGTAATAGCCCACCAAATAAAAGGTATTGCTGAAAATAATATTGCCTGTACCAAAGAACTAATAAATAAATTTAGTATATTCATCATATGCCTCCCATAAAAGACTATTTTTATATTACAGTTAAATATATTATAACTTTCCATAAAAGAAATACTAAAAACAACATTCTTTTTTGTAAATTTTACAATTGTTCATATAATAGAAAAAATGTATAATAAAAATAATTTAAACAAGCTTGTATTTTGACATGACAAACAGTAATTTAATATTAAATTGGCTATTAAATGAAAAATATTGAAGAAGGATATAATAATTAAATAAAGATTAAGTCCAATGAGAAGCAGGAGTGGTGTATATGAAAAAAATAGCCTTAATAACCGTTGATTCAAAAGTTATGAATTCTTTTATGAAACAATTAAATGAAGTTTTTAAAGGTGAAGTTGTAATCGATTCATTTAAATTTGACCTTAATGGGGAAAACGAGTTTAATTTATCTGCATATGATCTTATAGTATGTTCCAGTAAAGCTATATTTAAAGATGTGGAAAAATTAGTTCCTCCGGGCAAGAAAATTGTAGTAGTGAGGAGAGCCATAAACCTGGATAAGCTTAATGAAGTCATGAAAATAAAAGTGGGAGAAAAAGTTCTGTTAGTCAGCAACCATCCTTATACGGCTGAAGAAACCATAAAGCTTTTAAGAGAACTCGGTATTGATTATTTAGAGTATATACCTTATTACCCTGGCTGCAAAGTTGAAGATGCCAAAATAGCAATTACTCCTGGAGGAAGCCATTTGGTTCCCGGTGGAGTTAAAAAAGTAATAGATTTAGGCGTGAAAATTATAGATATATCTTCGTTAGTTGAAATATTTTTTAATCTTGGCTTGCCTCTTGAGGAAACTAACTTGTTGACAGCCAGGTATGCGAAAGAAATTTTAAGGCATAACAAATATATCAGCGAAATTAATAGCATTTTAAAAACGGTTATTGATGTCATTAATGAGGGAATAGTGGTAATGGATATATCAGGGAACATATTATTCTTTAATGAGGGTTCCAAAAGGATATTGGATATAGAAAATGACTTTAATTTGAAAAATATTTCTGAATTATCTGTTGAAAGAAAAAATGCAGAGATGTTTCTTAATATGAAAGAATATTGTAATGAGATTATAAAAATTGGTTCAAAAAAGGTCATGTTTAACAAAAGACTTCTCAAATCTGAGGACAATGCAAATGGAATAGTGCTGAGCTTAAATGATATAACACGTATTCAAAGATTAGAATATGAAATAAGAAAAAATAATAGAAAAAAAGGCTTTATATCGAAATATACTTTTGATGACCTGGTGGGAGTAAATGAAAATCTTATAAATGCCATTAATATTGCAAAAAAGATTGCCAAAACGGATTTGACAGTTCTTATACAAGGAGAAAATGGAACTGGGAAAGAAATATTTGCTCAGGCTATACATAATGAATCGAAAAGAAAAGATGGTCCCTTTGTGGCCGTTAATTTTTCCTCATTATCCGAAACTCTTGCCCAAACTGAACTTTTTGGATATGAAGAAGGTTCTTTTACAGGCTCGAAAAAGGGAGGGAAATCCGGTTTGTTTGAATATGCCCATAATGGAACTTTATTTATTGATGAAATAGGGGACATTTCTCCAAATATACAAGTTCAGTTACTTAGGGTTCTGCAGGAAAAAGAAATAATGAGGCTGGGCGGAAACGGAGTTATTCCTGTAGATGTAAGAATTATAGCCGCAACCAATAAAAATCTGAAAAAGCTTGTTGAAGAAGGAAAATTCAGAAAGGATTTATACTACAGAATAAAAGTCCTTAGCTTTAGAGTGCCACCTTTGCGAGAGAGAAAGCAGGATATACCATATCTTGTTAAATATTTTTTTAAAAAAGACGGAAGTAAAAAGCATTTAACTAAAGAAGTATTAGACTTGTTTAATAAACATTCTTGGCCGGGAAATGTTAGAGAACTTGAAAATATGGTATATTATATCGAAAACATAGTAGAGCATGATGAAGTCGTTATAGGTGATTTATCTGATGAGTTTATCGAAGAAGTCCGTAATGGCGAAGAGGATAATAGTGAATTTATTTATATATTAGACTTACTTAAAGAAAAAGAATGGGCTGAGGACTGTAAATATATTTTAGAAGAATTACTTAAATATAAAAGTTTAAATAAAAAAGTCGGAAGAAATAGAATATTTAAAAACTTAAAAAATAAAGGAAGGGATATTACTGATGATAAAGTAAGGATAAGAATGAAATATTTAGAAAATAGCGGATTGATTTCAATAGGGAAAACCAAAGAAGGCAGTACTATAACTGAAAAAGGAAAGGAATTCCTAAATTTCATTAAATAAAAATCATAACAAAAAAATATATAAGACCAATACTTCCATATTGGCCTTATATATTTTTTTGTTTATGAAAGATGAAATATTTTAAAGGTTTATATATTCTTTAATAGATAGAGCAATTTTTTTAGTTTTTATAAATATATAGGGGAGGAATTAGATAATTATTTATGTAAAATCCCCTTAATGAGAACCTAAATATTTAAACATAAAATTGAGAAAACGTATTCTGAATAGTCAGAAAAAATGAACGAATATACTGACAATTTTTATTACAAAAAATATAACCACTATTTTAACATATATAGATTGGTCAATAAATATATTTTTTATATTATAGGATACGATTGGCATGATTTATGCTTATTATCTTATTTCAATAAATTATGAATAGATATTAAGAGCTTTATGAAGGAGGGAATAAAATGAGTGATAATTTATTATCCGTAAATTCACTCAGCGTAGGATTTAAAAAGGACAAGAAGATAATCAATGTATTAGATAGAGTTTCTTTTAATATGAAAAAAGGTGAAATATTAGGAATAGTAGGAGAATCCGGATGCGGCAAAAGCCTTACATCTTTGTCCATTATGAAATTACTCCCTCAAAATGCGGTTATAACGGAAGGAGAAATTAATTTTAAGGGTAAGGATATAGTTAAGTGCCCAATGGATGAAATTATAAATATTAGGGGAGAAAAAATAGCTATGATATTTCAGGAACCGATGACATCATTAAATCCTGTATATAGAATTGGGGATCAAATATGTGAAATGCTAATGCTCCATAAAAAAATCAAGAAGAAGGAGGCAATGGATATAGTTATAGAAAGGTTAAAACTTGTTTCTATTCCCTCCCCTGAAAAAGTAATTTATCAGTATCCTCATGAATTATCAGGAGGAATGAGACAGAGGATCATGATAGCAATGGCTATGGCCTGTTCTCCTCAGCTTTTAATTGCGGATGAACCTACTACGGCTCTTGACGTTACAATACAATCTCAAATTCTCCATTTAATGAAAAATCTGAAAGACAGATTGTCTTCCTCTGTACTTCTTATAACTCATGATTTGGGCGTCATAGCAGAAATGTGTACCGATGTTGTGGTGATGTATGCTGGAAGAACCGTAGAAAGTGCTAATGTATATGATTTATTTAAAAATCCGGCCCATCCTTATACGGTTGGACTTTTAAGGTCTTTACCCACAATTAATGAAAATAGAAAAAGATTATATACAATACCGGGAACAGTCCCTTCACCGGAAGAATTCTCTCGCGGATGTAGGTTTGCCTGTAGATGTGAATTTGTTCAGGATAAATGCTTTAATGAACCGCCGACCTATGTAGATTTGGGGAATGATCATAAAGTTTCCTGTTGGATGAAAATCAGTTGAAGGTAGGTGGAATTTATGGAAAAAATACTTGAAGTCAAAAATTTGAAAAAATATTTTCCTATAAAGAAAGGGATGTTTGGAAGAATTTCAGGAAATATCAAAGCCGTTGATGATATTTCTTTTGACCTTTACAAAGGTGAAACTCTTGGAGTTGTGGGAGAAAGCGGATCGGGAAAATCCACTGCAGGAAGGAGTATATTAAGGCTTATTGAGCCTACTTCGGGACAAATAATATATAGAAACAAAGATATTACGAAGATGGAAGGAGAAAACCTGAGAAAGATAAGACGAGACATGCAGATGATATTTCAGGATCCCTATGCATCTTTAAATCCAAGAATGTCTGTTGGTGACTGCATAATAGAACCTATGAATGAACATAAGTTATTTGATAAAAACAGTAGAAAAAGAATGGCTGAAGAAATATTGGATAAAGTCGGATTAGACCAAAATTATTTTTATAGATATCCTCATGAATTTAGCGGAGGACAAAGACAGAGGATTGGAATTGCGAGAGCATTAGCGTTAAATCCGGAAATAATAATTGCGGATGAGCCTGTATCAGCTTTAGATGTTTCAGTACAATCTCAGATATTAAATCTTTTTAATGATTTAAAGGATGAATTAGGCCTTACTTATATATTTATTGCTCATGATCTTAGTATTGTTAAGTATCTCAGTGACCGAATATTAGTAATGTATCTGGGTGAAATAATGGAATTTGCTTCAAAGGATGATATATTTAACAATTCTATGCATCCTTATACGAAGGCATTGATATCTGCTATACCAATACCTGATCCTACTTTTAAAGGAGATAAAATAATACTGAAGGGAGATATACCAAGTCCCAGTAATCCTCCTAAAGGTTGTAAGTTTAGTACAAGGTGTCCTGAATGCATGGATATATGTAGAGAAGTTCACCCGAAGTTAAAAAATTACGATGGACATTTAATACGATGCCATATTTATTCTAAAGGGGAGGGAGAAAATTGCTGAGGTATATTAGAAAGAGACTTTTTAAAGGATTTATAACTTTTTTTATATCAGTTAGTTTGACTTTCCTTATTTTACGGTTGATGCCTGGAGATCCTACTACAATGCTTATAGATCCAAGGATGACTGAGGAAGCAAGATTAAGACTCTTGCAAGACTTTGGTCTTGACAAACCGCTGACAGTTCAATACTTTTTATATCTTAAACATCTTGTTCATGGAGATTTAGGGATGTCCTTTATATATAAACAGCCCGTATCGAAAATTATAATGAGCAGATTACCATGGACATTAATATTAATGATTGCTTCTCAAATAATAACAATGTTTATAGGAATACCATTGGGAATCTATTCGGGATATAAAAAGGGAAGCATATTTGATCAAATTGTGAATGCAATTACAATACTGGGTGTATCCATATTTGTTCCATGGCTAAGCATATCCTTACTATATTTATTTGGATACAAAATACCTATATTCCCTATAGGAGGAGCATTTACTCCGGGGTTAGGCGGAAAGGAATTATATGTAGATATAATAAAGCACATGGTACTTCCTGTTCTTACTCTCACATTGATTAACTTGGCAAACTATGTTCTTTATTCCAGGGCAAGCATAGTGGATATAATGAGTGAAGATTATATAAGGACAGCTCGGTCCAAGGGAATGAAAGAAAGAAGAACCATATGGAAACATGCAGCAAGGAATGCGATGATTCCTACTGTAACTGTTGCGGGAATGCTCTTTGGAAGCATGGTTGGAGGAGCTGTCCTTACAGAGACAGTATATGCTTATCCGGGAGTAGGAAGAATGATATATGATGCAGTTGGCCAGCAGGACTTTCCAGTTCTTCAGGGCGCGTTTATTGTACTTGCCTTTAGTGTAATAATGATGAATATAATTGCTGATATTGTATGTGCATATTTAGACCCAAGAATTAAGTTGGAGTAGGAGGTAAAGAGATGGAATGTATAAAGGAAAAAAAGATCAAAGGATTTTCTTCAAAGAAAAGTGGCAACTGGAAAAAGACTTTGAAGATATTCTTTAAACATAAAATAGGAGTAATAGGATTTATAGGTGTTATGATTGTCTTTATGGTTGCAATACTTGCTCCTTATATAGCTGAGCCTGCAGAAGGTTATGGAAATGCTGAGGATATACTTCTTTCCCCCTCTCCTCAACATATATTTGGAACTGATTCAATGGGCTTGGATATTTTTTCCGAAGTTGTATGGGGAGCAAGATCTTCAATAAAAGTTGGGTTTATTGCAGTTATTGTTTCAATATTCATCGGAGTTCCCATAGGCCTTGTTTCAGGATATTTTAAAGGCCCTATATCTACTGTGGCTATGGGAATTACCGACATTTTCCTTACCATTCCTGTACTTCCGCTGATGATAATAATAGCGGCCGTAGTGGGGAATGGAATTAATAAAGTGGCAGTTGTTATAGGATTATTCAGTTGGCCTTCATTGGCCCGAATTACGAAAGCTGCTACGTTAGAGGTTTCAAATATGCAATATATTGAAGCAGCAAAATCTCTGGGAATAAGAACACGAAGAATATTGATAAAACATGTCTTGGTTAATGCAAGTGCGCCTATATTAGTTAATTTGACTCTAATAATTGCTACATCAATATTGACGGAGTCAGGACTCAGCTTTCTTGGGCTGGGGGATCCCATTACATGGAGCTGGGGGAGAATATTACAGAATGCTCATAGAAGTGGAGCTTTTGTATCGGCTTGGTGGTTTTCCCTTTTTCCAAGTTTGGCTATAATGTTTTTCGTAATATCATTTAATTTTCTGGGAATGGGAATAAGAGAAGCGTTGAATCCAAAGTTAAGAGAAAGATAGAGTAAAAAAGGAGATGATTTGGTGGGCATACCTGTAAATGAAATAAAACAACGAAAAGAGAAAATAGTTAAATATCTGAATGATAATTTATTAGATGCTTTTATGATATTAGATCCTTACAATATTTTTTATATGGGATTTTATCATGTTGTGACTGAAAGACCTGTTGCATATATTATTTATTCAGACGGAAAGGTTGAATTATTTGTTCCTATGCTTGAGAAAGATGAAGCAACCCGAGTTCCTAATGTTGATAGTGTAAAAACATATTTTGAATATCCCGGTAAGAAGGGCGTATTTGAATTTATTGGAGAAGAATTAAAATTTGGTAACAACACAAAAAAAATTGGAGTAGATAATACCGACTTCAAATTATTTAAGAAATTATCAGGAGTATTTGAGGAAGTAAAAGTTTCAGATGTAATTTATGATATGAGAATAATAAAATCTCCCTATGAAATAGAATTATTGAAATCTGCGGGATATTATTCTGATTATGCAGTATCTGCAGGTTTTGAGGCATTAAAATTGGGCGTATCGGAACTTGAGATATTAAGTGAATTAGAAAAGAAGACCACAGAAAAAATGATTGATGAACTTGATGAAGTGATATATGTGCCAGGAGGACCCGTTGGAGCATTGCTGCCTACAGGATGGCGGACTGCACTACCTCATGGACTTCCTTCCAATAGAAAGGTCGAAAAAGGAGATACAGTAATGCTTAGTTGTGGCGCTAATGTAAAGGGGTACAGAACTGAAACCGAAAGAACTTGTTTTGTAGGAGAGCCTTCAAAGGATAAAATAAAAGCATTTAATGTAATATATCAAGCTCAAAAGTTAGCTACAACCATGATGGTTCCCGGAAAATCCTGCAGTGAAATAGATAGAACTGTAATGGACTTCATTAGGGAAAATGGATATGGGGATTATATAAGGCATAGAACCGGTCACGGCAAAGGCCTTGGCGAACACGAGACTCCCTGGGTTGATGAAGGAGATCCTACAATTATCAAACCGGGAATGGTGTTGTCCAGTGAACCGGGAATATATATAGAAGGTCTCTCCGGGTTTAGACATTCTGATACAGTTGCTGTAACAGATGGAGAACCTTTATTGCTTACGAAATACAGCAAAAAATTAGAAGATTTAATTGTATATGTATGATGGGAGGTAAAAATAGTGAAAGTCTTGTATATTGTACCGGGAACTCTTTCCCAAACGGAATTGGGTACCGAAGAACTTAACAGAAGGTTGGGGATTTTAAGGAAAATAGCACCGCCGGATATGAAAGTGGATATCGGAGAAGTAGATGAAGGACCGGACTCTATTGAATCCTTTTATGATGAATATTTGTCTATACCTGGAGTAATTAAGGGAATTGCCAAAGCTGAGAATGATGGATATGACGGAGTCGTTTTAGGATGTTTCGGAGATCCCGGTATTATTGCAGCACGGGAAATGGTAGATATACCTGTAGTAGGTCCCGGGGAAGTATCTATACATGCTGCTGCAATGTTAGGAGATAAGTTTTCCATAATCGGAGTAGGAAGTGAATTTAATTATGGTTATATAAAGCAGGTAAGAGATGCGGGATTGGAAAGCAGATTAGTTTCCATAAAAAGTTCAAACCTTACGGTAATGGATGTCAATACCAATTATGAAGAATCTAAAAGAATAATATTAAAACTTTGCAGGGAAGCAGTGGAAAAAGACGGAGCAGATTCCCTCCTTTTGGGCTGTATGTCTATGGCATTTATGGATATAAGCGAAGAACTTAGTTCAGAACTCGATATCCCTGTGGTAAATGCCGCAAAAGTTTCTCTTTATAATTTATATTCCTTAATTAAATCGAAATTATTTTTTAGTCCCAAGACTTACGGTGCTGTTAAGGGATTTCCCAGGAGGCGATAAGAATGAAATATGATTTGATTATAAAGAACGGTTTTATAGTGGATGGTTCCGGTAATCCGGGATTTTATGGAGATGTAGGTATTAAAAACGGAAAAATTATAAAAGTGGGAAGTACTGTTTCGGGAGATGCCGATAAAATCATTGATGCTGAAGGAAATCTTGTGTCTCCCGGGTTTATTGATCCTCATGTCCATGAAGAGCTTATAGTGTTGAATGATAATAAATTTGAAGTTTTCTTGAAACAGGGAGTAACGACGATTATTAGTGGGAATTGCGGTCATTCCATAACTCCCTATAGTTCAAGCAATATATATGAATATATGTATAAGAACGGACTGATTGCTCAAGAAACCGTTGAAAAATACAATAGAGATAATCCCAAATGGAACAATTTTTCCGAATATGCTGATTGCGTAACCAGAAAAGGCACAAACATAAATATGGGTTTCTTATTGGGTCATGGAACTATCAGATGGAGTGTTATGGGCGGTTCAAAGGATAGGAAGCCCACTCTCGAAGAAGGAAAAGAAATAGAAAGATTAGTAAGAGAAGGGATGGAGCAGGGTGCCTTTGGGATATCGACAGGTCTTTCCTATATACCAAGCAGATATGCGGATACGGAGGAGCTAATAGAAGTCGCAAAGATTATAAAAGAATACGATGGTATATATGCATCTCATATCAGGTATTATTTAGGAGTTAAAGAAGCAGTAAAAGAAGCAATAAAAATTGGACAAGAATCGGGAGTAAGAGTTCAGGTGTCCCATTTGACTCCTACAGTTCCTGAAGCCTTTGATTTAATCCTTGAGGCAAGGAACAATAAGGTAGAAATAGCTGCTGATACTATTCCCAGAAGTACGGGACATTGTACAAGAAAAGACAGACTTATACAATTTATTATGGCAACATCGTCAAAACTGTTTGATTTGGGAATTGAAGGTGTAAAAGCTGCCTTGAAGACGGAAGAAGGAAGAAAAGAAATCATGAAAGATGAATCCCTGTTTGGAGAAGATAAGAGCAACATCATAATTATAAATACTGATAATCCGGAATTGGAGAATAGAAGCGTTAAGGATATAGCTGCAGAAAAAGGGATAGATTCCGATGATTTGGTTTTGGATCTCTTGGCAGATGACAATGATAACATCACATTTTGGTTGGGAGGCCCTGTAAGGGGAGATTTTCCATATAAGACTCACGAAAAAAATATTCTTGACAACCCTTTAGTAATGGTTGGTTCAGATACAATATTTGGCGAAGTAGACGATCCCTATGCATGGTATGAGCTTCAAAGAAGAGGAGCCTTTCCAATATTCTTTAATATGTATTTAGAAGGAGGCATTAAAATAGAAGAAATAGTAAAAAGAGTGACAAGTCTGCCTGCTCAGCAGTTCAGGATCAAGAATAAGGGATTGTTAACGGAAGGTAAGGATGCTGATATCTCTATAATAAATATAGGTAAATATTATTATCCCAATCCTGATGAGATAGATTATAAGGATCCTTTAAAAACTGCCGACGGTGTGGAATATGTTATTGTAAACGGTAAAATAGCATTAAATAAAGGTAAAGTACTGGAATCATATCCAGGTAAAGTAATATTAAAAAATGAGGAGGAGATTAAAATATGAAAAAATTAGTTGCACTTTTGTTGATACTTGTAATGATATTTTCTATAACTGCTTGTTCTAAAGATAACAGTCCGCCTGATACTGAGGGCTCTGAAAATGGGGGACAAGCAGAAAGCAAATTTGGAGGAGAATTGAAAGTAGGTATAACTACGGATGTAGATATGCTTAATCCTTTAGTATCTAATGACAGGGTAGGATCATGGATTCTTAACAACATCTATCCTACTTTAATGATAATGAATGAAAAGGCAGAGAAAGTACCGTATATTGCTGAAAGTATAACCACTTCTGAAGATGGCAAAACAGTTACGGTTAAGCTCAAAGACGGATTGAAATGGCAGGATGGAGAGCCTCTTACGTCAGCAGATGTGAAATTTACAGGAGATATATTGTATGAGTATAAATTACAATGGCAGGCAGATGTGTTTGATCAAGTTGTATCAGTTAAAACTCCAGATGATTTGACAATAGTTTATCAGCTGAAGCAACCTTACCCCGGCTTTATTACGACTCTCGGATTTTGGCAGAGAATAGTGCCGAAACATATTTGGGAAAAAGTAGAGGATCCTAAAACTTATGCAAATGAACAACCTGTAGGGTTAGGGCCTTATAAACTTTCATCCTATGAAAAGGGTCAATATTATACTTTAGAAAGAGTGGATGAATGGTTTGGTTCCCCGGAAGGGAAACCATATCTTGATAAAGTTACTTTCAGAATATATCCGGACATAAACACAATGGTACTTGCATTAAAAACAGGTGAAATAGATTTGACTGCCAAGGATATTCCTCATTCTGCTGCTGCAGAATTATCAAACAATAAAGATTTTACTGTAGCTAAGACACCGAGCTTAGGATACGTGTATATAGGGTTTAACTATACGAATGAATTCTTAAAGGATAATGCAGTAAGAAAAGCAATTTCGGAAGCAATTGATCGTGAAAAAATCATTACTATGGCCTTAGAAGGTGATGGCATGACAATGCCGGGACCAATTTCGCCGGTATATAAAGAATATCAAAAAGATGAATTTGTATTACCTCAGTTTGATGTGGAAACGTCTAAGAAAACACTATCTGATGCAGGGTATAAGGATTCGGACGGAGATGGAATATTAAACTCTCCATCAGGTAAAAATGTATCTCTTGAACTTATGTATGATGGTAATGACATGTATTTGGATAAGACGGCACAAATATTGGTATCAAATTTAAAGGATGTAGGAATTGAATTGAAATTAAAACCTCTTGAAAAATCAACTTACAGCGATCTTGTATTTAATCAAAAGAAATTTGATATTAACTTGGGCGGCTGGGGAATAATCGAAGATGTGTTTGATAGCATGTATACACTGTTCCATTCAACAGCTCAGCTTAACTTCATGGGCCTCAACAATCCTAAACTGGATGAATATATGGAAGGATCAAAATTTGCTGCGACTCAAGCAGATATTGATAAGAATATGGATTTATTCCAGGAAGAATTTATCAAGGAAGTTCCAGTTGTTCCTTTATATGTTCAGGAGTATAATTTTGCATATTCCAATGCCTTTGATGGTTTTAAGTTATTCCCAAGTGATTTAAAAGGACTTGTGGATCCTCAGTCACTTTGTCAGGTATATAAAAAGTAGATATAAAAAACAACAAGGAGGAAGGATAAATGGGTATTAAGTCAGCATACAAGGGTTACAAGGCATACGACTACCTTGGACCTGAAGACTATAAACACTTTGAGCTTTGTGACGGACTAAACAGAGTTGAAGAATATTTGGTGCCTCTTTCGGAAGATGAGGAAAAAAGGGTAAAAAAACTTGCAAAAGATCTTATCATTATATCTTTACATGAACATCCGGTGTTATTTCCAAAGGATTTAACCAAATTAGATGAATACGCCAGAGAAGGAAGAGAAAGAGCTGCTTATGAAGCCTTATCTCATTCTTATTTGGATGCCGTATTTGATAATATGATGGACGGTACATGTACAATAACATCTAAAAGCGGATGGAAATGGGACGAAGTGCTTTATGACTTAGGAATAAGGCTTTGCGACCTTGCCCACCAGGATTTTGTAATAAGGTGTGAAAAAGTAGATGATATAATTAGGGCTCATAGAGAAGGAAAAATAGCTCTTATACCAAGTATTGAAGGAGCCGCCATGATAGAAAACGAGCTTGATAGAATAGATATACTCTATGGATTTGGGGTTAGGCTCATGGGAGTTGCATATAGTGAAGCTAACGGTTTGGGTTCCGGGCTTAAAGAGGATCGAGACGGAGGATTGACTGCTTTTGGAAAGCGAGCAGTGGAGAGAATGAATAAGGTTGGAATAGCCATAGATTGTTCTCACTGCGGAGTGCAGACTACTCTTGATGTAATTGAGGCAAGCCAAAAACCCATATTTTTAACTCATGTAGGGGCAAGAGCTTTATGGGAGAGCAGAAGGTTATTTCCGGATGAAGTATTAAAAGCATGTGCTGAAAAGGGCGGAGTAATAGGAATTGAAGCGGCACCTCATACTACCTTAACTTATAACAACAGGGAACACTCCATAGTTTCCTTTATGGAGCATTTTGAATATGTAAAGAATCTTGTGGGAGTTGATCATGTAGCCTTTGGGCCGGATACTCTATATGGAGATCATGTTGGGCTTCATCATGCCTATGCGGGTCATCTGTCAACAAAGAGTACTCAAGGCACTCATGACTATAATGAAGTAGAATATGTAAAAGGGTTAGAAAATCCTACGGAAACTTCAAAAAATATTTTAAGGTGGTTGGTTAAGGAAAATTATTCTGACAGTGATATTGAGAAAATACTTTCTGGAAATATTTTGAGAGCCCTTAATGAAGTGTGGATATAGATTAGTAATATGATTTTTATGAAATTAGGAATAGAGGTATAATTGCTTCTATTCCTAATTGTTTTTAACGTATAAATTTGGAGGTGAAATGATTGAATGTAAAGGAAGCGATAACTAACAGAATGAGCATAAGGTCATTTACTAAAGGAGAAGTGTCAAATGAGATGATCTTGGAAATTTTAAGAGCAGGCAATTGTGCGCCTACAGCAGGAAATATTCAGCCTTGGGAATTTATTATTGTTAGAGAGCATTTAACAAAAAAGGAAATAGTAAATACGACATTTCTTGGAAAAGATGAACAAAAAGGTATTCCTCAGAAATGGATGCTTTTAGCACCGATTTTTATAGTAATATGCGCAGATGTTGACAGATCATATAATAAATATGGAGAGAAATCGTTGAAGACATTAATATATCTTGATTGTTCAGCATGTATAGAAAATATGCTTATAACAATAGTCGATTTGAACCTTGGAAGTTGTTATGTTTCCGGATTTAGAGAAAAGGAGTTATCACAAATTTTAAAATTGCCGGCAAATGTTATTCCCATAGGGATTTTACCTGTGGGATATCCCAATGGTATGTCTATAAAGAGACCTAAAATAGATGTTGAATCAAAAATACATTATGAGTGGTATAATAAAAAATAATAATGAGGAAGAACATTGGTATATCTGAATTAAAGAGGAGGAATGGTATTGAAATTATTAAAACTGAAGGGAATAATTGACGGAAAATCCGACAATTTAATAGAAAAGGATTGCATACTTATAGAAGGCGAAAGAATTGAACATGTAGGAACAATTGATGATTTTGGACAATTGGATGATGTTCAAGTAATGGACTTAAGGAATTACTATGCCATGGCAGGTATGATAGACTGTCATACTCATCTGTCTGTAATACCGGAACTTGGTGACCAGATAGGACAATTGAAGATACCGGCTTCTCGAAATATATTAAGAAGTTTGAATAATATCAAAGCTGATTTTAAGGCAGGAACAACTACTATGAGAGTGATGGGAGAAGAAAATTATATAGATATCGAAATAAAAAACGCAATTAATGAAGGATTGATAAACGGACCTTCAATACTTGCATCCGGCATAGGTTTGACATCTATTAACGGACACGGGTATGCTCTTACATCGACGGATGGGTTGGAAGAGATAAGAAAAAGGGCAAGAATAAATTTTCATAAAGGGGCAGATCAACTGAAAATATTTGTTACAGGGGGAGTAAGCAGTGAAGGAAGTGTGTTAAACAAATCCAGTTATTCTCTTGAGGAAATTGAAACTGCCGTATATGAAAGTGAAAGAGCAGGTAAATATGTTTGTGCACATGCCCATGGGGGAGAAGGAATTGATTTGTGCATTAAAGCGGGAGTTAAAAGTATAGAGCATGGAACACTGTTGACGGATAAACAGATTGAAAAAATGATAAAAAATAATATGTGGCTTACAATAACTTCCTTTATAATATTTTCCGATAAAGGAGTGGGATATGGAGACAGAAATAATTCTAAGATACGAGAAAAATTGGAAAAAGTCCGAGATATAGCAAAAGAAAATTACAGCAGAATAGTAAGTTCAGGGATTAATTTTGTTTTAGGTACGGACAGTATGCATGGCTGCCTGCCTGAGGAGGTAAAATTTGTTACAGATTTGGGAGTTTCAAATATAGAGGGAATCAAAGCAGTAACCGGCAGAGCCGCAGAGGCTTGCGGGATAGATGAAATAGGGACAATAGAAAAAGGAAAAATTGCGGACTTGATTATATTGAAAAGAAATCCTGTTGAGGATATTGAAGCATTAAAAGAAATATTTTTAATTATTAAAAAAGGTAAAATAGTAGAAGATTACTTATAACTTATGAAATGAGCCTAACTTATAAACAGTTGGGCTCATTTCATTTTTAAAATATGAATCCTTTCATATTAAAATAAAAAAATATAAAATATATGTAATGGAATGAAAGATTGTACGTATTAACATATGTAACAAGGAACAAAATTACTTAGCTAAGTAAAAAGTTTAGGAGGATTTTAAAGAGATGCAACAATCCGTTTTAGCTAATACTTTAAATAATAGGGAAATGAAAGAGAAATTGTGTGAAGAGAGAGATTTTGAATATATCTTTGAAACCTATTATAAAAGGGTTTACAACTATATATACTACAGAATTAATTGTAAATGCTCAGCAGAAGATTTAACAAGTCAGGTGTTTGAAAAGGTGATGATCAAGATAGATACATATTCTGAAAAGAAATCACCCTTTGAAACATGGCTATTTTCAATAGCGAGAAATATAGTAAATGATTATTTTAGAAGTCTTAAAAGACACAAGTTTTTTTCTCTTGATTCTATAAAAGAACTGATATCGAAGGAAAAAACTCCGGAAGAGATATTAGAAGTGTCAGAAACTAATGATAAGCTTTTAGAGGCCTTACAGGGCCTAAATTCAAAGGAGAGAAACATTATAGCCCTTAAATTCGGAGGAAGTTTAAAAAATAAAGAAATTGCGGAAATATTGAATATAACGGAAACTAACGTAGGGGTAATGCTTTATAGATCTATGAAGAAATTAAGAGCGGAAATGGAAAGAGAGGATTAAGTATGAAAAATTATTTTGGTTCAGAAAAAGTAGTCAGATTTAATGATGATGAGTACAAAGAACTTTTGAAGCTGGGCAGTATTTTAGAAAACAAGGACTTCAGCAAAAAGAGTGATAAAAGAATGGTTTATATCAAGACCTTAAAAAATATTAATAATTGTGGAGGAGATAGAATAATGAGAAAATCAAATAAAACTAAAAAATTTGCCGTTGCAGCATCAGTTGCGGTAATATGTTTTTCCTTGATGCAGACATCCTTTGCTCAAGATCTGCTGGCGAAAATAGTAAACAGCATATCTTTAAAACATATTAATGTTGAACAAATCGAAGAACCGGAGACATACCAGATCCCGGAAGAATTAAAAGGCAAAATTTTTGATAAAGACGGAAATCCTATAAAAGAGTTTTCAAAATCTTATGCTGATGATGGAGTATATACGGCTGATGGAGAAAAAATTGTTGACTTTAAAGACGGAAAGATAATAACTGAATCTGATGAAGTTAATAATAGAGAAGATAACTATATGATAGTTAAGGATCAAGAAAAATTAAATGATTATACCTGCTTTAAGGTTATTCTTCCACAGTATTTGCCGGAAGGCTACGAATTTGACAGGGCAGAATTCTATAAAGGTGAAAACGGAGTTGTAAAAGACAGCAAATATATCGATCTATATTTTGTCAATAAGGAAACGGGGAAACAGATTTTTATGCAGCAGAGGTTTGCCGATGAAGAAACCGCTTATTCAATGTCTACTGGTGATAAGATAGAAAAAGTGAAGATCAATGGCATAGATGCTATAATCTCCGATGGAGGAAATATTGATTGGGAAAATAACGGAGTGCTTTATTCAATGCATATGCATGGAAAAGATATCTCAAGAAGTGAAATAATAAAAGCTGCGGAATCTGTTAAATAGTAAACAATAAAAAACCTATGGGATGGTTGATCCCGTAGGTTTTTTTGTTATTTACATAGTAAATTCGTTAAATGTTGTGTATAATGTAAGTATGATTAGTAAACTTCTTTTTAAGAGGTGTTTTTTGATGATAGATATAGCATTATTAGGCTGCGGAGGCAGTATGCCCATACCGAACAGGTATCTTTCTTCGGTTCTTATGAATTATAACGGAGAAAAAATTTTGGTGGACTGCGGAGAAGGAACTCAGGTATCCATGAAAATATTAAAATGGGGTTTTAAAACTATTGGCACCATATGTATAAGCCACGGTCATGGGGACCATATAATAGGGCTTCCTGGACTTCTTGCAACCATAGGAAACAGCGGAAGAACGGAGCCTATGACCATAATAGGTCCGGAAGGAATAACCCATATAATAAATGGCTTAAGAACCGTAGTTCCTTATTTACCCTATAAAATAAACATAATAGAAAATCCTGACGGAAAATTAAATATTATTAAAGATATGACAATCGAGGTATTAAAATTAGATCATTCGTCTCCATGTATAGGATACAGCTTTTATATAAAAAGAAAACCGAAATTTGAACCGGAGAGAGCGATAAAAAACGAAATTCCGAAGAATCTGTGGAAAATTCTCCAAGATGGGGAAACTGCAATTTACAACGATAAAGTATACGAACCCAATATGGTTCTGGGCAAGAAGAGGAAAGGAATTAAAATAAGCTATATTACTGATACAAGACCAATTGATGCTATACCTGATTTTATACGGGAAAGTGACTTGTTTATATGTGAAGGAAGTTATGGAGATAAAGAGGATTTGGAAAAGGCCATAAAGAATAAACATATGACTTTTGAAGAGGCAGCCAAATTAGCACTTAGGGGAAACGTGAAAGAGCTTTTGCTCACTCACTTTAATCCTTCCATGAGTGAACCGGAATTATATAAATATAATGCGGAATCTGTTTTCCCCAATTCTATAATAGGGTATGACAGGCTGACAAGAACTTTAAAATTTTCGGAAGATGATTGATTTTTAGGAAAGAATATTATTTTCGATTTTAATAAATGGGAGAAAAAATATGACAATAGCTTTGAAAAAATATAAAAAAGATTATAGTTATTCTTATGCCCTGGGAGAGTTTCCCACTATCGAATTAATTAATTCAAAACCGGATAAGGCCATTAAAGTATTGGTAAATTCAAATTATAAAGGAAGTAAAGGGCAGCCGGATATATATGATTTTTGTAAGGATAAGGATATACAAACTGAAACAAACGATAAATTTTTTACAAGAATAAGCCCTAAGGAAAATTGTTATGTTATAGGAATATTTGAAAAATATGATTTATTTTTGCAAGAAGATAAATCCCATATTGTATTAGTAAATCCAAGTAATATGGGTAATATGGGAACAATCATCAGAACTATGGTAGGGTTTGGAATAAATAACTTAGCAATTGTAAGTCCGGGGGTTGATATATTCGATCCTAAAGTTATAAGGGCATCTATGGGTGCATTTTTTAAACTAAACTTTAAATATTATAATTCCTTTGACGAATATAAAAATTCTTTTCCCGGCCATCATATATATACATTTATGCTTAACGGAGCTTCAACAATAAAGGATATAAAGCATAATGCCGATCAGAAATTTTCCTTGGTTTTTGGAAATGAGGCTAAAGGTTTGGATGATAGTTTTTTAAAGGAAGGGACAAGTGTTGTCATAAAGCATACTAATAATATAGATTCTTTGAATCTTCCCATTGCAGTTGGAATTGCAATATATGAGTTTTCAAAGAAAAATATTTATTGAGAGTTTTTTCTTTGACTTATTCACTATAAAGTAATAAGATATATTTAAAATTGAATAGGACAGTTCGTAACCATCCTGTCTCTAAACAAAACTAAGGAACCAAAAGATTATTTTATGATCTTTTATTTTTGTTTATAAGGCGGAAGCGCCTTTTTTTTATTGTTTAATTAAGGAGGAGAAAAATGAAAATTAAATCGAATACTCAAAAAATAGCTATATCGGGAGTTTTTATGGCCCTTTATATCGTGCTCATGTACTTTACTCAGAATTTTGCCTTCGGCCAATATCAGATCAGGATAGCAACATCCCTTTATGCTTTTGCCGGAGTGTATCCTTTCCTTATACTGCCTATGGGAATAGGAAATATGGTAAGTAATATGATTATGGGAGGATTAGGAATATTTGATATAATAGGAGGGCTAATAGTTGGGATTGTTACTACATCGGGAATTTATATGATTAAACGTTTTAATTTAAATGATTGGTTTATAGCCCTTCCCATAATATTTGGTCCGGGGCTAATTGTGCCTATATGGCTTTCCTTTATACTGAACGTACCTTATAAAATATTGGCGGTAAGTTTATGTACAGGTCAGGTTATTCCGTCAATAGTCGGAGTTATAATGGTTAAAGAATTTAAAAAGAGATTAAAATAATGAGGGAGTTGATATAAATGAGCGAAAGAAGTGAAAAGGAGTTAAAGGATATAAAATTGCTGGGGAATCAAGGAATTAAATATAAATACGATTATGACCCGTCAGTATTAGAGACATTTGAAAATAAGCACCAAGGGAATGATTATTTTGTAAAGTTTAATTGCCCGGAATTTACAAGCGTTTGTCCCAAAACAGGACAGCCGGATTTTGCTACTATATATATTTCCTACGTTCCTGGAAAGTTAATGGTTGAAAGCAAATCTTTAAAACTCTATTTTTTCAGTTTTAGAAATCATGGAGATTTTCATGAAGACTGTATTAACATGATAATGAAAGATTTGATAAACTTACTTGATCCAAAATATATTGAGGTATGGGGAAAATTCACACCAAGAGGCGGAATATCCATTGATCCCTATTGTAATTATGGAAGAAAGGGAACTAAATGGGAAGAGGTAGCGGAAAAGAGACTATTCTATCATGACATGTATCCTGAAAAGGTAGACAACAGATAGGAATCTTGTTTTTATTATTGTTTTGAGATAAACTAATAGTAGGCTGGATTAAAAACAAGAGGTGAATAGAATATCGTGAAGGATAAAGAGGAAGGATTAGCGGGACAAGGGTGTGAAATATTGGTTCCCTTTAGTGAAAGAAAACCGTTAGTTGAAATAGAACGAAGCATAATTAAAAAGTACAGAAAATATTTATGGAGCAAATTTATAAAAGCTATTAAAGAATTTGATTTAATCAAAGACGGAGATAAAATCGCGGTAGCTGTTTCCGGAGGGAAAGACAGTATGCTTATGGCTAAATTGTTCCAGGAACTGAGACGAAACGGAAACGCTAATTTTGAATTGAAATTTATAGCAATGGACCCGGGATATCATCCGGATATAAAAAAATTATTAATAGATAATTGTAAATATTTAAATATACCAATAGATTTATTTGAATCAGACATATTTAAAATAACCGATAAAATAGCTAAGGATTATCCCTGCTATATGTGCGCGAGAATGAGGAGGGGAGCATTATATAGAAGAGCAAGTGAACTGGGATGTAATAAATTAGCTTTGGGACATCATTTCAATGATGTTATAGAAACCATTATGTTAAATGTTTTATGTTCGGGGAATTTTAAAACAATGCTTCCCAAACTTAAATCAAGAAATTATGAGGGAATGGAACTCATAAGGCCCATGTACTATATAGAGGAAAAATATATAAAAAGGTTTATCCAGAATAGCGGAATATGGCCCTTAAACTGTGCTTGTATGGTGGCTGCCAAAAGGACGGGAAATAAGCGTTATGAAATAAAAGAATTAATTGAGCATCTTAAAGAAAACTACAAAAATGCAGATATTTCTATATTTAAAGCAGCACAAAACGTGAATATGGATTGTATATTAGGATGGAAAAAAGGCGAAAAGAAATATTCATATCTGGATTTTTATGATGAGGATTAGCTTTCTCATGAGCGGAAAGAGGAGGTGAAATAAATAGGAACTACATTGGAAGATAAGGTATTTTACGGGAATAATATTACTGCAATAAAGAAATGTGAAGATTGTACTGTATATAAAATGAAAGATGCCACAGGGGAAGGCGCTATGACTTGTTATATGATATTTCCAGGCATCGATTTGAGAGCTTTAATTAAGATAGGGATTAGTTAGTTTTAGCTAACCAATCCCTATAATTTTATATTTATCTTGCAACCCATCCTCCGTCAATAAGAATAGGTGTTCCATGGATGAAATCCGAATCATCACTTGCAAGGAATAATGCTAACTTTGCGATTTCTTCGGGGTATCCGTATCTTCCGGCGGGAACGGATTTTATCGCTTCCATGACAGGAGCGTCATCGTTTTTCAATATTTCTTCTGTCATTCTTGTCTTTATGGCTCCGGGGCATATGGCATTTGCTCTTATTCCCAGTTTTCCATAATCATAAGCAATCTGTTTCGTCAACCCTATTACTCCATGTTTGGAAGAAGTGTAAGCTGCCCCGCCTCCTCCGGATACAAACCCTGCAATTGAAGATAAATTGATTATTACTCCTTTTTTCTCCTTTAGCATGTAGGGAATTGCATATTTGGAGCATAAAAATGGGCCTTTTAGATTTACTCCTATTATTCTGTTCCATAATTCTTCTGATGTATCTACTACTGGAGTATAATCATCCAGTATTCCCGCATTATTTACTAATATATCTATTTTTCCAAACTTATCTATGGTTTTCTCTATCATTTGTTTTACGTCTTCGGATTTTGAAACATCAGCTTTTACTGCTATGGCTTCTCCTCCATCTTTTGTTATTTCATCAACGATGGCTTCGGCTTCTTGTGAACTACGAGAATAGTTTACTACTACTTTTGCGCCTTCTTTAGCAAATTCCTTGGCTATTGCTTCGCCCATACCTGCAGCGGCTCCAGTAACTATTGCTACTTTATTATTTAATTTCATATCTTGCCCTCCTCATTGTTATAGTTTTTAAGTATTATTATAAATACCCTTTTTTTTAATATCTATTTAAAAAATTTAATTGGATTTATTACATAAAAATTGTAGCTCATATAAGGTAGATTACTTCTATTGGTCACAATAATGGTTAAGAGAAATTAATTGAAAACAAAAATATAAATATATAAACTATAATTATGAAGAAGGTAATTGGGTAAATATTAAAAAAGGTTTCTATTGGAGCATTAATGAATTAAGACGAATGAGATTTTTCTATGGGCTATAAAAAGATTATTATGGGAGGGGATAAGGATGAAAGCTTTAATAACCGAAAAATTTGATGAGGAGAAATTGAATAAACTAAGAAGTTTAGGATATGACATAATTGTAGAAAAAGAAGACGATGTAAAATTTTCAGAGAATATTAAGGACATAGAAGTTCTTTCATGTTTTGCTGTTTTCCAATCTCTTGATATTTCATTGTTGAAGAACTTAAAATTTATACAGCTTTTTAGTGCAGGAATAAATCAAGTGCCTTTGGATTTAATAAGGGACAGGGGAATATTATTAGCTAATAACAGAGGGGGATACAGCATTCCTATATCGGAATGGATAGTGCTTAAAATTCTTGAGATGGTTAAAAAGAGCAGAGAATTTTATGAAAATCAGCACAAAAAAGAATGGAAAGTCAATACTAGGTTATCGGAAATATATGGCAAGACAATAGGCTTTATCGGCACAGGGGATATAGCCAAAGAAGGGGCGAAGAGAATTAAAAGTTTTGGAACAACTGTATTGGGCCTTAATACTACGGGGAGAGATGTAGAACATTTTGATAAATGTTATAAAACGGAGAATATTAAAGAAATGGTAAGTATGTGTGATGTGGTAGTAGTATCTATGCCTTATACAGATAAGACTTACCATTTAATAAACAAAGATGTGATTGGGAGCATGAAAGACGGAGTATATATTGTAAATATATCCAGGGGAAATATAATTAATGAGCAAGATTTGATATTGGGGTTAAAGGAAGGTAAAATTGGGGGAGCGGCATTGGATGTTTTTGAAGAAGAACCGCTAAAGAAAGAAAGTCCTCTTTGGGATATGAAAAATGTAATAATCACTCCTCATAACTCATGGGTATCGGAAATGGTAAAAGAAAGAAGATTTTATATAGTATATGAAAATTTTAAAAGATATATTTCCGGAGAGAAAATTATTAACTTAGTTGATTTAAATAAGGGATATTAGATAAATATAACAATTTTATTTCGTGAAAGGAGTATCATTATCTACTTAAGAATAATTTCATGATACTTCTTTTTTTTATTTCAAATAAGTTATAATAGTTGCTATAATATTTATATAAAGAAGGCTATTCTTAATTATTACGGATAGAGAGGGAGATGCAGAATAGATAGGAGGTAATATTGTGAAACTTATTTCTTGGAATGTGAATGGACTTAGAGCGTGTATGAAGAAAGGATTTATGGATTATTTCAATAGAGAGAATTCAGACATATTTTGTATTCAAGAGACTAAGATTCAAGAAGGGCAGGTAAATCTGGAATTAGAAGGTTACTATAAATATTGGAATTATGCGGTGAAAAAGGGCTATTCAGGTACGGCTGTATTTACAAAGTCCAAGCCTATATCAGTTAAATATGGAATTGAAATTGATGAATACGATCAGGAGGGTAGAGTTATAACTTTAGAATTTGAAAAATTTTATTTAATTGATGCTTATACTCCAAATTCCCGCAGAGAATTAGAGAGACTTGATTATAGGATGAGCTGGGAAGATATATTTCTAAAATATATGAAGAGATTAGATAATTCAAAACCCGTTATTTTATGTGGGGATCTTAATGTAGCCCATGAAGAAATAGATTTAAAAAATCCTGAAACAAATAGAAAAAATGCAGGATTTACAGATGAAGAAAGACAGAAGATGACTAATATGTTGGAAAGCGGATTTATTGATACTTTTAGATATCTATATCCACAGAAAGAACAAGCTTATACATGGTGGTCCTATATGAGAAAGGCAAGAGAAAGAAATTCCGGATGGAGAATTGATTATTTTATAATATCTGAAAGACTGAAGGACTTTTTAAAAGATTCCATCATTCATTCTGATATTATGGGAAGCGACCATTGCCCCATAGTATTGGAAATGTCCGTATAGAGTATTTTTAATCATTAAAAAATGTATCTATTAACTTTTCTGCCAGTCTCTTTTCTAAAGAAGATTGTATTATCAAGAAAAAAATCATTGAAAATAAAGTTAATTTATCAAAGTTTTCTTCATTAGGATGAATTTGTTTTTGCAATTCATCTATTTTTTTTGGCATTTCTTCAGAAAAATTTTTACATTCTATTGATTGAATATCAGTAAAGTTTTTATATAAATTTTCAATGGAGATATCACTTACGGAAGATAGTAGGGAATGAATATCACCAATAGATAAAATCTGTTTTAAATGATAAATTAATATTAAAAGCATCATATGATCTTTAGAATATTTTTTCTTTTCAGGGGGAGGAAGTATTTTATTTTTTGTATAGTTATTGATCATGGTTTTGGTTAATATCTTATCTTCTTTCGTCCTTTTGAATTCTTTTAATTTATCTTCCATAAAAGTTGTCACTTGGTCCATATATAAATCAATATCCGGAATTTCCGATAAATCTATTTGTTTTAAAGAAATATTTTTCTTAATCAAATTTATCAATTCTTCTCTTTCAAAAGTCATATATATCACCTCTATTATATTATAAAGTCTCCCTTACCGTATATCAATATAATAAATTAATTTTTTTTGAAATAAAAAAATATATTGAAGTATCAATAACAATATATTATAATACATATATATTATAAAGTGGTTTTTAAAACTATTAAATTACATAAATAGATTAAGGAGTGGTTTTATGAATATAAAAATTAAGGACCCTATCAGTGCATTAACTCATTTTATAGGAGCTGTTTTATCTGTTTTTGGTACTATGATATTAGTAAAATATGTAGAGCCTATAGGAACATATAAAGATATGATTTCTGTTATTGTTTATGGGATAAGTCTTATTTTATTGTATACGGCAAGTACGGTATATCATTGGTCCCCTGCTCAAGGAAAAGTAAACAGGATCTTAAGAAAGTTGGATCATATGATGATTTATGTTCTGATTGCAGGAACATATACTCCAATATGTATGATTTCTCTTTCGGGGAAATGGCGATGGGGTTTATTAATAAGTATTTGGGTTCTTGCTGTTGGAGGAATTATCTTGAAAGCTCTTTGGATGGATGTACCTCGATGGATTTCTACAACTATCTATATTCTTATGGGATGGCTTGTGGTACTTGCTTTTTTCCCCTTAAAAGAAGTTGTCTCGATAGAAGGAGTAGGTTGGCTAATCGGAGGAGGTATCTTCTATACTGTAGGAGCAATTATATATGGTTTAAAATGGCCTAAATTTAAGTGGAGAGGATTTGGATTTCATGAATTATTTCATCTCTTTGTAATGGCAGGGAGTGCATGTCATTTTTGGATGATTTTTAAATATGTAATAGGCTCGATATAAAATTGTATTCATTTTTCAAGTTTTTATATATATTCATAAAAGCAATTGATAATTCGTATTCAACAATATTTATCAATTGCTTTTTTATAATCCATGAGGAAATCCTAATTTGCTTAATTTATTAGTGTTTCAACAGAAACCTTTTTAATTAATTTTTTCTGTAGCTAAAAATATTTTCTAAAAAAAGTGTTATTAGTAATATTTTTTAAATTATATTGTCTTTCTTTTTTCCTTATATTATTATATAGATAAATTATTAAAAGGAGGTTGTAAGAATGGGGGGTGTTTTATTAACTGTAGATTGGGATTATTTTATGCCTTATATGAAGGAATGGAAGGGTTCTTATGCGGAAAACAAATCTAATATCTTAAAGCATTGGTATAGAATATATATCGAGAGTTATATTAAAGGTATAGATATAACGAAATCTATGGATATAGGAGGTGAAGAAAAAGATTTCTGGGATAATATTGTTGAAAAGTTTCAATTAGAGAATGTTCATAAGATAGTAGTTTCCGAATCCCATGAAATGGCCTATGAAATAGCTAAGGAGGGTGACCTTAGAGAGATTTATTCCTTTGATGCTCATTCGGATCTGGGTTATGGAGGAATTGAATCCTTGAATTTTGAAGTTAATTGTGCCAATTGGCTTGGAAAGCTTTTTAGGGATGGTTTAATTAATGAGGCTAATATTATTTACAGTCCTTATAGCGCTGAAAGGGCCGAAGACTTTAAAGAGATAAATGAAAGATTTAATATTAAATATCCTACTTGAACTTCTATTTCTCAAGGGGTAGATATAAAATCAATTTATATATGCAGATCAGGGCCTTGGACTGCTCCTTGGTTGGATAAAAAGTTCTTTAAATTTATAGAAGAACCAGGTTTGCCTTTGAAAATAATAGACTGTCCATTTAGAGAATGGAATGTGGAGAAACTGAAACTATCGGATTTTATAAATTTTACTATGGGGATAAATTAACATGATGGAGGTGGCAATATGATTAAAGTTCAGGGAATTACAAAAAAGTTTAAAGATTTTATGGCTGTTGATAATGTCAGCTTTCAGGTGAATGAAGGGGATGTGTTAGGGCTTCTTGGAGAAAATGGAGCCGGAAAGACAACTATTCTTAGAATGTTAGCAACAATGCTTAGGCCTACTTCAGGCACGGCGGAAATAAACGGCTATGATCTTTTGAAACAGCCTGATAAGGTAAGAGGAGAAACAGGAATATTATTTGGAGGAGAAGTGGGAGTATATGACAGACTAACTGCCAGAGAAAATATAAGATATTTTGCGGAATTGAATAATATGAAAAAGGAAAAAGTAGATAAGAGAATTGATGAAATATCAGTTATGCTGGGAATGTCAGAATATATAGATAAAAGAGTAGGAAAATTTTCCAGAGGAATGAAGCAAAAAGTTTCCATAGCAAGATCTATAGTTCATAATCCAAATATCATGCTTTTTGATGAACCTACCTCAGGGTTGGATGTTACTTCCTCAAGGATTATTCATAACTTTATAAGATCCTGTAGGGACGAGGGAAAGATAATAATATTCTCAAGTCATACTATGAGCGAAGTAGAAGAACTTTGCGACAGAATATTAATAATTCATAAGGGAAAAGTAGCAGCAATGGGAACGACTGCCGAGTTGAAATCTCATTTTAATAATGAAAATCTGGAAGATGTATTTATGGAATTGGTAGGTGATAAGAATGAACTTTAATCATATATCTATTATATTGAAAAAAGAGCTTGTAGACATGTTTAGGGATAAAAAAACAATTATATCCAGTATACTCATACCTATAATTATATTTCCCTTGATATATGGCTTTATGGGATTAAGCCAGAAAAATATCAGCAAGGGTATTGAAGAACATGGAGTAGATATAGCTTTAGTATCGGAATCGAAAGATTCTTCAATTGTGGATTTTTTTAAAAACGATTCTGAATTTAATATTATTGAAACAAAAAATCCCCAAAAATCCCTTGAAGAAGGAGATATTAAAGCATTGATCAATATATCCGAAAATTTTGATGATAATATTTCTAAGGACAAAGTTGCATCTATTACGGTAAATTATGATGATTCAAATCAAACCTCTATTATGGCAATGAGCATAATAAGAGAAACAATATCCAAATATTCGGCCTCCATTGTTTCAAACAAGTTAAAGGATAGAGGAATAGATCCATCTATTTTAAATCCTATAAATATAAAAGAAGAGGGAATTGCGCAAGAAGGAGGAACGGGAGCTATGATTTTTTCAATGTTATTTCCTTTAATGCTTTCCATATATTCCGTTACTTCATCTCTTCCTTCAGCAACGGATAACGGAGCCGGAGAAAAGGAGAGAGGGACATTGGAACCTTTACTTACGACCCAGGTTAACAGAACATCATTATTTATAGGA
The DNA here is from genome assembly GCF_004103715.1 of Acidilutibacter cellobiosedens. NCBI lineage: Bacteria > Bacillati > Bacillota > Tissierellia > Tissierellales > Acidilutibacteraceae > Acidilutibacter > Acidilutibacter cellobiosedens. Next base: position 3,650,408 of record NZ_CP035282.1, on the reverse strand, counting down.
AAATATCTTGCTATAACCATATCCGGGATAATAGGAACTTTTTCATCTATCTTAGGATTATTTATAGCTCAGAGATTTAATACCGAGCTTTTAGGGGAGGGAGTCAATTTTACATTTTTGTCAATAATCATGATTTCTCTTTCGGCTATATGTTTAACTCTTATTTTTTCAGCATTAGAGCTTGCAATAAGTATTTATGCCAGATCCTTTAAAGAAGCTCAGACTTATTTAAGCCCTTTGAGCATAGTGGTTATGATTCCGGCTTTTGCAACTTATATGATTGACCCGAAAAGTATTTCCACTACCTATTTTAATATACCTATCGTCAGTCAGATAAGTATAATGAAGGAGTTGATAGTGGGGATATACAATCCTGTCCACATAGCTTTATCATTTAGTTGGGCAATAATATATATTATCCTTGCTACAATCTTTGCGAGGAAGATGTTTGAGAATGAATCAGTAATATTTAGAGTATAATCATTAGGACCTTCTGTAATGGAAATTAAACTTTACAGAAGGTTTTTTTACAGTCTATAAGAAAATTTCGTTTACATTAGTATAAATTTTCTGTATTGACACTGATAATATTTGGATTGTTGCTCTATTTAGAATATAAGTATGTAGAAGTAGGTGCATATTATGAAAATTGAAAGGAAAGAAATAAAATGGCATGTTTTAATGTGGATTGTAGTGATATTTTTGTTGATACCCATTGTATTTGCTATTTCAAATTCATTTAAGACGATTTCAGATGCGATGAATAATGTATTTAATTTAATACCGGAAGAGTTTACTTTGAAAAACTATAAATATGTATTTAAAAGATTACCTTTCTTTCAAATAGTAATGAATACTTTTACGGTAGCTTTTACAGTTACTTTGTTTAAATTACTGACCAGTATTCTGACAGCATATTCATTGGTTTTTTTTAATCTAAAGTATAAGAATTTTATCTATTATTTGTTGTTGAGCACCATGTTTATACCTTTTACAGTTACCATGATACCAAATTATATGACGATATCGGCTATGGGTTTCAGAGATAATATAATTGGTGTAATTTTACCTCAGATGGCTGATGCATTAGGGATATTTTTAATACGCCAAGCCATGAGGACCATACCGAAATCCTTAATTGAATATGCCCATTTAGAGGATATTGGTAATATGAGGACGATAAAGGATATTGTTATACCATTGACAAAACCGGCTATTACATCTACCGGAATAATTTTCTTTATTAATTCTTGGAACGAATATGTATGGCCGGTTTTGATTTTAAAATCGAAAGAAAATTATACATTATCTTTGGCACTTCAGATGTTCATCAGTTCCGAAGGAGGAACGGAATTTACGATAGCAATGGCGGTCTCCGTACTTACCATGATAATTCCTTTAATTTTATATATAGTATTTCAAAAATATATAATAGATACATTTTCTTTTTCCGGTATAAAGTAATAGGAGGGTTTAAATGAAAGACATTATATTTGATAATGGCAGGAAAAAAGGTTAACGAAGTACCAAGCGGGCAAAGAAATGTTGCCATGGTATTTCAGAATTATGCTCTGTATCCTCACATGAGTGTTGAAGACAATATAAAATATGGAATGAAGGTTCATAAGATAAGTCCCGCAGAAATAGATAAAAGGTACAAAAAGGCTATAGAATTACTGAAACTCGATGGGTTGAAAAACAGAAAACCAAAAGAATTATCGGGTGGTCAAAGGCAGAGAGTTGCTCTTGCCAGAGCCATAGTAAAGAGAGCGGACTATTTTCTTTTAGATGAGCCTTTATCTAACTTGGATGTTCAGCTAAGAGTCAGTGCAAGAAAAGGCTTGGTTGAACTTCATGATATTTTTCAGCAAACATATGTATATGTAACTCATGACCAAACAGAAGCTATGACTATAGGTAACAGAATAGCATTATTTAATAAAGGAGAATTGCAGATGCTGTCAACCCCGGAGGAAGTATATAGGAGGCCTAAAAATGTATTTACAGCTAATTTTGTAGGCTCACCTCCTATGAATATAATTAAGGGAAGATATGAACACGGAGATATATGGTTTAATGAAATAAATTATGATTTACATGATGACTGGTGTAAACTTATATCTGAAAAAAATAGCTCAGATGTAGTATATATAGGGATAAGGCCAGAAGATATCATACTAACAAAAGCAAAAGACAGGTTTTCTGTTAAAGGGACAATAAAATATATGGAAAATTACGGGAATAAAAAGGGGATTTATATAGATGTTGGAAAAACGGAGATAATAGCTCTGGTAGATAATATGGAATATGAATATGGCTCACAGATAAATGTTATTTTCAGCCCAGAAAAAATCCATGTTTTTGATGGTCAAACATTAAATTCCTTTATTAATAGATGTTGGACATGTAAATGCGAATAGTTGGAATACAGAAAAAATCATAGCTTATCATTTACACAATAATGATGGGATTCATGATTCTCATAACGGGATTAGAGAAGGCAGCTTTGATTTTGAAAAATTTATAAAGTTATATAAGACATTTACTCCCAATAAGGATTTAATCCTTGAGTACTCCGACAGATATAAAGATAGAATTGATTATATAGCACGGGATGCGGAATGGCTGATAAACAGTTTAATATAAGTATTTCATAATTTTACCTATCTTTAACTCCGGCTTTACAATTTCTTAACAGAGGGAGATTATAATTTACTTGTAAATAAAAAGTGAGAAGTATGGAAATAATAATTTTGAGGAGGAATATTAATGAAATCAAAGAGTATATTTGCATTCCTGTGTGTGATTATTTTGGTAATGGGAATTTTTACAGGTTGTGGGAAGAAAGATGATACTGCACCGGCAGGAGATCAGACAAATGGAGAATCCAGAAAAATATTAGTCAATGGGTCCACGTCAGTACAGCCCTTAGCTGATGAATTGGTTAAAAAATATAAAGAAGCTCATCCAAATGATGTAATAGATATTCAGGGCGGAGGTTCAGGAGTAGGAATAAAGGCAGCAATGGACGGAACATCTGATATAGGAATGTCTTCAAGAGAACTTAAAGATGAAGAAAAGTCGTTAAAAGAGTATAAAATAGCTATTGATGGAATAGCCGTCATAGTTAATCCGGCAAATAGTGTAGAAGATCTTACTACAGAGCAAATCAGAAAGATTTATACAGGTGAAATTAAAGACTGGAGTGAAATAGGCGGAAAATCAGGAAAGATAACTGTTGTAACCAGAGAGGAAGGTTCAGGGACAAGAGGAGCCTTTATAGAATTGACGGGATTGGAAGTTGAAGAGAATGGCAATAAAGTTGATAAAACTATGGCCGGAGCAATAACTCAAGGATCAACGGGAGCAGTTATGACCACAGTTGCGGGAGATGAAAGTTCCATAGGATTTGCTTCCTTTGGCAGCGTAGAAGGTTCTAAGGATTTAAAGGTTTTAAAAGTTGACGGAAATGAATGTACGGAAGATAATATATACAGCAGCACTTATAAATTAGCCAGACCGTTTTTATTGGTAACGAAAGAAGAGCCTACAGGACTTGCAAAAGATTTTATTGATTTTATATTAAGTGAAGAAGGTCAGAATTTAATAGAGGAGAATAATTATCTAAAAGTAGAATAGTAGGTTTTGATTAAAAAGGCAGAGACATTGAGAAAAGCAGTGTTTACTGCTTTTTTTTATGAAAATTTTTATATGTATTTGGGCATCATACTTAACATGAATTTAACATAATTTTAACATAGAAATAACATGGAAATATTAAGATACTCTATGAATAGAAGGATAAATGTGAGGGGTGAAAATGTGAAATTTCACGAAAGATTAATTGAAATTATACTATTTTTATGTGCTCTAAGTGCCATATTTGGTTTAGCATTAATTACCTATTTTATTTTCAGAGAAGGAGTTCCCATAATGATTAAATATGGTATAAAGAAGTTTTTATTGGGAACAACATGGGCACCTTTAAGATATGAATATGGGATACTTCCTATGATAATAGGAACAATTCTTACTACTTTAGGGGCATTAATATTAGGGGTTCCTATAGGAGTAGGATGTGCTGTATATTTAGCTGAGATCGCTAATGAAAAATTTGCGAAGATAGTAAAGCCCGCAATTGAATTATTGGCCGGAATACCATCAGTAATATATGGACTATATGGACTTACTGTAATCGTTCCTTTTATTAAAAAGGTATTTAATAATCAAGGATTTAGTATTTTAGCGGGAAGTATAATACTTGCCATAATGATATTGCCTACAATAGTAAATATTTCTGAATCCGCCATAAAAGCTGTGCCTTCTACATATAAGGAAGGTTCCCTTGGTTTGGGTTCTTCTCATTGGCAAGCCATATATCGCGTAATAGTTCCATCTGCGAAATCAGGAATTACCGCTTCCGTTGTATTGGGAATGAGTAGGGCTATTGGGGAAACTATGGCGATTATTATGGTACTTGGAAATACCGCTATTATTCCTCAAAGTATATTATCTCCTGCAAGAACTCTTACAGGAAATATAGGAATCGAAATGGGATATGCATCTGCAGAACATCAAAAAGCTTTATTTGCCACAGGTGTTGTATTGTTTATATTTATAATGATATTAAATATTATAGCGAATATGATATATAATAGGGCAGGTGAAAACAAATGAAAGATGATATGGAACATAAAAATTCTATTGCATCTACGAAAAGAGCGGAAAAATTTGCATTTGGTATAATAAAATTTTGTGGTATAATAACTATCATAATTTTAGTTGCAATAATAGGTAAAATTCTTATTAATGGTATACCTCATTTATCGTGGGATTTTCTAACAAAAGAGCCTGAAAATATGGGGAGAGAAGGAGGAATTTTTTCCGTTATTATAACTACAATATATCTTACGTTGTTTTCTATCGTAATAGCCGGACCTATAGGAGTCTGCGCGGCCATATTTTTAACCGAATATGCAAAGGAAGGGATTATATTAAAAATCATTAGATTTGGGACAGAATCGTTAGCAGGGGTTCCTTCAATAATATTTGGCTTGTTTGGATATGTATTCTTTGTAGTGGCTCTTAATTTAAAATATTCCATAGTATCCGGAGGACTTACTCTTACTTTAATGATAATTCCTACTATAATCAGAACTTCCGAAGAAGCTATCAAAGCAGTTCCCGTATCATACAGGGAAGGAAGTTTGGCTTTAGGAGCTACTAAGTGGCAGACAATATATAAAGTTGTAATTCCTGCTGCTATGCCCGGGATAATGACGGGAATAATATTGGGAATCGGCAGAGTAATAGGAGAAACGGCAGCGGTTATATTTACAGCAGGAAGTTCTCTTGGGCTTCCGGAATCCATATGGAGACCGGGAAGGACCATGGCCGTTCATCTTTATATATTGGCATCGGAAGGATTATCGCAAGGGAATACTTATGCGACTGCTACAGTATTAATAATTACCGTTTTGATAATTAATCTTATAGCCAATAAATTAATGAAAAAACTTTCCAAAGCATAGGAGGATAAAAATGATAGAGAATGAAACGAAGAATAAGATAGAAATTAAAAACTTAAATTTGTATTACGGAGATTTTCATGCTCTTAAGAATATAAATATAAATATAAAAGAAAAGAGTGTGACAGCCCTTATAGGACCTTCAGGCTGTGGAAAGTCCACATTTTTAAGAACTTTAAATAGGATGAATGATTTAATAGACAGCGTTAGAATAGAAGGTTCCTTAAAATTAGACGGGATAGATATAAACCAGTATGACGTAATTGATTTAAGAAAAAAGGTGGGAATGGTTTTTCAAAATCCTAATCCCTTTCCTATGTCCGTATATGAAAATATAGTTTATGGACCTAAAATACACGGGATAAAGAATAAGAAAAAATTAAATGAAATCGTAGAAAAAAGTTTAAACAAAGCGGTTCTTTGGGATGAGGTAAAGGACAGACTTAATAAATCAGCTTTAGCTCTTTCCGGAGGACAACAGCAGAGGCTTTGTATAGCAAGAGCATTAGCGGTGGAGCCGGATGTTTTATTGATGGATGAACCTACATCAGCTCTTGACCCTGCATCCACTTTTAAGATAGAAGATTTAATTGGACAATTGAAAAATGATTATACTGTCGTAATAGTTACCCATAATATGCAACAAGCAGGAAGGATTTCTGATGATACGGCCTTTTTCATGCTGGGAGAAATAGTTGAATTCGATTCTACGGAAAATATATTTTTTAATCCTAAAGATAAAAGAACCGAAGATTATATAACAGGAAGGTTCGGATAAAATTGAGATGGAGGTGAAAATTCATGACGAGAAATTATTTAGATAAGGATTTGGCAAATTTACATGATTTGATTTTAAAAATGTGTGAATTGGTAGTAAAATCTTTAAACGATTCCATTAAGTCATTAAGAGACCAGGATACAAAGTTGGCTGAAGAAGTGATAAATTTAGATGATGAAATTGATAGAATGGAAGTAGAAATAGAGACAGCTTGTACGAGACTTATTGCTCTTCAACAGCCGGCAGCTAAGGATCTAAGATTAATTACCGCAACATTTAAAATAATTACCGATTTAGAAAGAGTTGCCGACCATGGTGTTGATATAGCTAAAATTACAAAGAGAATTTATAAAGAAAAATATATTAAAGAATTAATAGATATACCCAGAATGGGAGAAATTGTAACAGGAATGTTGAAAGATAGTATATCTGCATATATGGATGAAGATATGGATAGAGCAAGAGAAATATCAAAAAGAGATGACATAGTAGATGCATTATATTCTCAGATTTTTAGAGAACTGTTGGTATTAATGATGGAAGATACGAAAAAGATTAAACAATCAACTTATTTTCTTCTTATAAGCCAGTATATAGAAAGGGTTGCGGACCATGTCACAAATATTTGTGAAAGCATTATATATATGGTATCCGGAGAACATACGGATTTAAATGAATGATATTGTTATTTTTAATAAAAAAGGCTTCTACTGAAGTATTATAAATAAAACTTTTAAAGTTAACTTAACTTTAAAAGTTTTATTTACACAGCCAATGGAAGTTCAATTTTAATTTTTGTACCTTTATCTTGTTCACTTGTTACATTTATAATTCCTTCATGGCTTTCTATTATCCACTTTGCAATGGAAAGTCCAAGACCTGTACCGCCTTTTTCCCTATTTCTTGCTTTATCGGCTCGATAGAATCTGTCGAATATATGAGGAAGATCTTTTCTAGAAATTCCTATCCCTGTATCTTCAATTGTTATAATTGATGTATAATTTTTTACCCAAGAACTTATTTTAATGGTCCCTTTAGGAGGGGTGTATTTTATACTGTTATCTATAAATATTCTTAAAGCTTCCTTGATGAGATTTTTATCAGCATTTATCATAAATTCTTCGTTTTTTTCCATTAATATTATATGGGAAGTATCAATCATCTTAGTCTCCGTTACAATTTCATCAATGATTTCATTAAGCATAAATTTTTCTTTGTGTATTTTCTGAGTATGTTTGTCACTTCTCGCCAAGAACAATAGATTTTCTATTAAGTGTTTCATATTTTCGGATTCATCCTTAATAGCTTGAATGGACTCGTTTAAAACAGCTTTATCATCTTTTCCCCATCTATCAAGAAGATTTATATATCCTTGTATTACAGCAATAGGAGTTCTGAGTTCGTGAGATGCGTCGGATACAAATTGATTTTGTTTTTCAACGGATTCTTGAATTCTGTCCAGCATGTTATTAAAAGTTATAGCAAGCTCTTTTAATTCATCCTTAGAACCTTTTACGTCAATTCTTTTGTCTAAATCATCTATTGATATCTTTTTGGCCATATCAGTTAAATTCTCTATAGGAGAAATAAGTTTTTCGCTGTTTTTTGTACTAAGCATTATAACTATTATAATTCCTGTTATATTAGAAAAAATCAAAATTCCAAAGAGGAAATTACTGTAATTAAGCATTTTTCCACTATTAACATAATAGTTAAAAGTTCCCAGAGTTATCATATCTGTTATAATTGATATCAGTATGAATATAAATACGTAAGTAAAGACTAGTTTAAATTTAATGGAAAACCTAAGCTTATTGGTGATCTTATCTATAAATTTAAATATCAAATTGGACATAAATTTTAATATTAACAGTAATACGATTATAGCGAGTTTAATAGCGTTAAATATAAATTTTATTATTGATATAATTTTTAAAATTATATCGTGTATATTTTTAAAAGAAGATTTCGGATTATTCATCTTTTAGCTGATACCCCACTCCACGTATAGTATGAATGAATTTTTTGTTATATTTATCATCAATTTTGCTTCTCAGATAACGTACATATACATCAACTATATTGGTATTTCCGGCATAGCTGTATCCCCAGACTTTTTCAAGTATATTGTCTCTGGTGAGCACCAGTCCTTTATTTATCATGAGATATTTCAACAGATCAAATTCCTTCTTAGTTAAATCAATAGGAATATTACTGTAAGTGACAAGGTACTTTTCCGTATCCAAAATTAAACTATCAATTTGAATGATATTTGGATTTGATGGTAGAACAATATTCTTTCGTTTGAATATTACTCGGATTCTTGCTAAAAGTTCTTCTATTGCAAAAGGTTTTGTGATATAATCATCGGCTCCAATATCCAGAACCATCACCTTATCCGTTATATCATCTTTGGCAGTTAACATAATTACAGGAGTTTCAGAGGTTTGTCTGAGTCTTCTTAATATCTCCATACCGTTTAATGAAGGAAGCATAACGTCAAGTATAATCAAATCGTAATTTCCATTTATAGCTTTTTCCAATCCTATTCTTCCATCCTGTTCAATATAAGTTATATATCCTTCATGTTCCAGTTCCAATTGAATAAATCTGCTGATTTTTATTTCATCTTCTATAATAAATATCCTTTTTTTTGCCATGCTATTCCTCTCCTCAAGAAACGATTCTCTTTACTATTCTATTATAACTTTTTTGTGATATTAAAACCATACAAATAAACCCACTGAATATTTATTCAGCAGGTTTATATCCTTATTATAGTTCTTTAAATTCTTTTATAACTTTATCTGTAGTGGAACTAACAGTGTTACTAACTTTATCAATCTTGCTGTTTATCCCCCATTCCTTATTATCGCCTTTTTCAAGACGTATTTTATGATGGGTGATAATAATTAATATTAATATTATTAAGGACACGGGGAAGGTAAAAATTCCTATCAATATTGCTAAAAGAGAAGAAATGTTTAATACTGTTTTTTCATCCTTTGATACAACGAATTTGATTTTGTTCAGTTTTTGTATGACTTCTTTAATACTGTTGATAAAAGAAGAATCTCCGATTTTTATGCCTTCAGGTTTGATTCTATTTTGCTCTTCAAGATACGTTAGAGCTTCAACCATATTGCCGTTATTCTTTTCCAATGCGTCTTTGGCTTCTTTGTAACTTACATTAGCCCTTTTTCTTAATATGTCAATTTGTTCAAGAGTGATATTCATATTTATTCCTCCAATTAATTATTTTCTTCTTTATATATAGGATAGTATAATAAAATTAGAGGAGCATTAGTGAAACATTAAAATTTCATTAGAATTTAGAGCAATTATAAAAAAACCATGTAAAAGATAGTATTAATAGAACATTAATTTGTCAAATAACAGTCAATTTTATTTTTAACTAATATTTTTTTAAAATAAATTATATCTAAAAATAGTTTAGTTTTTATTAAAGTACAGTCCCGCCCCATTTCTGCGGCGTATTCCTGCATTAGCACGCTATCCTTCAACTTCAGGGCAAGTTGGTTCGAAGTTCGGTGTCATGGCTGTGATTCCCCTGCCGGTGGTATAATAAAAAAAAGTGTAGGAAGAAACGAAAATGACAAGTATTTATTTATATGATAAAATGAGTATAACAGCAAATAGAAATTTGTAAGGCAGAAAGTAGTGCTTTATCTGAAGAATTACCGTTCGGGGATTTCTACTCTCTGGGAATATTTTACCGCTATAGGTGATAATTTACTATTTATAAAGCTATGTTGGGTATATATATTGTCCTCGGTTGATGAATTGTCACCTGAAAAACCGTTTGTAGTAAAACTGCTGACCTATGGTTTAGTACCAGCATATGGTATATCCTTTGTGGATGAAAACTCTGTTTTTTGTAAGTCTATTTGCGGATATGCGAAAAATTGTGACTGTTGGCGATAATATTTCATTCATGCAATAATATTGTGCTATATTTTTTAGAATGTTTCATAAAAACAAAGTCTATTTACGAGGGAAAATAATGATAGATAGAACAAATGTACAAGCTTTTGTTTTTGTAAAGAATCCTTTTAAAACTTTAATTCTAAAAAGAATACCGGAAAGGAGTGGCTATTGGCAACCAGTTTGTGGCGGTGTTGAACATAATGAAAAACCAGTAGAAGCAGTAGCTAGAGAAATATTTGAGGAAACTGGAATAGACAATATAAAAAAAATAATGGATTTAAATTATACGTTTACTTATAGAGAAACAAAAAATGGTAAATTAATGGATATGAGAGATATATGTTTTGCTGCTGAGATTGCCAGCGTTCAAGATATAAAATTATCTGATGAGCATGAGTACTATAAATGGTGTACATATAAAGAGGCAAAAGATACTTTAAAATGGGAACATAATTTAGTTGCATTAGAAAAACTTATAGAGCAAATTTCATGTTCAAAAAGCCAATAAAATCAAGACTTTCAAGAGAGTGTACATTCGTAAGAACTAGCTACTTATAAACTGCGAAAGGCAGATGGCCCAATTTCGCACTGGCATGGTCCACTTCTTTGAGATATCAACAGTGGCCAGATAGATGATTTTTCTTAAAGCATCGTCAGTTGGATAGGCATCTTAGTTTTGGTTACTTTACGTAGCTGACGGTGGTAACCTTCGATTATGTTTGTGGTATAGATTATCCGCCGCATTTGTACGGGGAGGAGTCATAATGAGTATTCGCTATAAAATAGCAAAAAGTATAGGAAAAATGATGGGTTTCAAAAAAATGTTTGCTTTGCCAAAAGATGAACTTCTGGCAAAAGCAGAAAAGGTTAATAAAGGGCGAGATTTCCATATACCAAAGGACAAAAAATATCGTTATGGAGATGAGGTGATATTGGAGCATTATCACTGCTTGAAAATTGAGATACAGGAAAAGAAAACAAAGAAAGCGTTGTTGTTCTTATTTGGCAGTGGTATGATTATCGGCCCGGATCAGGGTGCTATTAAAACAGCAATTAGTTTTGGGGTACGTAGTGGCCGTGATGTCTGGTTCCCATATTATCCGCTCTGCACTGATTATTGCGTCACAGAGACCTATGATATGCTATATGAAACCTATCGGCATATGGTAGCTGAATATGGTGCAGATAATATCGCAATTCTTGGTTTTTCAGCGGGTGGAGCCTTGGCAATCGGACTATGCCTACATAACAATGTTCAGCCGGAGCCTTTTCCTATGCCAGAACTGATTATCGCTTCTTCGCCTGCTTCTATCCCTGTAACGGAAGAAGAAAAGGCAGATATACAAGAACTCAATAAAGTCGATATCGTGGTAGATTCTGCCCTGTTTGAAACGAATCGTGAAATTATGAAGCATGGAAACGAGAATATACCTGAGTATATGCTATCAGGGACACTTGGGAATTTTACAAATCTTCCAATGATTCATTTTTATTATGGCAGTGACGAAGTCCTATCTGCTGCAGCAAAGCCATATGCAAAAGCATGTGAAAAATATGGGGTCAAGTATCAAATGCATTTCGGAAAAGGAATGTGTCATTGTTATCCGATGTTGACATTTTATCCAGAAGGGAAACAAGCTAATGAGGAAATTGCTACCCTATTAAAAGTACAATAAGAATAGGCAAATGGTAGCATATCGGTAGATAGTAAAGACGGCCGAACTAGTCAACGGTTAAAATGAATGGTGCTGACGGTCCCGCCCATTTTGAGAAAAACGAACATCCCCAAAATGGATTTATCGGCGGACAAGCACAGGATGGGATTGCCCACCTTGTAAACTGACCTAAGTATATGTTTAATATAATATATTACATCAAACGAAATCAAAAAATGCCTGTTGCCTGTTTCTGTCAACATATCGTCTAATTTTTACAAAGTTTTTTGTTGCTTTCATCATTCTTTATCTGATTATTTTACAATTAATTATAAAATATTGTATAATATTAATTGGATAATTAGGTAAGGGAGAAGAAAAATGGATATTTATGATGTGCTGAAAACTTATTTTGGATATGATAAATTCAAAAAAGGGCAAGAAAGGCTAATTGGAGGAATACTTAAAGGAAAAGATGTTCTGGGGATAATGCCGACAGGAGGGGGAAAATCTCTATGCTATCAGTTGCCGGCAGTTATTCTTCAGGGAGTTACTATAGTGATTTCTCCTTTAATATCCTTAATGAAAGATCAGGTGGATTCCCTAAATGAGATGGGAATAAAGGCTACATTTATTAATAGTTCTCTTGATCATAAAGAATTTATTGAGAGATTATACGATGTAAAGGCAGGAAAATATAAAATATTATATATTGCTCCGGAGCGTTTGAATACAAAAATTTTTATTAACTTAGTTGAAAGCATAGATATTTCTTTCATTGCAGTAGATGAAGCTCATTGTATAAGTCAGTGGGGACATGATTTCAGACCAAGTTATCTTCAAATTCCTCAATTCATAAAATCATTGAAATACCGACCTCCTGTTGGAGCTTTTACGGCTACGGCTACAAAAGAAATAGTCAAAGAGATAAAAGAATTAATAGGATTAAGGAATCCTATAGAATCCATAACGGGATTTGACAGACCTAATTTGTTTTATCAGGTAATTAAAGTTAATGATAAGTTTTCCTATGTTTTAAATTATTTAGAGAACAACTATGAAGAAGACTCGGGAATAATATATTGTGCTACCAGAAAAACCGTAGAGTCCTTGTTTAAAAAACTTACAGAAAAAGGATTTTCTGTTGTACAGTATCATGGGGGAATGAATTCGGAAGATAGGCAGGAAAATCAGGATAGTTTTATATTTAACAGATCTCGGATAATAATTGCGACAAATGCTTTTGGAATGGGAATAGATAAACCGGATGTGAGGTTTGTAATTCATTATAATATGCCTAAAAATATGGAAGCATATTATCAGGAAGCCGGCAGAGCAGGAAGAGATGGACAAAAAAGTGATTGTATACTTCTTTATTCTCCCGGGGATATTGTTAAACAAAAATTTATTATTCAAAATAGCAATTTTTCTTCGGAGAGAGAAACTGTGATGTATGAAAATCTTCAATATCTTATAGATTATTGCAATACTGATGATTGTTTGAGAAATTTTATATTATCTTATTTCGGAGAAACTCCGGGAAAGAAAAAGTGTAACAATTGTGGCAATTGTTTGGACAAGTCCGAGATGATTGATGTAACCATAGAAGCTCAAAAGATTTTATCGTGTGTATATAGAACCCATGAAAGGTTTGGGTTAAGTACTATAATACAAGTATTAAGAGGTTCAAAAAGTAAGAGAATATTGGAGTTTGGTCTTGATAAAGTATCTACCTATGGAATAATGGCAGATTATAATGAAGGGGCAGTTAGAGAAATTGCTATGACATTAACGTCTAAAGGATACATAGAAGTTACCGCAGATAAATTTCCTATATTGAAATTGACAGCAAGATCAAAGGAAATCTTAACAGGTGAGGTTAAAGTTTATCATAAAAGGTATTTAATAGAGAAAAAGATAGAAATAGAAAAATCCGTGAAAAAAACAGGTATAGAAAAATTTGATGAGAATTTATTTATAAAATTAAAGGAATTAAGATACAAAATATCTCAAAAGAAAAATCTACCTCCCTTTATGATATTTCACGATTCCACTTTGCAAGAGATGGCTTCCTATTTTCCCAAAAATAAAGAAGAACTTTTGGCAATAAGCGGAGTCGGAATTAAAAAATATGAAAGTTACGGGGAAGATTTTATATTATTAATTAAAAGTTATTGCGAGGAAAATGAGATTGACTTAAAATCATTAAAGGTTACGATATCTACGGGAGATGAAAAACACGACAGATATAAGATTACATATGATTGTTATCTACAAGGCCTTTCTTTAGAAGAAATTGCAAAAAGGAGAAATTTTACGGTTAATACTATAATCGAGCATCTTAAAAAATGTGAAAAAGATGGATTAAAAGTAGATTGGTCAAGATTTATTGATGATTTCCATAAGGAAAAAAGAATATTAGAGGCTATCGGAAAATTGGGATTAAAAAGATTAAAACCGATTAAAGAGTCTTTACCGAAAGATATTACCTATGAAGATATTAAAATCATAATGGCGAAGAATCAGCTGAAAATACAATAATATTTTACTAATTGTTACAATTAATTTGGGAAGGAAAGTTTGCTTCTATTAATCTTTTTAAACTTTTTTTAAATTGAATATCCCATTGAGAAGTTCTTTTTTTAAATTTAGTATAGTACCTGTGATTTTTTCGGAGTTCTTTATTTATATATCTTTGCTCTAATAATTGCTCAATATTCTTTGAATCTATAATAAGGCCGTTTTGATTTATACAAAAGGCATTTTTAGCAAGGGCTAAGGCGGCAAGGCCATAATCCTGAGTAATAATAATATCTCCCTTTTCAGCTCTATTGGCAATATAAAAGTCCGCACTATCGGGAGATTTATCTACAGTAACTATAGAAGCATACTCGTCATATATTTCATGGCAATAGTTTTTAACTACAATTACATCTAAGTTATAAGATTTACCCATTTCAATTGCTAGATGAACAACGGGACATCCGTCGCTGTCAATAAATATTTTCATAATTTATCACCCCCTAGTATTATAACACAGATATTCAAATTATATGAGTAAGGGAAAAAGTATTCTCCCATAGAGATTAGAAGAGAGGTAAAACAGCAATTAAAAAGGGTTGAGATTTAAAATAATTAAATTTCAACCCTTCTTTATAACCCATAGGAAAGTTAAGTTCTTCCTTGATATATACTTTCCGTTTTTACATATCACAGCATTTTCGTATATTTAGAAATGGTCACTTGAACCTGTAATGAATTGAATCTTTATATTCATTATACAATTCTTCATTCAGTTCATCTCCTCCATCGACGTTTGCACTATAAAATATTGGAGGTTTTTTCATGCCTTTTTTGATTAAGTTTTGAGCTGTAGATACTATAATTGAGTTCAGAATTGTGGCACCAATAACAGTGGAAGTCGGACCTGCTTTTTGTTCCAATCCTCCCAAAGCATATATTTGCGGCAATAAATAATACTGCTTTATTCATCAAATTAATTTATCAGTCTGGCAACAAAGCCTTCAATTATTCCCCACAGTGAAAAATCTTGACCGCCATATACCAGCATCCATGACTGAATAGTATTATTGAAGAAATAAGCACCAAATCCGACCAAGAATACCATTATAACACCCGAAACTGCTGCACCGATAATACTGCCTCTAATTCCTCCAGTCGCATTACCGATGATGGAAGCACACCCTATTTCAAAGAAACAAGTAAATGTTAAAGGAATAACAACTGTCGGAAACATGCCCGCTGTTAATATAATCGTAATAGTTGAAGTAATCATAGCCACTATGAATCCAAGTATTAAAGCATTTGGAGCATAACCAAATATAACCGGACAGTCAAGGGCGGGGATAGCGCCTGGAACGAGTTTGTCAGCTATACCTTTAAATGCCGGAACGATTTCAGCAATAAGCATACGAACACCTTGCAGCAATATAGTTATACCAACACCAAAATAAATTGAATGTGTGAAAATATATGTGAATATGCCGGTCTTTTCTTCAGTGTAACCCCAAATTTCAGCTGGATTAAAACCATTAGCAGTTAAAATAATTGCCATAACAATATAAGTAATGCAAATAGTAATGGAGCCGGTAATTGATACTTCTCTTAAGAAGCCGAAAGATTTAGGAAACTTCAAATCTTCAGTGGATTTTGTCTTATCTCCAAACGCTTTGCCGAGAAGTCCGGATATTACCGATAATATTGTTGTCGGATGACCAATTGTAAATGAATCGTCATTGGTAACTTCTTTAACAAATGGGCGAATTAAGTTTGGAGAAATGATCATATATGTGGCTGTAAATATTGTGGCCAGTACGATCAACTTAATGCCACTTAAGCCTGCATCAACACCTGCAGCAATGAATACAAAGGGGAACCAATATAACATGTGCCCTGTTAAAAATACAGATTTCCATTTACTGTAACGTGCAAATAAGATATTAAGTAGGAATGCAATTACCATTACAATACCAATTTGAGTACCAAATTTTGCTCCGATATCTACGGTAGTCGATACTTTTGCCTGAGGCATCATTGTATTGAATGCTGTTGCTAATCCATCAATCGAGTTGCCGGTAACAATACCGGTACCTGTAGATAAAACAAAAAATCCGATTGCAGTCATTAATGTTCCGCGGACGACTTCAGTAAAAGATTTCTTTTGTAATATTAAACCGATAAGCGCGATAATAGCAAGAAAGATAGCACCTTGGCCGAACACTTCATTAATTATAAAATTAAGCACTTTCATAAATTAACCCTCCTTATTTTTTAAGTTTTTAAAAAATTTTAAGGTCTTTTCTTCAACTTCAGACTGATTCATAAAGTTATCAACACTGATGACCGGTACCTTTGCTCTCTCAATGATTCTTTCAGATAGTTCTTTTGAAATAAATATAACATCACAATTATTTGCACAACAGGTACCGACATCTCCGCAGAACACTTCGGCTTTTAAATTATGCTTTTTTAATATGCTTTCAATCTTCATTTTTAACATCAATGAAGATCCGCAGCCAAATCCGCATACTGTTTGAATCTTTATTACTTCCATTATAAAACTTCCTTTCTGATTGATTATATAAAATACATAATGCATTTAAAACCTTATCCATTTATTAACGAATAAACTTCCTCAACACTTTGGCATAAAGCAATCTTAGCAATCATTTCTTCTATCATTAATTTTTCAGCTACTGCCTTCAAAACATTAATATGCGAAATATTGTCAACACATGCTATACATAAAACTACATTTACAGGATCATTTATAGAACCGAATTTAACCGGATTTTTTAAAGTTATCAGCGATACACTGTTTTCCAATACATCTGATGACGGTTTAGCATGAGCCAATGCAAATCCTGGTGTTATAACCATATACGGACCCATACTGACGACAGCTTTAACCATATCGTCAATGTATTTCTTTTTTATATTTCCATTTTGCAGCAGTATATTCCCAGCTGCTTCTATTGCTTCTCTCCAATCTTTTACATTTACGTTGACTTTAATATTGTTAATACTAATTACTTCTTTCATATTATCCCTCTAATCATGCATATTGAATATTATGTCTATTGATATTTTCTTGGATTTCAAATTCAATAAATTAAACTTATTTTCAAAAATATATATTAACTTTAATAAAGAATCCTCATTTTTGTTCTTAATTCCAAGTACAACAAGATTTCTTACTATTTTGATATTTTTATTTCCGAATAAAATCGGGTTTTTTAGTACCAACATTGCAGCACAGTTTTCATTTATCCCATCCTTTGTTCCGGCATGGATAAATGCTGTTTCAGGCACCAGAACCATATAAGTTCCAAATTGTTCAACTGCTTGTATCATTCGATTAACATATCTTTGCTCGATCTTGCCTTTATCCAGCAATGGTTTTGATGCTAATCTGATTGCATCAGCCCAGGTTTTACAAGTGTCCACAATTTGGATATTTTCCCTTGCTATGTAGTCCTTAATATAAGTTGGCTTCTTTTTTCCCTTTTCAAAATTTGCATATGACCTAATAAAATGAGTGGACATCATTGAATATGATAACTGGAATAGACGGTTTTTAATGTATTCAACATCTTCAGGGTACAATAACGGATTAACCTTAATTATTGGGATGTCATCTATTTGGTAGTCATTTGTAGAAATAATTAAATTGACTTCATTTTTTTGCAGATAATCTTCAACATCCTTCTCCGATATGGGCCCGACGATTTTGCATTCCGGAATGGCTTGCAAAATCCTTGTATTTAAAATAGAAGAGGTAGATATACCAAATGAACATACTAAAAGTACTGTCAGTTTTGATTCTATCTTAAAACTGTTTTCATAGGCTGATGCAATATACATTGCGATAAATGCGATTTCATTTTCGTCGAATTCCAAATTGAACTTTTTTTCACATTTTAATAATTCTTTTTTAGTAAATTCATATATAATAGGGATACTGATTTTTATCTGATCTAATAATTCATTCCGGATGTCTATTTTGTTTCTTATACGATATATGGCAACTCTCAAATGAAGCGTTAATCCACGGATAAAGCGTTCTTTACTATTTATGTCCAGCGGCTGGATTGCTTGTAATTCATTAAACAGGTATTCCGAAATTATACTTGCCTCGTCAATATTATTTTCATGCATTTTTGAATTGTTGGAATATTGAACCGTTCTTTTTGCATTCATAAATAAACTGCAGAAATAAAATTTATCGCTTGTTGAATACGGATAGTTGCTTAAAGCACTGATTATGTAATTATATTCTTTATAAATCTTTATTTTTTTCATATCAGTGTTTTCTTTTTCACTAAATAAGACATTTCCATTGCTGATTCTTAATAATGAATAATTAAGCAGCAATTTTATTTTAATAAATTCAGCGAATTTGATATTAAGTTTGTTTTCAACTGAATTAATTATTTCATTTGCTGTTTTGTCAAATTCCATTAATCTTGTATTCTCTATTACAATGTTCATTATTATCTCGTTCGAAACCAATTCCGATAGCCTGTTCTCAAAACATTTTCGGATTTTAAGTTCGTTTCCGGAAAGTTTTATTCCCATACCTTTTGTTTTTTGAATTTCAATTTCTTCTTTTTTAAATTTATCCTCAATTTTTTGAAATGAAGTTATTATAGTTTGTCTACTTACACGGCAAGCATGGGATAGTTGGTCAAAGGTATTTACGGGATTACACAACAACAATAATTCAATAATCGATGAACGTTCATCGCTATTTAACGTCCTATAATTTAATGATTTGAGTTTTTTGCGCAAATAAGAGATTTCCGATTCGCCAGCATTTATCTTTATTCCCTTGCTTGACTTTCTGTCAACAATTACTTTTGAACCTGACAAAAATGAATCAATAAAGCCCAAATCATTTTGTATTGTCCTGGGACTAACATTAAATTTTAATGCTAATTGGTTAATTGTTATATAATCTCTTTGAGAACACAGATAAATTAAAATATCCCCTTGCCTTTTTGTTAATATCATCATCCAACCTCCAATTCTATATTATAAGGTTTATAATATCCGGTCAATACTAATAGTTTACAGCCATTGTAGCAACTATTATACTATCGTAAATTAAAACTAAAATAATATTTATATATTTCATAATAAAACTGAATCTTTAAAATTGTCAGTAAAATTTGTGACAATATTAAAGTCCTTTAAATTGTAACGATGTATTATAAAACTTATAATTAAAATGAGAGAAAAAAAAGACCAGCTAATTAAAGTCAATAGATTTTAGCAAAATAATATTAAATATTTTTTGAAAAATTAATAATAAAAAAATGCACACCTAATAAACCAATGATTATTGGTTTAAAAAACGAAGCTGTTATTTAAAATTGTTCTTTGAAAACTAAACATTAAATACAGATCATTAGGCTACTGAAGACCTAGTAAGAAGTAGTTCCTCATGCTCTTCTGGGGTTCTTAGCTCAAAAGGCTTTTTGTCTCTCATGACGGCGAATATAATATTTACTAATTTTCTCATTACAGCACCTAATGCAACCTTTTTGGGCTTGTTTGTACACTTTTTTTGGTAGAACTCATAGAGCACTGGATTAGTTTTGTCACCATTTCTCTTACTTCGAATATTGGCTAAAGCAGTTGTAAAGATGACCCTACGAAGCAATCTAGAGCCCCTTTTAGACATTTTGTTACGGGTTCCGGTGAATTCACCCGATTGATTAACAGAGGGGTCAATTCCAAAGAAAGCTACAAGTTTATTGGGGCTAGAAAATGCAGAAAAATCACCAACCTCAGCAAGTATCGTGGCAGCAGTTAGTATCCCGATACCAGGAATACTGCATAGCAGATTAATAATAGGTGCCAATACAGGATTATCTTCTAAAGAATCTGCTAAAATAATTTCATTAATTGCGTCAAGTATGTCTTTTTGGGCATCTTGTAAGGTTCTTACCATGGAAATATTAACTTTGAGAATGGCTAGATTTCCAGGGTTATTGATGCTTAAATCTTTAAATTCCTTAGCTTTTAAAACCAAAAGTTCATATTTTTCAGTGGACCACGCTAAACCTTTTTTAGAAGTTTTTTCAATAAGTGATATTAATGTTTGTTTGTTAGCCTTTAGAATTTGCTTAGGTGAAGGATACCTATCAAGTACTGCTAAGGCAGTGTTTGAATATACATTTTGGAAGACATCTGTAAAGTTTAGCATTACTTGATCAATAATGCCAATAAGCCTATTCTTGTAAGTAGTAAGTTCATCACCTAACTTGTAATATTGGCGACAAAGGCTTTTAAGGCAGTCAATAACATCATCAGGAACAACAGTAGTCTTAATAAAAGAAAACCTATAAAGCAATGCAATCTTATGGGCATCAAATTTATCATTTTTTACTTTCCTTATTCCAATATTTTTGATAGAATCAGATTGGATGGGGTTTATGATAGAGACCTCAAATCCAGAATCAGAAAGATAGTGGAAGAGGATTTTGTGATAGTGCCCAGTGGATTCTAAGACTACGACAGGCCTAATTGCAAAATCCTTTTCTGCTTTTTGCAATAGACCTATAGCCTCTTTAATACTGTCAATTGAATCATGATAGATCTTAATACGATGATAAATCTCATTATTAGGGGACAAAATACACATCTCACTAAAATTTTTACCAACATCAATTCCAGCTACAGGTGGATAATCCATAAGAAACCTCCTAAATAAAGTATTTGGATTTAGAAATCCATTCCTTCTCAAATAAGTACACAACCTTGCATGTGACACGAGGAACCAGTGTTAACTGGCCTCAACCAGCCAAATAATGTAATCTTATGAGAATGGATAGATACTCTTTTTTACAGGTAGTCGCATAAAGGCGTCCTAGGAGGAATTGCATCAACCTCCAAATCCATAAATTAATTATACAATATTGTTCATGGTTCAGGCCAAATTAAACTGGCTTTATGGCTAGGGTGAGAAGCCAAAGAAATGTATTTAATGATTAGAAAAGAAGACTATATTATTATTTAAGAAATTGATAATTATTACAGTGGAAAACTGTAATTTGATTATAACTATATTGTACAAGGAGGAATATTAATGGAAACTGTAAAAACCAATTCAGCATTAAGCAAAAATTCCAAAGGCAAAGCTAAGCTGCAAAAGTTTGGTGGCTTTCTGGCAGGTATGGTTATTCCCAATATAGGGGCATTTATTGCATGGGGTCTTATAACTGCATTCTTTATTTCAACCGGTTGGATTCCAAATGAATATTTAAGCAAATTAGTAGATCCTATGCTAAATTACCTGCTTCCTATTTTAATCGGTTATACAGGAGGTAAACAGATTTATGGAGTAAGAGGAGGAGTAGTAGGGGCAGTGGCAACTATCGGTATTATTGTTGGTTCTTCTATTCCGATGTTTCTTGGTGCTATGATAATGGGTCCTCTTGGAGGATGGCTTATCAAGAAATTTGATGAGCTGATAGAGAATAAAATTCCTACAGGGTTTGAAATGCTCATCAATAATTTTTCATCAGGGATACTTGGAGCAATCCTTGCATTACTTGCATATACGATAATTGAACCTATTGTCCAAGGGTTTTCCAATGCATTAGGATCATTTGCAAAAATGGTAACAAATGCGGGTTTGCTTCCCTTAATTTCAATAGTTATTGAGCCGGGTAAAGTATTATTTTTAAATAATGCTATTAACCATGGGATACTTTCACCTCTGGGGATACAACAAGTTAAAGAAATAGGGAAATCGATATTCTTTCTTCTTGAAACAAATCCAGGTCCCGGACTTGGAATCCTGACAGCTTACTGGCTTTATGGTAAAGGCTCGGCAAAACAGTCGGCGCCTGGTGCTATTATAATTCAGTTTCTTGGTGGGATTCACGAAATATATTTTCCATATATACTCATGAAACCTTTAATTATACTGGCAGCAATAGGGGGAGGAATGGCTGCGGATTTTATGTTTGTACTTTTTAATGCAGGTCTTGTAGCTACACCTTCACCTGGAAGTATATTTGCAGAAATGGCTATGGCTCCAAAAGGTGGTTTGATTCCTGTATTGATTGGAATTGCAGTAGGAGCTGCAGTATCATTTATGATTGCTTCAGTTATAATAAAAAAGGATAAATCCGGTATCAATGATGAATTTCTAAATGATGCCCAAAATATGGTAAAAGTTATGAAAGCCGAGAGTAAAGGACAAAAAGTAAAAGTTAATATACCTAAACTTATAGTTTTTGCCTGTGAAGCAGGAATGGGTTCATCAGCAATGGGAGAATCAATATTAAAAAAGAAGATAAAAGAATCAGGATTCCAGATTGATGTTAAGCACTCTGCAGTGAACCAGATACCGAGGAATGCAGATGTAATATTTACACAGGAAAGCTTATCTGAAAGAGCATCTCAGGTTGTACCGAATGCTCAGATAATAGCCGTAGATAATTTCCTTGACAGTACAATATATGATAAATATATTAACAGTCTAAAAAAGTAATTATAAAAGATTATATGCAGGTTTTACATCAGAATTTATAGTAGATAGTTATATATGTTTTAAGATGGTGGTGATAATGTGAACGTTTTAACAGCACGGCAAAAATTTATACTAAATAGACTAATTGATAATGAGTCTGCATCCATTGAAGAGCTTTCTCTGCAAATGAATGTGAGCTCAAGAACAACCAGAAGAGAGATATCTGCTATAAATAGCTGTCTTAAGCAGTATAAATTAAGGATTTCAGAAGTCGGAGGAAGATTGAATCTAAACGGAGACAGAAAAAGTATAGATAAAATCCATGAGCAGTTCAGCGGAATTCCTTATCTGTGGATGCTAACCCCTGAGCAGAGGCAAACGTTTATGACAGCACAACTTTTGTTGTCTAATGAGCCCCTAAAATCTGCATATTTTAGTTATCAATTTAATGTTGTCGAAGGAACGATAAGCCTATATCTTGATAAAGTGGAAAAGTGGCTTAAAGTTAGAGACCTTAATCTTATAAGGAAAAGAGGTAGAGGGCTTGTTATTGAAGGAACCGAATGGAACAAAAGGAATGCTTTTGTGGAATTGTTATACAGTTATGAATCTATGAATGATCTATTAAATTTTCTCTATAAGGAATCAAATAAGTATTCTGTATCTGCTTTTTTTAGATTATCATTTGGTGACGAAATTATAAATTTATCAAGAAAACTACTTAAAAAACTGGAGAAATGTAATTTTTTGAATATCGGTGATGAAGCATATTTTGGAGCATTTATACACATACTCCTATCCGTTAAAAGAACCCAAAGCGGATCATCAATAAAACTCCCTAATTATCTTGTTTCGGATATATTGTCTTCAAAGGAATTTTCATTTATAAAAGATATTGATAGAATATTTAAAGAAAATGGCGTTGCACTTTCTGATAGTGAACTGGCATATATTTCAATTCATCTGAATGGAGGTAAATATATATACAAGGATGATAGAAAATTTGAAGCTATAGGAATTGATATGGAGGATGCTGTCAGGGAAGTTGTTTATGAAGCAAGTAAAAAATTAAACATAAAAATAAATCTTGATCACCAACTTATGGTGGGGTTAATCCAACATTTTAGTCCTGCATTTTACAGGTTGACTATGGGGCTTCAGTTGAGAAATCCTATTATAGATCAAATAAAAGAATATTATATAGGCTTATTTGAGGCAGTAGACTATGCTTGTAAAATTGTATTTTCAAAGTATAATCTTTCTATTCCGTATAGTGAAGTAGGGTATATAACAATGCATATTGGGGCTGCCATTGAAAGGCAAAATTTATTAAATAGGGAATTGAGAGTGCTGATAATTTGTTCTAATGGTATTAGCACAGCCAATATATTACACAGCAAACTAAAAAGAATTTTTCCGGAGTTTGAGATAATAGATATTTGCTCTTTGAAGGATATGAACAAGAAAATAGAGGATGGATACGACTTATTACTGTCAACCATAAAAGTTAATAATAATTCAGATAAAAATATAATAACAGTTTCTCCATTTTTACCTGATAAAGATATTGAAAAAATAAGGGATAAAATAATTTTAAATAAATCAAGATGGCCTGGCCCTGATATAATTAGAAATACTAATATGAAAGGTATGGAAGGTTCTGAAAAGGATTTTGAAATTGCAGATAATATGTTAAAGAATTTTCAACTCAAAAACTTGGATGTGGAAAATTTACAATCTGTTATTAAAAAAGTTGTAAATGATATATATGAATTAAATAAGATTGATGATAAAGAAAAAGTAGAATATCTGATTAACGAAAGGGAAGAACAAGGCAATGTAGTGATACCGGGAAGTCATGTGGCATTGATTCATATAAGGGCAGAAGAAATAGAAATTCCTTTTGTGGGGGCATATAGACTGCAAAATCCAATTGAAATGAAAAGCATTGGATTTTCATTTGAAGACGTGGATACCTTTTTCGTAATGTTTGCAAGGAAGAATGAAAGTAATTATATACTCGAACTTTTAGGTAAGATAAGCATATCGTTGGTGGAAGGCAAAAGATTTATTAGACTATTGAGGCTTGGAAATATCAAAGATATAAGGACGGAACTTGTGCACATACTTAACAGGGAGGAATATTGATGAATAAGTTTATTTTAAATGAAAATAACGTCCTGATTGGCCTTGAATGTGAAAGTAGAGATGAGGCAATTAAAAGGGCAGGAAAGCTTTTGGTTAAAAATGGATATGTTCAAAGGGAATATATAGAAGGTATGATAAAAAGGGAAAATAATATTTCTTCATATATTGGAAACGGTGTAGCTATACCTCATGGAATGCCCGAATATAAAAAGTATATAAACAAATCGGGAATAGTGGTTATACAATATCCTGAAGGAATTGACTTTGGAAGAAATAATATTGCTTATATAGTTATAGGAATTGCCGGCAAAAATGATGAGCATGTAGATATACTTTCAAGTATTGCAATCGTATGCCAATATGAAGAAAATGTCAATAAGCTTAAATATGTAAAAACAAAAAAAGAGGTTATAAAAATACTTATGGAGGGTGAAGAATAAATGATATGGACTGTAACTTTAAATCCGGCCCTGGACAAAACCATTGAAGTTAATAATTTTAGAATAGGTTCTGTAAACAGGGCTTCATCCATAAGGATAGATGCAGGGGGAAAAGGAATAAATGTTTCAAAAATGGTCAAGACATTGGGAGGAAAAACCAAAGCTTTTGGAATTCTGCCGGGAGGAAACGGAAGGTATATTAAAGGTTATCTTGACAGGTGCGGTATTGAAAATGATTTTATATTTACAGAAGGCGAGACAAGAACAAATATAAAGGTTATAGATAGTTTAAATCATACAAATACCGATATAAACGAACCGGGAGTGAATATTTCATATAATAAAATTAAAGAACTGGAAGAGAAGATTTTTAAAGGTATTGATAAAAATACGTTGCTGGTACTGTCCGGAAGTGTACCAAATGATGTACCGAAGGATATATACAGAAGGTGGATTAATATATCAAGAAAGTTTGGGGTTAGAACGATACTCGACTGTGATGGGGAACTTCTGAAGGAAGGGATAAAAGCATCTCCATATCTTATGAAGCCTAACATAGATGAGCTTCAAGGACTAATTGGAAGGGAAATTGCGAATATAAATGATATGGTTTTGGTGTCCAGAGAGATTTTGAAACTTGGGGTTGAGATTGTGGTATTGTCCATGGGGTTTAAAGGGGCATTATTTATAAAAAAGGATTGTGCAATCCATGCCGTAGGCATAAAAGTTGATGTGAAAAGTACTGTAGGAGCGGGAGATTCAATGGTCGCAGCTTTGGCTTATGCACTTGATACGGGAATGAATTTTGAGAAAGCAGCAGCTTATTCTATGGCAGCTGCTACAGCCAAGGTAACTACTTCAGGCACTCAGATGCCTAACTTTGATAGAATAGTATCTATTGAAAACCGGATAAAACTAAATTATATAAAATAGCTATATTAAGCCTGTATAGCTGAATTTTAAATTAAAGTTATATTGACATAATAGAAAATAGATTATGGAGGCGTTAGGATATGAAGACTAAGGGCGTAAGGATGTACGGCAAAAATGATTTGAGGGTAGAGGAATTTGAACTTCCCGAAATAAAAGATGATGAAATACTTGTAGAGAATATTTCAGACAGTGTGTGCATGTCTACATATAAGGCAGCCATACTGGGAAAGGAGCATAAAAGGGTTCCAAAGGATGTTGATATAAATCCTATAATAATAGGCCATGAATTTTCAGGCAATATAGTAAAAGTGGGGAGTAAATGGAAGGAGCAGTTTAAGGAAGGTGAGAAATTCGCAATTCAGCCTGCCTTAAATTATAAAGGTACTATGTGGTCTCCGGGATATTCTTATATGTACTGTGGAGGAGATGCAACTTATAATATAATTCCTAATGAAGTAATGGAGCTAGGATGTCTTTTAAATTATAAGGGAGAGGCATATTATGAGGCATCACTGGCAGAACCCATGTCATGTATAATAGGAGCGTTTCATGCTTGTTATCATACGACTATGGGGGTTTATAAGCATAATATGGGAATAGTTGAGGGCGGAAACATGGCATTCCTGGCAGCAGCTGGCCCCATGGGACTCGGAGCTGTAGACTATGCACTGCACGGCGAAAGAAAGCCTAGGAAATTAGTTATAACAGATGTAGATGAGGATAGATTAAATAGGGCCAGAAATATATTTACCGATAATGTATCTAAAAAATCAGGCGTAGAGCTGATATTTGTAAATATAAAGGAAAAGGATAATCCATCAGAATATTTAAGGTTATTTACTGGTGGGAAGGGATTTGACGATGTATTTGTATTTACTCCTGTAAAACAAGTTGTAGAACAGGCTAGTAATATCCTCGGAAGGGATGGGTGCATGAATTTCTTTGCAGGTCCTACAGATACTAAGTTTTCCGGAGAATTGAATTATTATAATGTACATTATGCTTCCGTTCATGTAATGGGAACGACCGGAGGCAATACTGACGATTTGGTAGAATCCTTGAGACTCACTGAAGAAGGCAGAATAAACCCTGCTGTTATGATAACTCATGTAGGAGGAATGAGCTGTGTTCCCGAAACGGTACTTAATCTTCCCAAAATACCCGGGGGTAAAAAACTTATATATACTCATATAAATATGGAACTTACTGCAATTGATGACTTCAAAAGGAAAGGTGAAAAGGATCTACGATTTGCGAAACTTGCTGAAATAGTTGTGGAAAACAGAGGGCTCTGGTGTCCGGAAGCTGAAAAATACCTTCTTGAAAATTGGTAAATATAAATTTTTATATTGTGAAGAACTGGTGTATAATAAGTTAAATGTCTTATAGTACATCAGTTTTTTTATAAAGAATAGGGAAATTTTCACATAAAAGGGGGAATTATAAATGTCAGAGCAAAAAAGAATAGAAGATTATAATATAAAAATGGGCAATTTAGCTAAAGGAAAATTAAATAAGATAACAGATGTAAAAGGGGTAAAGGTGGGGCATTGTACTATAGATGACGATAGGAATAAAACAGGTGTTACTGTAGTAATACTATCTGAGAAAAATATATTTAAAAATAAATTAATTGCTGCAGCTTATGTTTTTAACGGTTTCGGAAAGACCACAGGGCTTATCCAGATAGATGAGCTGGGGACTTTGGAGACTCCCATAGCATTGACAAATACATTGAATGTGGGAATTGTTTATGATGGGATTGTAGAATATATGATTCAAGAGTGTAAAAAAGATGGGACTATAATTGAATCTATAAATCCGATAATATGTGAATGTAACGATTCGGGATTAAATGATATAAGAAACAGGGCAGTAAATAAGAATCATGTGTTTGAGGCAATAAATTCTGCCTGTGAAGATTTTGAAGAAGGAGATGTAGGAGCAGGAAAAGGGACGAGTTGTCATCAGTTAAAAGGAGGAATAGGCTCTGCATCCAGAACCATAGATTTAGACGGGAAAAAATATACTGTAGGAGTATTGGTACAATCCAATTACGGACTTCTTGAGGATTTTATTATAAATGGCAATAATATTGGAAAAAAGATATCGTATAAAATGGCAATGGAGGAAGAAATGGATAAAGGCTCAATAATAATGATTGTAGCTACAGATTTACCTGTATCCAGCAGACAATTAAAAAGGATATGCAAAAGGACCAGTATAGGATTATCAAAGCTAGGATCTTATATGGGAAATGGCAGCGGAGAAATTGTCGTTGGATTTTCAACGGCAAATATTATAAATAGTGATGAGAGAGATGATATATTTAACATAAAGATGATAAAAGAAAACAAAATTGATTTGGCCTTTAGAGCGGTGGCAGAAGCATGTGAAGAGGCGATATTGAATTCTATGATTACTGCCCACAGTGTAAGAGGGTATAAAGGCAATATAAGGAGAAGTTTAAAGGAATTTGATGAATATTTATAAATATATTTATTTGGCTAACTTATAAATATTTATAAGTTAGCCAAATTTTTAGATATATTTTTCCATATTCCATATATCCGTTACCCAATCTTCAAAGAATTCTTTTTCATGACAAACTAAAAGTATAGTTCCTTTATAATCGATTAGAGCTTCTTTTAGAGCATTTTTGGCATCCAAATCGAGGTGATTGGTAGGTTCATCTAATAAAAGCCAATTACTGGGAGTCATCATTGATTTGCATAGTCTTACCTTTGATTGTTCTCCACCGCTTAAAGATGAAATTTTTTGCAGAATATGTTCCTGTCTTAAACCGCATTGAGCCAAGACTCCTCTTATTTCTTGCTGTTTTTTTTGAGGGAAGTCCTTCCATATTTCTTCTAAAGGAGTATAGTTCGTGGACTTTGTTTCCTGTTCAAAGTATACGGGGTAAAGATAGTTTCCCATATCTATTTTTCCTGTTAGGGGAGGGATTATTCCCATGATTGTTTTTAGTAAAGTTGATTTTCCGATACCGTTACATCCTACAACAGCAATTTTGTTTCCTCTCATTATCTTGAGATTTAGATTTTTAATAATAGGATAGTAATATCCTATGTTCATGTTAGTACATCTAAAGACCAATTCTCCGGAATTTCTTGCTTCCTGAAAGTTGAAATGGGGTTTTGAAATTTTCAAAGGTTTTTCTATCTTCTCCATCTTTTCCAACTGTTTTCTTCTGCTTTGAGCTCGTTTAGTAGTTGATGCTCTGACGATATTTTTATTTATGAATTCCTCCATCTTATTTATTTCTTTTTGTTGTCTGTTATACATGTCTGTATATCTTTTGGTTTCTTCATCTTTCAGCATTAGAAATTTTTTATAATTTCCAGGGTATCTTTTTAAATATCCAAATTCAATATTAAATATTACATTTGTTATATTGTTGAGAAAAATCGTATCGTGAGATATGACTATGAAGCTGTTAGGATAATTGTTGAGATGATCTGCAAGCCAATCTATATGTTCTTTATCGAGATAGTTAGTAGGTTCATCCAACAGAAGAAGGTCAGGATTCATTAAAAGAAGCTTTGCGAGCTTTAGTTTTGTTCTCTGGCCTCCGCTCAATTTATCCACGGAAGTATCCATCCCTAATTGATACAGTCCCAGGCCTCTTGCCACATTTTCTATTAAGCTGTCTATTTTATAAAAATCGCTTCTGTCAAGCCTGTCTTGGAACTTTCCATATTCATTAAGTAGTTTTTTCATTTTCTCTGAATCTGAATTTGTACAAGACATACTATCTGAAATTTTTATCATTTTTCTTTCAATAAGATATAATTTATCAAAAGCAGATTTCAGCCAATCTTTGATACTATATTCCTTGTTGAATTCAGAATGTTGATCAAGATATCCGATATTTATAGATGACGATTTATAAACGGACCCTTCGTCCGGAACCAAATTTCCCATTAAAATATTAAAGAATGTGGTCTTTCCTGCACCGTTAATTCCGACTAACCCTGCGTGTTCTCCCTTTTGAAGAGCGAAAGATATGTTTTTTAATACCGGTTTATCTCCAAAAGAAAAACTTAAATTTTCAACATTTAAAACACTCATATAAATTCCCTCCTAAATAAAAAAGGAAAGAGAATATTAATATTCTCTTTCCTTAAAGTCATAGTTTTATATTGTCATAAATTGAAACATCATATTAAGAAAGCTTTTTTTGAAACCCAAGTAATGTCAGACATTAGGGCAAATTAAGACTTCCCTTTAAGTTATAAAAAAGAGTTTTAATATATCTCGTGAATTCTTATTAAATTTGTTTGCTTAAAAAAGGGCAGACTTCTCCCTTGGTTTAAGCTAAACAATTTAAAAGAATTCCACACTGATACACTAAACTCTCATCTCCTTTAAAATCAATTATTTATATTATTATACAATATCGCTCAAAAGATGTAAAGGATTTTTAAATATAAACTTTTGGCGCTTTTCATTAAAAATTTAGTAAAACGGGTTAAGTTAATTGTGAGATATCCGATATATAAATAGAAACTTAATTAAAGGATAAAATCCAATTTTGGATTTTGTGAAAGTGAAATTTTAATGAGGCATACTACAGCAATAATATGTATGATACGTTTTTCTATAGCAGGATACTGAAGAACAGTCATGGATACATAAGAGTAGGGTAAGCCAATTGAGAAGGAGGTTTTATATTGTCAAGATCAAAATCGACATGGATCGGATTAATAATTGGTGTAGGATGTATAGCTATTTCAATTATGGCATCAGGTGATATTAGAACATTTTTAAACTTGCCTTCGTTTTGTATTACAATAGGTGGTACGGTGGGAGCTGTTGTTTTATCATTTCCAGTGGACAGGCTAAAAACCCTTAGGCCGGTTATGAAGAAAGCATTTATCAATGAAAAATTTGATGTAGAAAAAGACATTGACACCATAGTAAGCCTTGCTGAAATTACAAGGAAGGAAGGATTTCTTGCCCTTGAAGATACGGTTGATGAAATTACCGATGATAAATTTTTAAAGGAAGGTATAATGCTCATAATAGATGGTGCCGATAAGGATCAGCTCATGGAATCCTTACAAACGGAGATTTATTTTATGAAGCAGAGACATAAGAAAGGGTGGGAAATGCTGGACATGATAGGAAGTGAAGTAACATCTCTTGGCCTTGTAGGGACGTATGTCGGCCTTATTCCTATGCTCATAAATTTAGAGGACCCAACTAAATTAGGGCCTTTAATGGCTATTGAATTGGTCACATCTTTTTATGGAGCTTTTCTTGCTTATGTTATTTTTTTGCCTATGTCTAAAAGGTTAAAGGTTATGAATGCAAACGAGGTAACAAGGAAAGAGTTGTTTATTGAAGGCCTTATGGCTATTGAAGAAAGTCAGAACCCGAAGGTAATCAGAGAAAGGCTTACTTTCTATATGATGTCAAAGGGTGGAAAGGATTTGAGAAGTCAACAAGAAGATAAGTTTAAGATAAAGGAGGTGGCTTAGCCAATTATGAAAATGAGTGGAAGATATGATGATTCTGATGATGATTCTGATGACGAGTCACCAGGTTGGTTAACTTCCTATAGTGATATGATGACTGATTTACTTGCAATATTCGTAATTTTATTTTCATTTGCCATAGCAGATAGAGTAGTAACCTCCAAGGCAGCAGCAAACAGGCCTGCGACTGCTTCAGCTCAAGAGCAGACTGTGGCGACACAGCAGAAGTTTGATAGTTTTGTTGAAGATATAAATTCTTATATTAAGGAGTCTGAGTTTTCTACACAAATAAGTGTTATTGACGAAGGGGAAGGTGTGGTTTTGATACGTATGAGGGATTCTGCTCTTTTTGATTCCGGACAGGCTACTATTGACCCGAAGGCTGAGAAAATACTTAACAATATTTCCAATATACTGGAAAATTATAAAGATTCTATTAATATGGTCCGGATAGAAGGACATACGGATAACCGTCCCATACACAATGAACAGTTCAACAGCAACTGGGAGTTATCTACGAGTCGGGCTGTTAATATTCTTAAACGACTTTTAGAGGTATCTTCGCTTGGAGCGGATAAATTTTCTGCAGTTGGTTATAGTGAATTTCACCCAATTGCCGATAACAATACTGCAATGGGGAGGGCTTTAAACAGGCGTGTGGACTTTATCATCGAGACGAAATGAAATTTACTTTTTATTTAAATAATAGACTGCAAATACAAATTTTAAAGAAACTCAAGCTCATTTTTTATTATAACTAAAAAATAACAGTATAAATTAGTACTGTTATTTTTTTACTGTTATAATAAAAAAATTGGTTAATAACGGAGTTAAAAGTGTTAAATTACTCAACGCTGTTATACCTGTTTGCAATTATTCTTGCTGCCACAGGGAAACAAAAATATTGTGCCGGTGGTTTGAAGTTTAGAGTATTAAAATTTATTTGCCATAATAAACAAAATATTTCCCAGGAAATTAAATGTTCATCTTTTCTAAATATTCGTCATATGTCATATTTTTATCGACAAATCTTTCAGGAGTAATTTCCATTATCCTGTTTGCTATAGTTTGTATAAATTGATGATCATGAGAAGTAAATATCATATTACTTTTATAATCCTTTAATCCATTGTTTAATGCGGTAATTGATTCCAAATCGAGGTGATTGGTGGGTTGATCCAGTATGAGAAAATTGGCGTTTTTAAGCATCATTCTCGAAAGCATACATCTTACTCTTTCTCCGCCTGACAGAACTTTTGCCTTTTTCAAAGCTTCATCGCCGGAAAACAACATCCTTCCCAGAAAACCTCTCAAATAGTTTTCGGACTTTTCTTCCGAGAACTGTCTCATCCAATCTATAAGATTCAAATCCACATCATTAAAAAATTTGGAATTATCATTTGGGAAATAGGACCTGCTAATAGTAATTCCCCACTTATAGCTTCCACTGTCCGGCTCCATTTTACCTGCCAATATTTTAAGTAATGTGGAATTTGCAACATCATTTTCCCCTACAAGGGCAATCTTATCTCCCTTGACAACTCTGAAGCTGATATTTTTTAAAATTTCAACACCATTTATACTTTTAGATAATCCTTCTACGGAGAGTATTTCATTTCCTACTTCCCTATCTATTTGAAACGAAATAAAAGGATATCTTCTGTTTGAAGGTTGTATTTCGTCTATAGTTAGTTTTTCCAACAATTTTTTACGGGAAGTAGCCTGCCTTGATTTAGAAGCATTAGCACTGAATCTTGCGATAAATTCTTGAAGTTCCTTAGCTTTTTCCTCTTTTTTCTTATTTTGATCCTTCATCATTTGAAGGGCCAACTGGCTGGATTCGTACCAGAAATCATAATTACCGGCATATAATTTAATTTTTCCATAATCAATATCCGCCATATAGGTACAGACTTCGTTTAAGAAATGTCTATCATGAGATACAACGATTACGGTACCTTTAAAATCGATAATAAAATTTTGCAGCCATGTAATAGATTTAATGTCGAGATAATTTGTCGGTTCATCCAAAATAAGTATTCCGGGTTTTCCAAACAAAGCTTGGGCTAAAAGCACTCTCATTTTTTCATTACCTGATAGCTCGGATATCTTTTTACTATGCAATTCTATATCTATTCCTAATCCTTGAAGGAGAGATGAAGCTTCCGATTCAGCCGTCCACCCGTCCAGTTCTGTAAATTCCGCTTCCAATTCAGCCGCTTTTATGCCATCTTCATCGTTAAAATTCGGTTTTGCGTATATTATGTCTTTTTCCTTCATTATCTCATAAAGCCTTGCGTTTCCCATTATTACCGTATCCAATACATTGAAATTTTCGTATTGAAAATGATCCTGCCTCAAGACAGACATACGGGTATTCGGAGAAATACTTACTTCTCCTGTATTGGGTTCTATTTCTCCGGATAATATTTTTAAGAAAGTACTCTTTCCGGCACCGTTGGCTCCGATTACACCATAGCAATTGCCGGGAGTAAACTTTAAATTTACATCTTCAAAAAGTTTTTGATCTTTATATCTTAAACTTACATTATTAACAGTTATCATAATACTTACCTTTCCTTTCGATATTTAAAAACCATTTAGTTATTATACCATAAATTTATTGTGTTTTCATTAAATTATTGTTTATTTTAAGCCGGAAAGCTTTTTCTTTTATTGCATTTATTAATGAGATATGTATATAATGTTATTAATTATAAATGCTTTTTAAATAAATCTAAAAGGAGAAATCATAAATTATGAAAAAAGTTAAAAATGTAATTTTATTGATTTCTTTAATAATCGGATTATATGTATTGATAATTATACCAAAAACAAAAACCGTTTATGAGCCAATCAATCCTTATACTGAACCATCTGCTGAAACAGAATATATTGAAGATCCTGTTGAAGAAGAAAATTTTAAAGATAACTTAATACCTAATTTTAGCGGTTCTGCATATGTGATATTACTTAGATGATAATTTTTTCAATAAATATAATATACAGATTTTGTATAAAGTTTGTATACTATGCGCCTGACAGTAACAGGTTTGTTCCGAAGAAAACCAGATTTCGTGAAAAAGATGAAGATTATATTGAATTTGATCTATAAAATTTAACATTTGTGGAGAGGATGATTTATATGGATTTCATTGAACTTGCAAAAAAGCGTTATTCCACGCGAAATTTTAATAACAAAAAAGTGGAACAGGTAAAACTTGAAAAGATTTTGGAAGCCGGCAGGGTAGCTCCCACTGCTGCCAATCTGCAGCCTCAAAGGATATTGGTCATTAAAACGGAAGCAGGATTAGAAAAGCTTAAAAAAGCCGGAAATGTATACGGAGCACAGCTTGCTTTTGTGGTTTGTGCCGATCATTCTTTTAGCTGGAAGAGAGCTTTTGATGGAAAGGATACAGCAGAAATTGATGCTTCAATTGTCGCAACTCATATGATTCTGGAAGCCACTGATCTTGGGCTTAATTCTATATGGGTAGGTTATTTCAAACCGGATGTAATTAAGGCA
Source organism: Acidilutibacter cellobiosedens (assembly GCF_004103715.1). Lineage (NCBI taxonomy): Bacteria > Bacillati > Bacillota > Tissierellia > Tissierellales > Acidilutibacteraceae > Acidilutibacter > Acidilutibacter cellobiosedens. Next base: position 3,614,949 of record NZ_CP035282.1, on the reverse strand, counting down.
GAGTTTGCACTTCCTGAAGGAGTTGAGCCTATAAACATATTGGGCATTGGATATTCCGATGAAGAGAGAAAATCTCCTGACAGACACAATACAGAACGCAAACCCCTTACAGAAACAGTACGTTATGAAACATTTTGACTATTTACCTCTATTTGCATGCAGTAAAGCATATAGAGGTTTTTTATAACCCATAGGGAAATTATGATTGCCTAATGTAAAATTTTCATAAGGCAGGTTTTAAAAATGGTTTCTTTAATGGATTAATGCTTAGATAGAAGTCTTTTTTAACTATTATTTACCTGAATTTATAGAGCATAAAGTTATTGCGGTGGAAACTGAGAATACCTTCATCGCGCAGTTTACACAGTTCATTTGACATAGCACTCCTGTCAACACAAAGATAATCGGCAAGTTCCTGTCGGTTAAATGGAATTGTAAATTCATTATTGCCCTTTATAGCTGCTTGTTCTGAGAGATAGGACAACAGCTTTTCTTTTGTAGTTCGCTTGGACAGGTGCTCGATTTTTCCGCTCAGCATAATATTCTTATCTGCTAAAATTGCCATCATATTTTTAATCAATTTAGCATGGAAAACACAAGCAGAAGAACATGTAGTGATAATCCGATGGTAATCGACAAACAGGATGACACTTTCTGATATGGAAGATACAGTAATCGGGAGTGTTTTTATATTGGAACAGACAAAGGCCTCCGCAAAAAGATTGCCCTTCTCAAATCGAGCTAAAATTGTACGATTTCCTGATATGTCTTCCCGCATTATTTGTACACATCCTGACAGTACAATTCCGACCTCGGTAACCGATTGACCTGCCATCAGTATGATTTCATTTTTTTTGTAGCTTTTCTTATGGGCATTTAAGCATTTGAGCATTGTGTTTATTTCCACTTCATTTATATCCTTAAAAAGAGGAACGATTTTTAAAACTTTTAAATATTCTTTCATATTTTCTCCTTTTACGTTGTAAAAACAACAGATTTAATGATTTTATTATAATATAATGAAATCGAAAAATCAAGGAAAGAGAAAGGATGAAACGGTTATGATTCGTAAAATTATAAAAATTGATGAAACGAAATGTAATGGCTGTGGAATGTGTGCTGATGCTTGTAATGAAGGAGCTATTGCAATTATAAATGGTAAAGCGAAACTTATCCGTGATGATTACTGCGACGGATTGGGAAATTGTCTACCCGTTTGTCCGACTGGGGCTATATCCTTTGAAGAGCGGGAAGCTTTGGCATATAACGAAGAAGCGGTTAATCACCGCATTGGAGGCTGTCCCGGCAGTATGGCAAAGGCAATCCAGCCAAAGCCTGAATCTGTCGATAATTTTGAAGCCGTACAAAGCAAACTTATGCAGTGGCCTGTACAAATTAAATTGGTTCCGGTAAATGCACCTTATTTTAATAATGCGAACTTGCTTATAGCTGCGGACTGTACTGCATTTGCCTATGGTGATTTTCACCGTAAGTTTATTAAGAATCACATTACTTTAATTGGATGTCCCAAGTTAGACGAAGGCGATTATGCTGAAAAGTTAACAGAAATATTTAAGAATAACAATATAAAAAGTGTTAAGGTAGTTCGTATGCAGGTACCATGTTGTGGCGGTATCGAAAATGCGGTAAAGAAAGCACTTATTAACAGTAAAAAAATGATTCCGTGGCAGGTTGTAATTATATCTATAGATGGTCAAATTTTAGAAGAATAGGAGGAAGGTTATTATGGAAGAAGTTTTTATTAAAAATATTTTGCATGAAACAGTGTTATCATTGGCAGATCAAGTGCAGGTTCAACCAGGACAAATTGTCAGTAAAACATTGGCACAGAATGAGTACGTAAGTATTACATTATTTGCCTTTGATAAAAACGAGGAAATTAGTACTCATGATTCAGATGGTGATGCTATGGTGACTGTTTTAGAAGGTAACGGCCTATTTGTAGTAGATGGTAAAGAGCATCTGGTAAAAAAAGGGGAGACATTGGTTATGCCTGCCAATAAACCTCACAGAGTTTTTGCTAAGGAAATGTTTAAGATGATGTTGACTGTTATATTTCCGTTTGAAAAAAGTAATCAAAAAAATCAAATAAAAATGGAGGGGTAAATATGTCAAATATGTTTTGTTTTCAATGTGAGCAAACTGCAGGTTGCAAAGGTTGTACCGGAACACAAGGTGTATGCGGCAAAAAAGAGGATACCGCTATTTTACAGGATGAATTAACCGGAGCTCTTATAGGTCTTGCTCGTGTGGCAGATGTTAGTGAACCTACTTCATCCACTCATCGTGCTATGATTGAAGGACTTTTTACTACTGTTACCAATGTAAATTTTGATAATAATGCAGTACAGCGTCAGATTGATGCGGTCCGCCGAGAAAGGAAAAAGCTGACTTCACAGTGTAGTAGTGTTGAGTATGATATGAAAGAATTGTGGAATGAAAGTGAAGATATCCGCTCTCTTAAATCCCTTATTCTCTTTGGGCTTCGAGGAATGGCAGCCTATGCTTTTCATGCATTGGTATTAGGATATACGGACAATGAGGTTAATCAGTTCTTTTACAAAGGATTACGGGCTGTTGGAGATGATTTAGGAATGGATGAATTGTTTCCTATTGTGATGGAGACCGGGAAGGTAAATCTTAAATGTATGGAACTGTTGGATAAAGCCAATACTGAAACATACGGGAATCCGATTCCTACTACTGTTCCATTGAAGATTGAAAAAGGGCCCTTTATTGTAATTTCCGGACATGATCTCCGTGATCTGTATTTATTACTGGAACAGACTAAGGGGAAAGGTATTAATATTTATACTCATGGAGAGATGCTTCCGGCTCATGCTTATCCAAAATTAAAAGCATATTCTCATTTAAAAGGGAATTTTGGTACTGCATGGCAGAATCAGCAGAAGGAATTCGCAAACATCCCTGCTCCTGTACTATTTACTACGAACTGTTTAATGCCTGTAAAGGATAGTTATCGAGACCGTATTTTTACTACTGAAGTAGTAGCTTATCCAAATATGGTTCATATAGGAGAAGATAAAGATTTTACTCCGGTTATAGAGAAAGCGCTGGAGTTAGGAGGATACAAGGAAGATAAGATTATGTTAGGCATTAACGGCGGTACTCAAGTGACTACAGGTTTTGGGCATGGTACAGTGTTATCCGTTGCCGATAAAGTGGTTGATTCAATAAAAAACGGTGATATTAAGCATATTTTTTTAGTCGGAGGATGTGATGGTGCAAAACCCGGACGTAATTATTATACCGAATTTGTTAAGAAGGCACCTAAAGATAGCATTATTTTAACTCTTGCTTGTGGTAAATACCGTTTTAATGATTTGGATTTGGGCAGCATCAACGGATTACCTCGACTAATGGATATGGGGCAGTGCAATGACGCTTATAGTGCTATTCGTGTAGCCGTTGCTTTAGCGGGAGTATTTAAATGTAATGTAAATGACTTACCGTTGACTTTAGTTTTATCCTGGTATGAACAGAAAGCAGTTTGTATCCTATTATCACTTTTATCTCTTGGCATCAAAAATATTTATATTGGGCCGTCACTTCCGGCATTTATATCTCCAGGAGTTCTTGATGTTTTAGTAAATAATTATAGTTTGACACCTGTATCTACGCCGGAAGAAGATTTAAAAAATATTCTTGGTTAATTGAGAATAAGATTTCTTAAATATATTTTTATGGGGTTTCCTGATGTTCTAAGATTAGATAACGGGAAATCCCATTTTTTATTGAATTATATGATATAATAACAAATAGTTTTAAATGTTGGTTATTTGTACCTTTTATGATAGAAATAAAAAATGGAAAATATACTTATTTTAAAGGAAATATATCTAATTTAAGCATATATACTAATAAAAATGGTGAAAATAAATTTAGCTTCAAAAACAGATAGAGAATTTAAACGAAAAACTCTGAATAATAAGTGAGAGTAGTGAAAAGGAGAGGGGATAATAAATGAATTACTATGGAGTGATTATAGGAATCGGGACGTTTTTAATTATTGGAATCTTACATCCGGTTGTTATAAAGGCAGAATATTACATAGGCTCAAGAGTATGGCCGTTGTTCTTGATAACAGGTTTATTATGTGTTTGTTTATCGTTTTTTTCTGATATGTTGATTTTATCGTCACTTTTATCTATATTAGGATTTTCGTTACTGTGGAGCATTCGAGAGCTTTTTGAACAAGAGAGAAGGGTAAAAAAAGGATGGTTTCCAAAGAATCCAAAGAGAGACCAAATGATATATAAATCTCCACAAAGCAGGATTAGAAATTGATAGATAAAAAAGCAGATAGCCTTATTAGAGATAAGATTATCTGCTTTTTTATATCCACATTATGATGATAATGATTCCATTGTTTTTTGAAAAAAATACCGTTATAATTAATTTAAGAATATTTTCATTTCATAAAGAGCTCTTCTTTATTCTCGGATTTTAAAGTTAAATTGTATTCTTTTCATTTCTGAAAAGATGAGGGGGAAATATAAGATGAATAGATGTGATTGGTGCAAATCAGATGAACTTTATATAAAATATCATGACGAGGAATGGGGAGTACCTGTTCATGATGATAAAAAACATTTTGAATTTTTGTTGCTGGAATCAGCTCAATCTGGTTTAAGCTGGATAACTATCTTAAGGAAAAGAGAAAATTACAGAAAGGCCTATGATAATTTTGACCCAGAGAAGGTAGCTTGTTATGATGAGGAAAAGATTGAAGAATTGCTTACAAATCCGGGAATTATCAGAAATAAAAAGAAAATCCAATCTTCTATCACTAATGCAAGGAGATTTATAGAGATACAAAGAGAATTTGGCAGTTTTGATAATTATATTTGGAATTTTGTAAACTGGAGACCTGTTATCAATAGCTACCAAGACATATCGGAAATACCGGCGACTTCGGATTTATCAGATTTAATAAGCAAAGATTTGAAGAAAAGGGGTTTTAAATTTTTAGGTTCTATTACGGTCTACGCTCACCTGCAAGCTACAGGTATTGTCAATGATCACATAGACTCATGCTTTAGAAAAAATTGTTCTACAATTAAGGGATAAATATTAAAATGTATTGAAACAGTAGGCCGTTTTGAAATTTGGCCTAAATTACTATTTTATATGAATCTTTAAAATACCATTTATGGGAAAGGAGAAAATGAAGATGTTTTATTTGGGTGAACCACTTACGTATAGTAAATTTCAATTAAAAAACAGACTAGTTATGCCGCCTATGGCGACAGCAAAATCTGATGAAGACGGAAGGATCAGCCAAGATATTTTAGATTATTATGACGAAAAGTCGAGGGGAGGATATATATCTCTTGTTATTATTGAACACAGTTATGTTTCTCAGCAGGGGAAGGCAAACCATAACCAGATTTCCGTTGCCGAGGATTATTTAGTGGAAGATTTAAAGAAGTTGGCCGACATTATTCATGGGAATGGTTCCAAGACAGTTATGCAGATTAATCATGCCGGAAGTGAAACTTTAAGAGAAGTTATAGGAATGGAGCCGGTGGGGCCTTCACCAGTGAAAAATCCGTCGAGAAAAGATACGGCAATACCTCAAGAGTTATCAAAAAATGATATTGAAAGAATTATAGATGATTTTAAGCACGCTGCGGTTAGAGTAAAAAATGCCGGATTTGATGGTGTAGAGCTTCATTCTGCTCATGGATATTTATTAAACCAGTTTTTATCTCCTATTACAAATAAGAGGACTGATGAATATGGAGGGGGCATTGAAGGCAGGGTGAAAATTCATTCAGAGATCATAAGGGCAGTTCGCAAAGCGGTCGGAGAAGACTTTCCTATTCTTTTGCGTTTCGGTGCGACAGATCATATGGAAGGCGGAATTACAACAGAGGATATTAAAACCGCTGCTGAGATATTTGAAAGAGCCGGAGTTGATATGCTGGATATTTCAGGAGGAATGTGTAGATATACTATACCCGGTGTAAATGAACCGGGCTATTTTTCACCACAATCCGAAGCAATCAAAGAGGTTGTTTCTATTCCCGTAATCTTGACCGGTGGGATTAAGACAGCAGATGAAGCAGAAGCCATTCTTCGAGAAAAAAAGGCAGATTTGATCGGAGTAGGTAGAGCGATATATAGAGATTCCAATTGGGCCAGAAATGCTATGGAAAGGTAATAAAACATTGCATTATAATAATATTCTTAAAATTATAAAGCAGGAGCCGTGATTTACTGAATACATGACTCCGAAAATTCATGTGTTATGCTTAGAAATAGGAAGTCATAACACAGAACGGAGGGAGTCAAAATGGGTAAGATAGCAATTTACCCAAGAGTTTCATCAGAGAAGCAAGCAAGTGAGGATAGATATTCACTTGCTGTGCAAAAAGAACGATGTGAAGCCTTGCTTATATCACAAGGTTACAAAAGAGAGGATTTTGTTTATTATTGTGACGCAGGAATTTCTGGCATAACAATTGAAGAAAGAGACGAATTAAAAGAATTATTAAAACGACTGCAGGAACCTGATAACAATATTGAAGGCGTTTGTTGCTATGATTTATCCCGTATAAGCCGTTCTATTAGTCACACTTTAGAGATTTTCAAACTTCTCAAAGAGAATAATTTGCGTTTGTTTACTTGTGATGGGGCATTCATGGGGATATAAATTCTCAAAATGCCAAGATAATGGTTAGCATATATAGTATGTTAAATGAACTTTTCATCGACCAGTTGAGAGAACGTGTTAAGGCTGGTTTAGAAAAATCAGTGCAGGCCGGAAACTACTTTGGTGGCCCCGCACCGCATGGTTATCGATACGAATTTTATTCTACAAGTCAACAAGAAAATAATGATTTCAAACAAGATAAAAAAACAAAAAAGAAGGATATAAAAAAACGATTAGTAATAGATGAAAATGAAAAACAAATTATAGAACTTATATTTCATCTCTTTACAGATGAGAAACACAGTATAAAAAATGTTGCACAATACCTTAATCTCAATGGCTATCGAACAAGGCAAGGTAAACAATTTGCAACTGCTACTGTCCAAAAAATTCTGGAGAACCCTTTGTATTGTGGGCGATTGTTTTGGGCTAAGAGAAAACAAAAGAAAAAGACAGATGCAGGCGTAAGAATTTGGGAAAAAACAACTATCTATGATATAGATTTACATGACTTACCAGTCGGCAATCATGAACCTATTATAACAGAAGAATTCTTTTTACAAACACTTGAAAGATTGCGTGATAGAAGAAAAATACGAAAAAACTTGGACATGGCAGAAGCAATGTCTGCAATTACAAAACAGGAATATTTTGATGCACATAAAAAGATGTTTATAAATATACTTCACTGTCCGAATTGTGGTGGTAAAATGACTTCAAGTTTACAACCATCTCCCATATTGGCTGACGGTACAAGAAAACCTGCGAAAGTGTATTACAAATGCAGTACATTCAACGCAGGAAAAGATTATTGTGATGGATACTATAGCGTTCAAGAGGAAAGAGTATTCAACCTGATTAAAGAAGATTTCTTCAAAAGGCTGAAAGAGGCTTTTTTACTTGTTAAAGAGTATCAAAACTACTTAAAAGAAAGAAATGGAACAAAAGAAGAAATGCTTTATGATGCAGAAGTAGGCAAAATTAAAGACGAAATCAAAAATCTTGAGAAAAATGAAAGTAGGCTTCTTACAAGGCTGGATAATCTAATAGATAGACAGTTAGAGGAAGAAATAGGTTCTTTAAAATACAATCGTATAGAAAAGATGATAAAAGATACAGAAAAAGAAATAGAAAAAGTTAAAAAATTAAAGGAAGAACAACAAAAAAAGATACTACAAGCAGAAAGACGAAGAGAAGCATTACTTTCAGAAGCAAAAGAGCAGGAGGACTTTGAGAATATAGAAGAATATTTTCATTCTTTAACTCTTCTACAAAAAAGAGAGTTGCTTGAAAAGATTTACAGCAAAATTGTAATAGATACTATTTCAAATGCGAAATTTGGCCCTAAACGGCTAAGACTGAAAGAAGTTATATATAATCAATACAGCAGTGTATATGGATTATGTAAAATTTTGGGTGTACAGGATTTCCATGAGTTTAACGAGTATCTTAAAACTAAAGGTCGGCAGGAACTTAATTTGCTAGAAAGATATTTTGGAGATGCTGAAGAATATATAGCAGAAACTCAAAAACATAATCATAGTGTAAAATTTAAACAGTATTTTGAAGAAATGGATGCTGCTATAGATAAATTTAATGATGAGTTCATAGAACAATTTATTGATGAAAGTTTTGAGAAAACCGGGCAAGTGTCAGAAAAGACACTTGATGAAGTGATGCAAGATGTTGATAAAACATATGAGGAATTTAAATTTAAGTATTTCTTAAAAAAAATACTGCAAAATAAAAATGCTCTTACCTAAAGGGTAAGGGCTATTTATTTTTTCACTAAAAAATTTTTATTTAGAATAACATGAGAATCCTGAGAATGATATGAAATTAGCCATTTGATTGGACTTTTTATACTATTTTTATTTTACTTGTGAGTCTGTTTTTCCAAGAGAGAATAGAATACCATTTTAGACTAAAAAAAGCCCTTATTTTTTTGTGATATAATATGTCTTATTTATTTGAAGGGGTGTTTATTATGGATAGTACGAATTTTGAAACTTTTTTCAAAAAAGTATGGGACAAAAGTAATATCTTGATTGATGCGAATAATTTCAATTTAAAAATTTTAACTGCTATTTTATTTATTGGAAGGCATCAAATTGAACTAGGCGAAGAAATAACGTTCAATTTAAATCAAATTAGAGAATTGCTTGGCCTTGAAGATTCTATATATACCTATCATCGAATTGAAAATGCTATTTTCTACTTTAAAATCAATTTCTATAAATGTAAACTGAAAAATAACAGAGAACGGATTGCCCATGCTATTAAAGCATTTGAAAAACCAATGAATGATATTTACTTTAATAAAGAGTGGAGGGTTGAAATCGATAGTGTTCTCCGAGAACAGATTCTCCAATCTAATTTTCATAATTTGTGTACAGAAATGGAGAAATGAAATAATATTCCTATCTACTATGCTATTTAGCATGTTATGCAAGGGAGATAAAGAAAAGCCTAGAGGAATTAAGAATACCAATTAGAAAAAACTTTTCAATATCAAAGCAGGGCAAAGATTTTGATTTTATCATTGGATACTATGTATACATTACTATTTTCTCGGCTATTCGATAAATTCTATCAGAGTTATTGGAGTATAAATTAAACATACTATGAGCGGTGATATATATAAAAAATAAGAAAGAAAAGGGGTGTAAAGAGATATGGAGGGTACTTTTGAAAATACTCTGCAAGAACATTTTATAAAAGCAGAATTAATAGCAGAAATGTCTTGTACACTGCAAATTGTAAAGAGGCTTAAAGGAATGGGTTTTAATGTAAAACAAGTTTTAAAAATTATTGAGTTGCCCGAAAGTGCTGTTTTAAGGGTTTTTACCGGAAAAGAAGACATCAGAAAAATTGCAGAAGATACTGTTAAGCAGCAAATAGCAGAAAATGACGGTAAAATCCCGGGATATAGGGACTTTATAAAATGGGTAGAAAATGCACTACAGTATTTCGAGCCAGAAGAGGATAGGGAAGAACTAATACCAGTGGAAGAACCACAGAGGCTCACTTGTGAACAGTGGGCACAGTATACTCCATATGAGAATAAACTGGAACTTTTTGATGGACAAGCGCTGGCAGACTTAAGAGAACGAGAAAATATGATAATTGCCCTTATATACAACATTGGACTGAAGCACTTAGTTAAAATACTACCTTCAGAATCTAAAATAATATTAAAAGAACTATTGGATAAACAACAGTTATAACTAATTGTTACCTTATTAAAACAGGCAAATGAAGTTAAAGTCATTAAATTAGTCTATACAAAGAAAAAAGATAATAAAGAGCAAAAAATAATTCTGTATAAATTGTAATAATTTAATAAAATTTGTAAAGAAGCAAAAATATTAACAAAATACTTGAAATAGTTCATTATGATTTATTACTCTATTATTCCATCATTATACCTGCATTAAGGATTAATATAATAATTGAATAAGGTATTTATTGTAAAAAAGGCATTTTTAAAATGCCTTTTTTACATTTTCAATGCTATCTATTATTCAAATTTCTAATTCTTGGACATTTATGATAAAATATTGTTAAGTGTGGCATCTATGTTTAGGATTTAAATATTAGGACCGGGGTGATATTGGTGAACAAGAAGGATTTATCTGAAAGGGATATATGTTCTAAATACATAACCCCCGCTTTAATAAATGCAGGATGGGATTTAGAAAGACAAATTAGAGAAGAAGTTACCTTTACCGACGGAAGAATTATCGTCAGAAAAAAATTGGTTACAAGAGGAGAAAGGAAAAGAGCAGATTATATACTATATTATAAATCCAATATACCTCTTGCTATCATAGAAGCAAAAGACAATAAGCATCCAGTAGGGGCTGGTATGCAGCAAGCATTGGATTACGCTGAAATACTGGATATTCCTTTTGCCTTTTCAAGTAATGGAGATGCATTTTTAGAACACGACAGAACTATTAAAGAAGGGAAAAAAGAAAGAGAAATACCTCTTAACCGGTTCCCATCTCCTGAGGAATTGTGGAATAGATATAAAAGTGCAAAAGGAATCACTGAGAAAGAAGAAGCAATCGTTACACAGGAATATTATTTTGAGCAAGATGGAAAGACTCCTAGATATTACCAGCGAATTGCTATAAACAGAACGATAGAGGCGATTGCCAAAGGACAAAAGCGAATTCTGCTTGTTATGGCTACTGGTACTGGGAAAACTTATACAGCCTTCCAAATTATCTATAGGCTTTGGAAATCAAGGGCTAAAAAGAGAATCCTATTTTTAGCCGATAGAAATATATTGGTAGACCAGACGATGGCAAATGATTTTAAATATTTCGGCGATAAAATGACGAAAATCACTAACAGAAAGATAGATAAAGCCCATGAAATTTATTTGGCACTATATCAAGGAATTTCAGGTGAAAATGAATTTAAAAATGTATATAAGCAATTCTCACCAGACTTTTTTGATTTAGTTATTATTGACGAGTGCCATAGAGGAAGTGCCAAAGAGGATTCCGCCTGGAGGGAAATTTTGGAATACTTTTCTCCTGCCACCCAAATAGGGCTTACGGCAACACCTAAGGAAACAAAGGACGTGTCTAATATAGAATACTTTGGTGAACCTATTTACGTCTACTCATTAAAGCAGGGAATCGAAGATGGTTTCCTTGCTCCATACAAGGTTATAAGAGTAATATTGGATAGAGATGTAGAAGGTTATAGGCCCGAAAAAGGGAAAAGGGACAAGTATGGCTTTGAAATTGAAGATAGAGAATATAATATAAAGGATTTTGATAAAAACTTAGTCATTGAAAACCGGACAGAGATTGTTGCCAAAAAAGTGTCTGATTACTTAAAAAAGAATAATTCCAGGTTTGCAAAGACAATTTTCTTTTGTGTAGATATTGAGCATGCTGAAAGAATGAGACAGGCACTTGTCAATGAAAATGCGGATTTAGTAGCGGAGAATCCCAAATATGTCATGAGAATTACAGGGGATAACGAAGAAGGAAAGGCTGAACTGGATAATTTTATTGACCCTGCAAGCAAATACCCTGTTTTGGTTACAACAAGCAAACTAATGACAACTGGAGTAGATGCTCAGACTTGCCAGTTCATTGTATTAGATGCTAATATCAATAGTATGATTGAATTCAAACAAATCATAGGTAGGGGTACAAGAATAAGAGAAGATTATGGAAAGCAATATTTTACCATTATAGACTTCAGAGGAGTTACTAAATTATTTGCAGACCCAGACTTCGATGGAGACCCTGTAAGCGTTAAAACTACGAAAGGAGACATTCCTACAGAAGACGAGGAAGAAGGTATAGGTGGAGTAGGAAAACCAGACGAGGACTATAATACTGAAGATGGTAACAAAGGTGATATTCCTCACGATATTATAGAGGGCGGGAATATAAATGAAACTCCGGCCAAGTACTATGTAGATGATGTTCCTGTAAAGGTAATACATGAGAGGGTTTATTATTACGATAAAAATGGCAAATTGATAACTGAATCACTGGTTTCCTACACCAGGAAAAACTTAAAAAATGAATTTAAAACCCTTGATGAATTCCTTAGAAAATGGAATGAAGCAAGATAGAAAAGAGGCAATCATAAAGGAATTAGAAGAACGAGGAGTATTTTTTGAAGAACTGAAAGATGAGGTAGGAAAAGATTTAGACCCCTTTGATTTGATTTGCCACATAGCCTTTGACATGCCTCCTCTCACAAGAAGAGAAAGGGCTAATAATGTAATGAAAAAAAACTATTTTACAAAGTATGGCGAGAGTGCGAGGGAAGTATTGGTCATATGTCAAGATTTAGTACAAATTAAAATGAGAAAAATATCCTCATATTAACCAGCTAATAGTAAGCTGTCATTCTGTACTTTAGCATACAGCTTCTCGAAATCATCCGGTGACATATAGTCGCAATGACTGTGAATTCGTTTTGTATTATAAAAGGCTTCAATATATTCAAATACAAGCTTGTATGCCTGTTGATAATTACGAATTTTAAATCGATTTAGCCACTCACGTTTGATTATTGCATGAAACGATTCAATACAGGCATTATCCCATGGAAAAGCCTTTTTTGAATAGCTTCTCTGCATTTTAGCAGCAGCTTTTATATATTCATTGGAAACATACTGGCTTCTGCGGTCACTATGTAAAATAAGTGGCAGGTCTGTATTTCTCCTCGCTTTAGCTTTGTTTATTGTATTTATTACGCAGGAAACTTCCATCGTTTTTGAAAGCATCCATGCAGTGATTTTTCTGGAATATAGATCCATAATGCTTATTAGATAGACGAATCCTCTTGTTGCCCAGATATAAGTAATATCGCTGTACCATACTGCATTTGGACGGTCAGGGTTGAATTTCTCATCAAGAATATTATGAAGCTTCGTACTAAAATCGGAATCTTTGGCTGTTGCAGTCCATGGCTTTATCTACTGAGCTTTAATACCCATTTCCTTCATATATTTGCCTACGGTACGTTCAGAGATGGTTTCACCTTCCTGCTGAAGCTTTTGGGTAATCTTTGGTGCACCATAATTCTGCTTTGAATCATCGTATATATCCTTGATTTTAACTTTAACAGCCTCTTTGCGCTTTTGTGTATCAGAGGGCACACGTTTCTGCCAGGCAAGGTATCCAGAGCGTGAAACGCCTAAAATTTTCAGCATTCCGGAGACGGAAACCCGGCGATTTTCTTTTTTGGCAGCCTCCGTCTTTTCAGAAACTTCATGATAAATAGCTTCTGTTATCTTCCCAGAATGCTTATAGCTTTTTTTAAGACATCAAGGGCATCCTTTGTGTCACGAAGTTCACGCTTAAGACATGCTATTTCTTTTTCATCGTCGGAAGAATAATTCCCGGAGCCACGGCACACAATCTCTCCACTTTGTTCAAGTCCCTTCTTCCATCTGGAAAGGCTCTGCTGGCTGATACCAAGGTTTTCAGCACAACCTATAAGGCCAAGATCCTTGTGATCCTGATAATACTGGATTGCATCCAGTTTGAATTGTTTATCATATTGTTTAGCCATAATGAGTTCCTCCTTCTATGATACATACATTGTACCATAATTTATATTTATTTTGGATTTTCTCATTTTGACTTGTACTATTTATATTCTAACACCAGTAAATTAAAATCGATAAACATGGTGAGCAACTATCTTCAGAACAATTAGCGGAGAAAGTTGCGCAAATAGGTGTAAGTGGTAATAGTCATATTACTATATTTTTGGGTGAGGATGATATCGAAGCAGACTATGTATTATCTATTTCCCGGATGGATATTGATATTAATATATTATTAATTATTATTTATGAACAAATTTACAGGGCTTACCGTATCATTAACAATGCACCTTACCACAAATAGAATAACACAAAATAAGCGCCAAAAGCATTAATCGCACAGCATAAGTTCCAAGAACTAATTCGCACAATATAAGTGCCAAAAACACTTTATCGCACACTATACGTGCCAGAAATCATAAAAATTAAGAAATCGTACATTATGTGCCAAAAACGCTTAATCTCACACTATGCGTGCCAAAAATTAATACATTAAAGAAATCTCATACTATAAGTGCCAAAAAAGCGCTATAATAAAAATCGCACAATATAAGTGCCAAAATAATTAATAAATATAGAGTCATGTATTCAGTAATAAACGGCGTACCATAAGTGAGCATAGGCCAGACTTAACCCTATAACATCAGTATAACATAATATATTAGAAGGGTGGTTAATTTTATTTATTTGGGGGGAAAAAGATGTTATTGTATAGATTTAAATCTGCAAGAAGCATACTGGAGCAGTATCATGAATTAGAAAATCAAACAATTCACTTTTCACCAAGGGAGGATTTAAACGACCCACTAGAAGGTTATATTAACATGTATTGGCAGGGTGATATTATTGCATGGAAAGGATTATTTAAGAATTATATTATTTGTCTGGAAAGTGCCTTTTCAATGTATCGTTTAGGAGCCCAAAAACAGCAATTACGTAAAATTCCTATATTTTTAGTTGAGAGTATGTTACCTACGGAATCATATAAAGAATTAAGTCGTGAGATAACCAATGAATTTATTAAATCATCAACCGTTGACAAGATTATTTCCACGTTGGGGAATAATAATATTAAGGCTACAAGAGATGATTTGAGGTTATTTTTATCTATAATACATAATGATGGTTTAAAAATAATTATGAAATACCATTGTTTGCATGGTTTTATGGAAAAATCAGAGTGGGGTAATTTTGAAAAATATGCACCAAGTTCTGAGCAAATGGACAAACTTTTAAATTCATATTTAAGAATTCAAGTTGACGAAACAGATAAAAAGGAAGTTTTACTTAAAATTTCTAGTAGTATATTAGAGGAAATGTTTTTACATGGCAAAGTTTTAATAGATATAACTAACAACGAGAAAAGAATGGATTTTTATTATCTCTTTTACGAATTCCCATTTAATTATTTACAACAGATAGAAAATCTGATTCATCCACAATGTTATATGGCATGTTTTTCTGGAAATTATTCTAACTCATCTATGTGGGGAAATTACGCTGATAAACATAGGGGTATATGTATGATTTTTAAAACAACTGAAGATAAAAATGATTCATATATTCCGATTGAAAGACCGTGTAGTTTTGATAGTAATGGTGTTCATAAATATTATATTAATACAAAGTTAGAAAAGGTAGTTTATGGTAGCAATTATACTACTATTAACTTTTTCGAAATGCTTGGGAGATTAAATGGAAATCAAATAAAATATTGGTTTACAGACGGTAATAAAAGGAGCAATGTTTTAGACAAAATAGAGAGAGATAAAGATGAATGGAGAAAAATCTATTGGGAACTATTTAATAAACGTTATTATACAAAAACAAAAGAATGGGAGTTTGAAGAGGAGTATAGATTACGTATAGAAAATACGTTCTTTGATTATGATTCAAATGAGAGTAGAGACCTAAAATACCCCTTTGATTGTTTAGAAGGAATAATTTTTGGCATAGAAACATCAGAAATAGACAAAGCGAGAATTCTTGAAATTATTTCAAAAAAATGTGTTGAAAATAAAAGGAAGGATTTTAAGATTTACCAGGCGTATTTTGATGAAGAATCAAAATCGATTAAAAGTAGTGAATTAAAAACTATTGAAAGAAATGTTATAGAGGGAAGATACATTAAAAAGGTGGATTTAAGGGAAAGATTGCAACAAAAGGTATTGCAAGCACTTGATAAGTTATATGAAAGAGATGAATACCTAATAAGAAATAATATAAATGAAAATCGTCAAAATCATGTTAGTAAGAGGGCAATTGTATTTCGTTTAGGCATTTATTTAGAGGAAGTATTAAGATTTGATAGCGAATTTGCTAAGTATAATCTAGATAATGAGTATAATAGGAATATTGGTGAAGTAAAACAGTTGCCTGAACACGAAAATGGAGTATATCCTGATTTAATTTTACATAAGAGAGGAAATAATGATGATAACATATTAGTAATTGAAGTTAAGACATGGTGGAATCAAGATATTAGTGAAGATATAAAAAAATTGCAGGTTTTCACCGACAGTACTGGAAAGTATAAATATAAATTTGGATTATCTATTACAATTGGTAAGTACAAACCTAAGTTAATTTGGTTTGAAAATGGAGTTGAGATAGTTCCTAATGATAATAAAATAAAAGAAGTTATAGAATAAAGGTGTAAAAAGTAAAGCAAGGACTGAGATTGAGAGAACATTGATAGGAATGTCAAGTCATTTTATTATCAATAATGTAGTCATGTATTTGGTAATACACGGTGAATATCAAACTATCTTGGGTGACAATTTGGTTGGAATTTATGTACATGGCTCTATAGCATTTGGATGCTTTCATGAAGAAAAAAGCGACATTGATTTTATAGCGGTAATATAATCTAAAATTGATAGTCCGACAAAATTAAAAATACTTAATTGTTTGAAGGAGATTTGGCCCTTTTGTCCTCCAAAGGGAATAGAAATGAGTATAGTATTGAAAAAGTACTGTTTGAATTTTCAATATCCTACTCCTTATGAATTACATTTTTCAAAGGATTGGTTAAAAACATATTTGTTAAGTCAGATGGTGATGTGTGGGGATGAGCTGAAAAAGGATAAAGATTTAGCAGCCCATTTTACGGTAATACGTAATTGCGGAATTGTGCTGTGGGGCGAACCAATTCAAGAAGTTTTTGGAGAAGTCTCAAGAGACTTTTATATTGACAGCATCAAAGGCGATATTTTAAATGCTGATGAAGAAATATTAAAAAATACTACCTACATTACATTAAATTTATGCAGAGTATTGGCTTATTTGCAAGATAATAAAATTTTATCAAAGGAACAGGGCGGGAAATGGGCCTTAAAAAATATTGATGATAAATATCATTTATTGATAAAAGAAGCTTTAAACGATTATCGGGTAATGAGTCAAGTTAATGTAAAGGATGATGTTAAAGTATCTTTTAGTAAATTTATGATGAACGAAATAATGAAGCTATCTGAGAAATAAACACCAAAGGCATAAAGGCATAGGGACGTTTTGATTGCCATATTTCCTGTATGGCAATCAAAACGTCCCTATGCCACCTTATGCCATCTTTTTTACGTCTATTTATATATCAAAAATACTGAGCTGTTTAGATTGAGGTCTGTGTGTTTGCTGTAAAATAAAATTACCCAATATTGCAAAGTAGAATTCCCCACTTTTGCAGAGGTAATTTCCCCAATATTGCAAATGCCATTGCAGACATCTGACCAATATATTATCCTTGTAATTGATTAGATTGCAAGGAGGAAATGGAGATGCTAACAATGGCACAAATATATGATATCAGAAAACTTTACTTTGAGGAAGGGAAAAATATATCTCAAATATCCCGTGAAACCGGTTATGACAGAAAAACAATAAGGGAGTATATTAATAAAAATGATTGGAACAAGCCTGTTCCTGCAGTTAAAACAAATATGGAATTTTCTAAACTTGATCCTTACAAGTCAATTATTACCCAATGGCTGGAGAATGATAAGAAAGCAAAAAGAAACAACGTCATACAGCCACCAGGGTCTATAACAGACTGAAAGAAGAAATCGAAGGTTTTGACTGTTCTTACCGGACAGTAGCGGCTTTTGTAACATTAAAGAAAAAGGAAATTTTTCATACCGAAAAAGAAGGATATTTGCCGTTGGAGCACCCTGCGGGTGAAGCACAGGTTGATTTCGGGGATGCACAGTTTTATGAAAATGGCGTACTTCATGACGGAAAATATCTGAATGTATCTTTCCCATACAGTAATCAGGGATATCTTCAGTTATTCTATGGAGAAAATATTGAATGTTTGTTGGAAGGATTGAAAGCAATATTCGAATATATAGGAGGTGTTCCAACCCGGTTATGGTTTGACAATACGAAGACGATTGTAACCAAAATACTGAAAGAAGGAAGCCGTAACCTGACTGAAAAATTCATGAGATTTCGGGAACATTACGGTTTTGATACTGTATTCTGTAATCCTGAGGCAGGGCATGAAAAGGGGAATGTTGAATCAAAAGTAGGATACCACAGGAGAAATATGTTAGTCCCCATTCCGAGATTTCAGGAATTAAGGAAATATAACGAGGAATTACTTGTCAAATGTAATGAAGACGGAAACAGGGAGCATTACAGGAAAGCAGATTTTATCAGTAAATTGTTTGAAGAAGATAAAAAGAATTTTTTACCGCTGCCTGCAACAGAGTTTGATACAGCAGGATATCATATAGTACATACAAACGGATATGGGCGATTTTATTTAAACAATGGATTACATGAATATTCCGTTTCACCAAAATACGCAAATACCCGTGTTGTAATCAAAATTACATCTTTATATGTGATACCTATGGATGAAAATCAAAACGAAATTGTTCGGCACAAAAGATTATACGGAGATCATAAACAGCAAAGCATGAAGTGGCTTCCCTATCTGAGGCAGCTTGCCAAACGTCCTGGGGCACTAAAATATAGTGGTATCTATAACATTATGCCGGAAGATATGAAGAAATACCTGGATAAATGTAAAAGAAGCGAGAGAGGGAAGATACTATCCGTAATAGCTTCATTAACAGAGAAAAATGGTTTTGAGAATGCAGCACAAACAGTAACCCAAGTACTATGTTATGATGCAGTGGATGTAGACAGCCTGATAAGCATGCACAGGCATTTATGCAGTGAGATAAGGGAATTACCTCCGATGAAAACAGAAAGCAGAATACCCCGACTGAAACCTACGAAAACAGATTTATCAAAGTATGATAAGGCATTGAAAAAATGGGGTAAAAGGACATGTTAGATAAAGAAATCAGAGAATGCTGTAAACGTCTCAGATTAAGTCAAAACCTGGCAGAACAGGCACAGACAACGGAAGGGGAAAATCATCAGGAATTTTTACTTAAACTACTGCAGGAAGAAATAGAACACAGAAAAACAGCAAGAATAGATAAACTAATAAGCAAGGCAGGATTCTATAGTATAAAAACATTTAACGGATTCAAGTTTGATGAAATAAGCCTGCCTCCAGGTGTTACACCGGAGTATTTAAAGGAGTTAAAGTTTTGTGAAAGCAAAACAAATATCATAATGTACGGAAATGTAGGTACAGGGAAAACTCACTTATCCATAGCATTAGGAGTAGAAGCTTGTAAAAAAGGGATGGAAACCCGTTTTTACCGTACGGCAGCATTAGTTAACAGACTGTCGGAAGCAAAGAAAGAAGGAACCTTAAGCAGTTTTATGAAAAAGATTATGAAAGCGGAACTGATTATATGTGATGAATGGGGATATGTACCCCTTGATGTAACAGGAGCCCGGCTGTTGTTTGAACTTATATCCGAATGCTATGAACAAAGAACACTGATTATAAACACTAATATTGAATTTTCAAGATGGATAAATGTTTTTTATGATAAAGATATGACAGCCGCAATACTGGATAGAGTTTTACACCACTGTCACCTGCTGCTTTTCCCCGGGGAGAGCAACAGGATGAGAGAATCAAGTATTTCGGCTTAGTAACCGCAGAATAAAAAGTTGAAAGATGGCTGCAATGATCAAAAATTCCCCACCTATGGGGTGAGGAAAAAAATTTGCAAAAGTGAGGAATTTCCTCTTGCAAAAAACAGTCTGTGTTTGTTTGTGGAAGTATTCTCCTTTATAATGGAGTCTTCAGGTATATCGGAAATAAAGGGAGACGGCCTATCATGGGAAGTTATAAGGATAAGTTCATCCTGTGCCCTTGTCATACCTACATAGAAAAGTCGCCTTTCTTCATCTAAATTGAAGTCACGACCGGAATTTTTCAGAGGAATCAGACCATCGTTTACTCCACATATGAATATAACTGGAAACTCAAGGCCCTTTGATCCATGTATCGTCATTAATGAAACCGCATCAGAAGAATAAATCTTGCTGCTGCTACGGACTATATCACTTTCACGCCCTAATATAAGGGTTTGAATAAAGGAGGACATATTATTGTGAAAGACGGATGTATTTAAGAGCAGTTTTAGACAATCTATGCCGGATAGGTTATTATCATTAATCCAAGAATCTATTAGCTTCACGGGTTTTTCTTTATGGAGTAAAGGTTCATATTTCTTTAGTAATTCAATAAAATTCCAAGATTTTACTAAATCATCAGACGGCTGAACTTTTTCTATTATTTTAATAAGAGACGGTATATTCTTTTTAGCTGAAACATAATTTTTTAGTATTTCTTGAATTAATTCCGTTGAATATATGCCTGATATTTTTAGGTATGTCTTTAAGGAAAAAATATCCTTTGGATTGAGTAAAAACTGGAAGAAAGCAATTACGGCACGAACTTCCTTTTCTGAAAGAAACTCATCTTTTCCTGCAACTACGTAGGGTATGCCTTCTTTTATAAGGCACTGCTCTATAATATTCTCCTGGTGATTAGTACGATATAATATGGCAATGTCAGCAAAGCTTCTTGGATTTTTTACTTTGGAATTCTTCCTGTCAGTTTCCGATATCTTCTGTGTATCTATCATATCAATACCGCCCACTATGCGGTTAATCTCCTTAGCGACAAACAATGCTTCGGAAAATTCATTATTGGTTTTTAGAAGTCGTACTTTTGTACCTTTTTCTCTTTTGGATTCCAGAAAACTAAAAGGTTCCCCCTTTATTTTTTTGGAAATTACCGATTTGGCACAATGTATGATCTCAGGAGTCGAACGATAATTTTGGGTAAGCCTGATATTTTTGGCATGAGGAAAATTCTCTTTAAATATATCAAAATATCGAAAATCTGAACCTCTAAAGCCATAAATTGATTGCTCGGGGTCCCCTATGACGAAGATATTATTACTTGCCCATTCTTTAATTAAACGGTACTGAATTTCATTAATATCTTGAAACTCATCTACTAAAAGATAGGAGAAAGAATTGCTTAAATTTGTATTTTTAAACTTTTTGAGTGCTTCAAGAAGGATATCATCATAATCCATAACATCATACTGTTTAAGCTGCGAACAGTATAAATCATATACTTCCAATGGAATTTTAAGCTCTTTCTTATTTTCT
Source organism: Acidilutibacter cellobiosedens (assembly GCF_004103715.1). Taxonomy (NCBI): domain Bacteria; kingdom Bacillati; phylum Bacillota; class Tissierellia; order Tissierellales; family Acidilutibacteraceae; genus Acidilutibacter; species Acidilutibacter cellobiosedens. Next base: position 3,593,596 of record NZ_CP035282.1, on the reverse strand, counting down.
TCTCCTGAAATTGTTCCGCTTTTCATCAGAGAAATTTCCTTCATAGCATCCCGTGGGGAGATCTTCAGTTGAAGATTTTTCAGTATATCTTCAACTATAGAAATTGAATTATATTCATCAATAATTGTAGTTTTTCCATTCCCTTTTTCTTCAGATAAAATTTTTAGACATATGGAATGAAATGTTCCTATATTCATGGCTTTTACTGTGTTTTTGTTCTTAAAATGTTTTTCTAAACGACTGCGCATCTCATTAGCAGCTTTATTGGTAAAAGTAACGGCGGTTATTTCTGAAGGAGAAATACCGCAGTTTTCAATTAGATATACTATACGGTATACCAATGTTCTTGTCTTTCCCGTTCCGGGGCCAGCCATTACTACGATTACAGGTTCCGGCGATGAAACATCTTCCCATTGTTCTTGATTTAATCTGTAAGGGTTGCTGGAAGGAAGAGGTTCAATAGAGCTTGCTGAGTAAGGTTCCGAAACCCTTTCTTTTTTAATTAAAGATTGTTTTTGAATATCGTTATTTTTATCATTATTCCTGTCATTATTATCTTCATTTTTAAAAAGGCTTATTTGGCCGGAAATTAGATTTATTTCATTCTTGTTCATTACATTAATTTGTCCATATTTTCCATCGTAACCGGGATGTATTTCCACTTGCCCAGCTCGCAACCTGCGAATACCTTCTGCAATATGAGGTCCAGCAGCTAATTCTATATCGCTTAAGGATGCTTCCCGAAGGATGAATAATTCAGTACCTAAAGTTTGTATCAGATTTTCATACCTTCTTTTTACCTTAATGCTGGCAGTAGTAAAGCCTAATGAAGATGCAATTATTTCCCGAAGGGGAACGAGGCTTTCAAAGTGTTTGGCTGTCTGAGGGACGAACCCTTCAGCTCTGTCTGCCAAGGCTTCAACTCGATGAAGTACCCCTACTGTAAGTCTACCTCCACACACTGGGCATATACCCGATAAAGCTTCGGTTTCTGCAGGTTTTAAGCATACTTTACAATTTCTGTGTCCATCGTAATGATATTTTCCTTCCTCTGGGAAAAATTCTATTGTACCATAAAATTCCTTTGTATTTCGGTTCTTTAAAGCCTGTGATATATTTGAATAAGAAAGGTCCGTATCAAAGATATTAGCTTCTCTGGCCAAATTAGCAGGAGAATGAGCATCTGAATTAGAAACTAAAGTAAATTTATCAAGTGCAGAGAGACGCCAGTTCATGGGGGGATCTGAAGAAAGGCCCGTTTCTACAGCATAGATATTGTCCGTTAGATCTTTGAAACATTCTCTTATATCATCAAACCCTGAATACTCACCGTATAAAGAAAAATGAGGAGTCCATATATGGGCAGGAATAAATATGGCTTCCGGGCATATATCAAGTACAATTTCAAGCAAATCCTTACTATCAAGACCTAATATGGGTCTTCCATCAGAGTGTAGATTACCTATGGCCTCGAGACGATGAGATATTAATTCAGCTTCCTCCAATCCGGGGAGAAGTATTAGATTGTGGATTTTTCTCACTTTTCCGTTTTTTTTGTATATTGAGCTGATTTCTCCAGATATAATGAATCGAGGCTTAAAATCTGTTCCTCCAATATTATCTTCTTTGCGATAATCATCTTTAAGAACATATAGACCTTCTTCTGAAGGAGTGAGTTTTTCCTTTAATTCTTCACGCCAAACTGGATGTGTGAAATCCGCTGTTCCAAGGAGATTGATACCTTTACGTCGTGACCACATTTCAAGAATTTCAGGTATACATTCTTTACTTGTTGCTCTTGAATACTTTGAATGAATATGAAAATCAGCAATAAACATAACAATACACCTACATTCTTATCAAATTGAATTAACTTATATTATAAATATTATAAACCAAAAAATAACTTTTCTCAAAATTTTATTTGAGTCTGTAATATATCAACATCGTATCTATTTGTATAAATAATCTGTGTATGTATTATATCATATATTCGGTATAATAAAATTATCTTTTCACTTTACAACTCTATAATAAAATGATGTTATATTAAAAAAGGGGTGAATCATTATGGCATCAATTTTAATTGTTGAGGATGAAATATCAATCAATGAGTTAATTAAAAGGAATTTGCAGCTCGTAGGGCATCACTGTACTTCTGTTTTTGATGGGAAAACTGCCGTCTCTGAAATACAAGATCATACCTATGACCTGATAATTTTAGATATTATGTTACCTGAACTTGATGGATTCGAAGTTTTTGAAAAAGTAGATAAAGTTCCCACTATTTTCTTAACAGCACGGAGTAGTTTATCGGACCGCATAAAAGGTTTCTCAATGGGGGCTGACGATTATCTGGTGAAACCTTTTGAAATGTTGGAACTCTTAGCTCGTGTAGAAGCGGTATTACGTCGAACTCAAAAAAACAGGAGTTGCTTTGAACTGAGAGATGTGAGGGTTGATTTTGACAGCCACCAAGTATTTTATATGGGGCAACCTATAGAATGTACCCCGAAAGAATATGAATTGTTAGAGGTACTTGTAAATAACCGTAATATTGCATTATCAAGAGAAAAATTATTGGAACTTGTATGGGGCTACGACTATGAAGGTGATACCCGAACGGTTGATGTTCATATACAGAAACTGCGAAAAAAATTAGGGTGGGATGATGTAATAAAAACCGTCTATAAATTGGGTTATCGTTTGGAGGTAAATCAATGAAATACCGTACATTTTTAGCAACACTTATACTTTTTCTGTTTTCTTTTAATTTCGGGATATTAGTGATTTCTGCCATTACGTTTAAAGATACTGCCAATAGTGCCAAAGAAAGAAGCTTAGGAGAACATTATTTTATAACATCTGCTCTTGTAAAGGATTTTCATGCTGTGGAAAGCCGGGGAAATAATATTGAAGGATCTTTGGATTCTCTGCTCCAACCCTATAGTTATCTGTCTGAGAATAAAAAAGCCAGATTAGCACTTTATAAGGATAGCCGTCTTGTATATTCAAATCGATTTGAAATAGAATTACAGGACAATTTATTGGAACCTCCGAAGAATGGAGACCGTATTGTTTCGATACAGAAATCAGAGGGCGGTACCTATGTAATTGTTTCGGGGAAGCTTCCTGATCCCTATGATTCTTATACGATAATTTATCTTTATGATATGACAGATGAAATTACTTCATGGGAACAAATGAAAAATATGTTGTTTATTATAGGATTCATTCTTTCCTGTTTTCTTTCTTTAGGTCTTCTTTTACTGTTTAATCGAATATTTGAACCTCTTGCACAGATATCTCAAACTTCCCGAAGTATAGCGGATGGTGCGTATGAAACAAGACTTCCGGTATCCGGTCATGACGAAATTTCGGAAATGGCACAAAGTTTTAATAGCATGGCAGAGAAGATTCAGCATCAAATGACAGAACTTATCACTGAGGCAGAAAAGAAGCAGCAGTTTATTGATAATTTTGCTCATGAACTCCGTACACCTTTGACCGCAATCTATGGATATGCAGAATATATGCAAAAAGCCGTTATGACCGAATCCGATAGGTTGTTTGCAATAAATTATATTATGTCGGAAAGCCGCCATATGCAAACAATGGCTTGTCAATTACTTGAACTGGCAAATCTCAAAAATGATCAGATAGTGTGGAAAGAACAAGAAATATCAAGACTTTTTCAATATGTCAAGACAACCCTACATAATAAGATTATAGAAAAAGAAATTAAAATAGAGTTTATTTGTGAAATAGATATTATTTGGGGGGATGCGTGTTTATTGGAAAGTTTACTTGTAAATTTAATTGATAATGCGATAAAGGCGTGCAGTAAGGGAGGACATATAATAATACGTGCTACTGAAGAAAATGGTAAGAAAATAATTTGTATCCGGGATGACGGAAAAGGCATGACGGCCGAAGTACTCAACCACATTACAGAGCCTTTTTATCGGGCAGAGAAGTCACGAAATCACAAGGATAACGGGGCGGGGTTAGGTCTTGCCATTTGTAAACAGATTGCTTTATGTCACGATGCCGAGCTTAAATTCATCAGCCACCCCGGAGAAGGAACTACAGCAAAAATAACTTTTACAACTTCGAAATAACTTGATAATTATTCTATAATTATGTTCATTTATACTACTTATTGTGATCACAAATAAAACTATAAAGGAGCGATTAATATGAAAGAAGATAGGTCGGAGGGAAAAAGATCCAAAAAGATTATATTGTCAGCTATAGTAACTATCGGAATAAGCACATTTTTATTTCAGGGATTTACACAGATAGCTGTGAAGGATGAAATGGGGAAGACAGATTTAATTCCTACAAGTTATACGGTTCATGCTGATAGTTTGTCCAATACGGCACAAAATAGCTTACCGGAAGGTTACAAAAAAGCAAATTATACGATAAAACCAATTGATCTTGAGTATTACCGTAATCAAAAACCAACCGATAAGGACATGACAAGGGAAGATGCCGCAGAAATAGGAGCAAAAGCTCTTTGGAAAATATTTGGCTTGGATTTGGAAGGGCAGGTAATTGAAATGGGTTATCACTTGCCTACAGAGAACCTTCCTCGTTCAAATTGGTATGCTGATGTACTGATTAAAGGTGAGCGCAGCTATTATTTTTGTGTGGACTCCGTGACCGGAGAACTGTTTGATATAGGTTACAGCAGAACACTGAAGGAAGATGTTTCAGTATCATTTGATGCAAATCTCGATAAAAACCCCCAGGAATATGTTATATTGGCAAAAGATCTGGCAAAGAAGTATAATGTCGTTCACGGTGCAGTCAAGTCGGCTGAATATAATGGGCAAGGTTATAGCGGTAACGACCCGACTATTTCCATCGATATCATAGGTGAAAATGGGGAGATTGCCTTGATGACCTTCTCTCGATATGATAAGGCACTGCTTGGTATTGGTTATAGTTCTCAATATAAATATGGTCTGGAATTACAGGAAAAACTTCTCGAGCAAACGAAAGAAAAGAGCGAAGAACTTAAAAAATCGGATTCTTCTAAAGGAGAGGGAATGCCTCTTTTAGAAGTTATAGAATGGTAAATTTTACTGGAGTTTAAATGGGAAAATTAATCTGACATATAACGTAAACGGAGTTAATACAAAAAACACGAGTACCTTTAAGGTGCTCGTGTTTTTTTGGCATGATAATTGTGTTATGTATTATATTGTAATAATATCATTATGGAAGTCATATCTTTTTGCGGTCTTATTAAGATAATCAATGGAATATTTATTATTATCGTCAAATACAACGGCTTCAGTCAAATTAATTTTTAATATGCAAGTCCCCGGATCGTCTTCATCTACATGACGATCATAAAAAATGATAAAGACTTCTCTAAGTTCTTTTGCCAATTCCTGATTTTTTATTTCTTTTGGATTTCCTAAATTTTCAGCCTTTCCAATACCTTGGAATAAATCTTTGCAGACAGCTACATTTGAATTGAGCGATATTTGCTTCATCTTATGGGATGATGTGTGAGTTACGACATATATACATCCATCTTTATAATATCCATCTACGATACGTACACTTACATTATTTTTATTACATGTTGCTAAAGATATCTGTACGTCATGACCAAGTTGTTTTTGTATCAGTTCACAAGCAGCATCAAATTCATTCATAGGGGACACCCTCCTTATTATATTTCTTAAATATAAATAATCTTTATTATTTTTATAGTAACATAATTTTTAAATAATACTTAAAAATGTTGTCGAAAAAGAAATAAAAGTTTTTGATGGGAGGAATCTGGTATACTGATATAATAATAGTACTATTTGCGATATCGGATCTGAAAAGAGGAGTTTACAGTATTCCTTCGGATATTTAAGCAATATTAAAAAATTGTATGGAGGGTGAGAATATGATTAGGGTAATGAATGAAGAGGATTTGCCGGTAGTAAAACATATTATACAATCTATACCTTATTTTTGGCACGAATGTTGGGATGATGGTACATTAAATAAGGCTTTGAAATCTTCAGGTTCTCTTTCGTTTGTATATGAAGAAGACGGCTGCATATTAGGTTGCATATTTGCGTATGACTTTGGATTTAGGGGGTATATAGCGAAAATTGCTGTTTATGAATCAGCTCGTTTTAAAGGAATTGGAAAGAAACTCATTAAGCATGTTGAAGATATTTTACGGAGTAATAATTGTGAATTGATTATTGCAGATGCTTTAGAATCAGCTGTTCCTTTCTATAAAAAATTAGGCTGGGAAGAACCAAATGCAATTTTATTAAGAAAGAAATTATTATAGGGTATTCATAAGGTTGATGAAATAGGATATTGGGAATAAGCGGAGTGAATTATTTTGAGCCTGTGAAATAAGGCTGTAAATTGAAATATATAAGAGATTTCTATGATAAAATAAAAGTATTATGGGAAAAAGAATATCGTTGCAGATTTAATCAGGGAGTATAACATTCAGTCAACAGAAGATATTCAAGTGTCTGAAAACTGAACTTCCAATAGAAATTTATGGTGACTGGGGGTGTTATAAGATTGAAAAAAATATTAATTATAGAAGATGATGAAACCATTCAGTTTGCATTACAAACGGCACTGTATAAAAACGGATTTAAGCCTGTATGCGCTCTGAACCTTGAAGAAGGTAAGAAGAAATTATCAGATTCCATTTCCTTAGTTCTTTTAGATTGGAATTTACCGGACGGAACCGGCAGTGAATTTTGTCACTATGCAAAAGCACAGAGGGATATACCGATTATTTTTTTGACTGTTCGGGATGAAGAGAAAGATATTGTAGAAGGTCTTGATATGGGTGCCGATGATTACATTGTCAAGCCTTTTCAGCTTTCCATATTGTTGTCTCGAATCAAGGCGGTCTTGCGAAGAACAAAAGTTATCAATCAATCCGTGCTGGGCTGTGGGAACATTATAGTACATAAGGACAAAACCAAAGTTTTCTGTAACGGAAAGGAAATTGGGCTCACTGCCAGGGAATACCGCCTTCTCACTGTCTTGCTGGAAAATAAAAATCAGACCTTGACCCGCTCACAGCTATTAAATAAATTGTGGGATACAGAAGGGAACTTTGTTAATGACAATACTCTTACAGTTACCATGAAACGCCTGCGGGAAAAACTGAATAATCCTACTTGTATTAAAACAATAAGAGGCATTGGGTATAGAATGGAGGATTCGTTATGAAACGGAACCAATTTTTAAATAGGACAGTGGCAATTATCGTTACTTTTATAATCATGGGAATTGCGATGGGTTTGATATCTTCACACATCATTGCAAGGCAGGAATATAAAAATGTGGCTCAGATACTTGGTTTTGCTGTAAAAACTGATCCCCAGATGGAAGCCATGATGATTCGGGCACTTAAAGAAGCGAATTTTTCGGATTTTAATGACGGTGATGCAATTCTTAAGAAATATAATTATTCATTGAATGTATTTCGAAGCCAAAATACTTTCAGAATGACGGTATATGGTATCTTGTTGGCAATCGTCCCGGCCACATTGGTGATAGTGATAGGCTACTTCTCCTTAAAGAAGAAAAAAGAACGTATTGAAGGATTGACTGATTATCTGAAAGCCATCAATCTCGGACAGGAAGCATTACTATTACGTCAGGAAGATGACTTTTCCCTTCTGGAAGATGAGTTGTATAAGACGATGAACGAACTACGTCAAACAAAGGAAAATGCTGTGCGGGAACGTCGATCTCTTGCCGATAATCTAACCGATATTTCCCATCAGCTAAAAACTCCTATTACATCTATGTCGTTAATGACTCAACTTTTGTCGGAAAATCCTACAGATGAAGACAGAATTTATATTGAAAAGCTTAATCACCAACTTAATCGCCTGGAAACATTGGTTTCTTCACTATTGACTTTATCTAAGTTGGATGCAGGTACAATGGAATTCAAACAGGAACATGTGGATGTTTTTGCTGTACTGGCTCTTGCTTCTGAGCCGGTAGAGGATATGATTTTGAAAAAGGGCCAGCAGCTTATTATTCCTCATGAATCTGATGTGAAGTTCATGGGGGATATGAATTGGGTGTCAGAAGCTCTTTTGAATCTTATCAAGAATTGCAGTGAATACACGCCGGATGGGGGGAATATTTCTATTAATTATTCACAGAATCCACTCTATACGGAAATCATTATAGAGGACAGTGGTAAAGGTTTTGACAGGAATGACCTACCTCATTTGTTTGAGCGTTTCTATAAAGGGAAAAATTCCTTAAAGGACGGTGTAGGTATTGGATTGGCGCTTTCCAAATCTATCATTGAAAGACAAAAAGGGACTCTTCGAGCAGAAAATTCTCCCAAAGGCGGCGGGAGGTTTATTGTAAAGTTTTATGTTTGATGTTTTTTGTCTTTTGTCACCGGAATGTCATTTAAGGCTGATACCATGATGGCATAAAGGAGGTAGTTTTATGGAATTGTTGAGATGTGAAAATGTAACAAAAAAATATGGCTCCGGTACACTTATGGTAACGGCTCTTGACCATGTAAACCTTTCGGTACAAAAAAGTGAATTCGTAACAATTGTCGGTCCGTCTGGCTCCGGAAAATCGACGTTGCTGCACCTGTTAGGAGGTGTAGATCGTCCTACGGAAGGGAAAATTTTTATTGAGGATATTGATATTGCTACGTTAAATGAAGAACAACTTGCTGTTTTTCGCCGCCGCAAGGTAGGGCTGATCTATCAGTTTTATAATCTTATTCCTACACTGAATGTACGCAAGAATATTTTACTTCCCATACTTCTGGACAGCAGGAAACCGGATGAACAACGGTTTGCGGAAATCGTGGATACCCTTGGCTTATCTGATCGGTTAAATCATTTTCCGTGGCAGCTTTCCGGCGGTCAACAGCAGCGCGTGGCTATAGGGCGAGCACTTATATACCGCCCTGCTATTCTGTTGGCAGATGAACCTACCGGAAATCTTGATCGGAAGAACTCTGAGGAAACTTTGGAATTGCTCAAGCTTTCCAATAAGTATTTCCAACAAACCGTACTGCTTATTACCCATGATGAAAAACTTGCCCTGGAGGCTGATCGTATCATTACAATTGAAGATGGAATAATTATTTCCGACGAGGCGGTGAGGAAATGAATATTCTTAAAGAATATACTCTTGACTATATAAAGCACAACAAGAAAAGCAGTATTGCCATCATGATTGCCATTTTGATTGCAACTATCCTTCTTTCCGCCTTGAGTGGTGCCTTATATACTTTTTATACCGACGAAGTTCGTTTGCTTATTTTGGAAAACGGTAATTGGCATGCCGAATTGTTTGACAATACTCCCGGTGACAAATTGAAATATGTTACTGCTCACCCTAATGTGGAAAGAGTGATGATAAAGGGTACATGGAAAATCGCTAAAATTGATGATCCAAGACGCCCCTATCTGGCAATGCGGGGTTTAAGTCAAAGTTACTGGGAGGATATGCCAGAGCATACGGCCATTCTGGAGGGAAGAATCCCTAAATCGGAAAACGAAATTGCTCTTTCAAAACAATATTTTGAAAATCACCCTGACTTAAAGATAGGAGACAGTCTTACTCTCGATTTAGGCAACCGAAAGTTGAATGGTAAGCAAATAGATTTTAATGCTCCGTTTAAAGACGAAGAACTTTTTGTTCCTACTGTTAAACGTATCTATACTGTTGTTGCAAAGCTGGATATTACCACAAATTCCATGACACCTTATTATATGGCCTATGGATATTTGAATGAAACAAATATCTTACCGGAGGATCAGCTTACCGTTTATATGCGTTTTAAAAATCCGAGAAGTACTTATGAAGATATTAACAACATTGCTAAGTCGGTATGTTCTAAACCTGATGAATACGGTAAATACATGGTGAGAACCAATGATAGTCTTCTGGCCAAATACCTTATTTTCCCACCGAAACAAAGGACGGATTTTAAACTATGGATGTTATCACAGCCCGTTATGATTACGGTTATTGTTTTGTTAGTAGCGGGAGTATTTGTGTTCATCATTAACAATGCTTTTGCAATGTCGGCAAATGCACGGCTTAAGCAGCTTGGAATGTTGAAGAGTATAGGTGCTTCACCTAAGCAGGTACAACACTCGGTCATATTTGAAGGATTTGTTTTATCGGTTATACCCGTTCCGGTAGGATTATTTATCGGTTGGGCACTGGATTATGGTTTATTTTCCTATATCAATTCTGTAAAAAACCTGAGGGACTATAACATCGTTTTTACCTTTGGACTTCCGGCGGCATTGCCCTCTGTTTTACTGGCTCTTTTGACTGTATGGCTGTCTGCACTGATTCCGGCACGAAAAATCAGCCGACTTATGCCTATTGATGCTATTCGACAAGGCGAGGATATAAAGATAAAAAAGGTGAAGAAACATAACATTGCTTCAAAAATTTTCGGAATCGAAGGAGAACTTGCTCAAAATGCTTTGTATATCCGAAGAAAATCGTACCGCACAGCATCTATTTCTCTTACCTTATCATTCTTGTTATTCAGTGGATTCCTGAATTTCATGGCTGTAAACGACGCAAAAAATAAAATATTTTATTTTGATAAATTAAAAGAACAACAGCAGAATATCTCACTTTATACAGAAGATGGTAATATGACAGAACCAGAATTTGAAAATCAGATACGTTCCGTTGAAGGAGCAAAAAGTGTATTATTTGCCAGTGAGGTTCCTGCCGGTTTATGGTTATCAACGGATATGGAGTCATACGAGCTTAGAGGGATAGGAGGGCTTAAACGGATTGCCGACAGCGGGAAATTCTCCGTGTATGAAGAAAAGGGGAAGTTCCGCATTCAAACTAATCTGATTGCCTTGGATGATCAAAGTTTTGCAGAATACTGTAAGCAAATCGGTGCGGATTCATCTATGTTTTATGATACCAAAAGGCCACTTACCATCGTTGTCAATGAAGTACAGGACGATATGCACAGTGACCTCCGTAATGAAGTCCGTATTCCGTTTTTAAAACTTAACGTCGGCGATAAGTTGAATGAAGAGGAAAAAACATATCCGGAGGATACCAGTGACTTTTCTTTCCAGACTGAAATCGGATTTTTGACTAATCAAATGCCGGCCGTTGGTGACCGATACGGAGGATATCAGCTTATACAGGTTATGCCCAGAAGTACGTATTTGAAAATTATCGAAAATTTTCAGGAAGTACGTGCTTTGCGTGGAAAGAGAGTTTTTGCTCCTATAGTTGTTCAATCGGAAGATTTTATTCAGCCGGTAACGGATAAAATAATAGAAATTTGTGATAAGTGGTATGGTTCAGGAGATTATTCTATATGGAACGTTCTTGAAATGCGTCAAACGGATACAAATTCCAGAAACCTGCTGAAAACTGTAATGTTGTGCGTAGCAGTTTTTCTTGCATTAATCGGTATTTCCAATGTGTTCGCTACCGTATCGGGTAATTTAAGACAACGCAAAAAAGAATTTGCCATGCTGCGGTCAGTGGGAATTTCACCTAAGGGAATAAAACGGATGTTACTGTTAGAAGGAATACTTTTCGGTATTATGCCCATTGTGTTAAGCATTCCTTTAAACCTAATTGTGATTGGTGTGTTTCTTAAAGTTAATATGATATATCTGAAAGAATTTCTGCCTTTTTTACCGGTTTTACCGATTTTGATTTTCGGTGGAGTAATTTTGCTATCAATCATACTTTCCTACGTAATGGGAGGAAGGATGCTTCGAAAGGGAGACATCGTAGATATTTTAAAAGACGAAGCTGTATAATTGAGAATAAAATTATGAGAAATAATAAAGGCAGGAAGATTGGGAAATTTCCTGCCTTTATTTTAATAATGCTATGGATTTACCGTCTCTTGTTATGCTCACAATCTACACAATTTAAATCATCAGACTAATTTAAAATTTTAGTTAAATAAATGCAGTGATAATTTTTACCTAAGGCGTCAGGTTGGATTCCTACAACTTTAAAGCCATAATCAAGCAACCAATGTATCATCCCTTAAATTTTTAATCTCTTCTGATATATCACCTAAAGGCCTATTATGAATGTTAAACTGTGTTGAATCCCATTGCGGTTCTGAAGGTCAAATAACCTTTAGACTTTGCATATTCACAGGCTGTATCGAATAAATCTTTTAATTTATGTTCTAAAGAAAATACCCCGTTATCGTCATATTCCCAACATTCAAGTTCAATTGAATTGTAACAACGCAATTCTCTGCATAACATCCAACCTTTTAAGTGTTCTTTATCTTTGCCGATGAACTAACCAACTGTACCAAATACAGTATTAATATCTGTTAACTGTCCTATTGCACCATCATAATCCCACCATTCGGGTTTTATTTTGGCCATAAATTTAGCTACCAGTGGTGCATTCTCTTTCGTTAATTCAAATATCTGCATTATTTACATCTCCTTAACAATCACCATTTTTATACACAAACGGTTTATTTTTTGGATTAATATAATTCTATGTAGGAAGCTGATTGTTTCACATATTTAATCGATAAATTCTTCTGTGATATGAAAAGTTAATTCCTCTTCAGTATATTCTTTTGTTATTCCTTCGAATATATTATCACTGCATTTAATTCCTGCTTTTTTAGCTGCTTCAATAGCAAATTCTTTGAATGCGAATCCAATTGCCGTAACAAGATTACCATCTGTGCAGAGAGGTTTACGCTGTAAATTGTTTCTTGGAATAAAGGTATATTCGTCTATAACTTCTTCAAATAACCCACAACAGAACTTTTTGTCATCTAAGATACCTGCCTTTGCAAGTAGTATAGGAGAACTAGAAATACTTGCTATAATTATGTTTTCATCATTTTTAAATTGTTTAAGAAACGTAATGTTTCTTTCATCATTTAACGCTTCTCTGAAATCCCAAATTCCAGGGAGAATAACACAATCAAATTCCTCCTTTTGAAATTCATCGAATGTTTTGTGCGGTAAAAATGTGAATCCATCTTCACTGTTAACAGGTTTTAATGATGAAGAAAATACTGTTATTTCTTTATCATACCATTTGAATATTTCTGTCAGACAGCTAATTTCCTGCATACAGAACTGTGGATATATCATGACCGCTGCTTTTTTCATACTGCCTTCCCTCCCATTATATAAATTCGTTTCACTCTCATATTTCCTAAATTTTATCATAATTTTGGTTAAAAATCTCTATTTATTATTATTACTTAAACCCATTGAGTGGGATTATAAGGTATTTTTTTATTTACATAAAAAAAAGCAGTATCAAAGCCGCGAGCAGCGACATGCCTGAGCCGAATAAAAAAGGCACTGATGCTCCGAATCCATTCCACAACAATCCGGCTATGACACTGGCTGGCAACAAAGCGATCCCTACAACAGTGGAATGCATTCCCAGCATTGTTCCCTTTAATTCTTCAGGGGATATTTCTGCAATAAATGCTCGTTCTACTCCGGTAATCATGGCAGTATAAATGCCATAAAGTACAAAGACGATAACTATAACAGATTGGCTGGAGGCAAAAGCAAAGCCCAGATACACAGAAGAAAAAACAAAATAACCTGAAACGAGCAATTTTTTCCTTCCTATTTTATCCGATAACTTTCCAAGAGGAATGGAAAGAATGGACGCGGTAAGATTAAAGATGAAATATAATAATATCACACTTGTATCGTCGAACCCGACACTTTTTGCCCGTAACAGTAAAAATGTATTCGAGGAATTTCCAAGGGTGAACAGGAAGGCCACCATAATATATAGTTTAAGTTTCCTGTCCAGTTGTTTTATATTTTGCCAGAACGGCTTTCTTCTTAAAACGGCACTATGCTCGTTTTTTTCTTTAATGAAGAAGAACATAATAAGTCCCAAAAATGCCGGAATAGTAGAAATTGCAAACAATTTTTTATATGCAAAATTTTCGCCGGCGTTTTTTAGCAGTAGAAAGCTGATAAAGATACCAATAGATGAACCGGCCATGTCCAATGCCTTATGGATACCAAATGCTTTTCCCATTTGTTCTTTATCTGCACTTTCACTTACCATAACATCTCTTGGAGCGGTTCGGATGCCTTTTCCGATGCGATCAATGGCCCTTGCGCCCAAAATGCCGACCCATGAATTGGCGAAAATGAGAGCAACCTTATAAATTAACCCTGTGGCATAGCCAATAAAGGCAACGGGTTTTTTATTGTGGTATTTGTCCGTGACGTAGCCGCTGAACACTTTCAAAAGGCTGGCAAGGCTCTCGGCAATGCCCTCAATAACTCCCACAAGTGCTGGGGTTGCACCGAACACAGAGGTTAAATAAAGTGGAATAATTGGATAAACCATTTCCGCACTGATATCTGAAAAGAAACTGACAAGTCCTAATAAAATAACATTCCACATAACACTATCTCCTCCTAATACAATTTTTACTTTTATCCTAATTTATAGTCTTTTGAACTCCTTTTAGCACTACCTGAATACTTCATGGAAAATCAGTTTTCCCTTTAAAGTTATCAATATGGGTAGGAGAATAACATCATCCCGTGGACGTAAAGATTCCTTGGAAAGCATATAATTGATTATTGGCCATTCATGATTATCCATATCATACCTTGTTTTTATAAATGTAATACTAGTTACATTATAAGATGAAAAATTATTTTTGTCAAGAAATACAGATACAATTAATATCTCTCACCAAATACCTTTTTTGTGTCTTTATACGTATCATATAAACTTAAACTCCTGGATATAAAATTTTCAAAAGCCAAATGAAAAATAGAAGAATCCCCTCACTTATTTCCGTACTGAGTGAGGGGATGGAACGTTTTGAAATATCCATAAAACGAATTAATCCATCTGCGCTTGTTTTAACGCATTTTCAAGGGCTTTGAGATGAACTTTCGAGGTAAGCGTTGCTCCGTTTATAACATCCACCTGAAGTGTCTGGGATTTCACTACATTGTCAAACATATCATCGATACTCAAACCACCTGTCAATTCTGCAGAATTGCCTTCTTTATCCAATTTGTCAATATGATTTAAAGCAACACCGTCTTTTGCCTATGGTTTTTAGGTCGAAAGAGATACCTCAATTTTATTCTCAAAAATATCCAATATAATTTTCGGAAAAAGCTCATGACGCACATATCTTTTATATTCCATTTCTTTTTGAGTTCGGCCGCTTATCAGAGATTTATTCACCATAACATTATCTGGGATACTAAAAAGAGCCATAATCGGGACATTCATAAGTCTTGCAGCTCTAAAAGCCGAAGCCGTTTCCATTTCTATGGTATTGCATCCTATATTCAATATTTCATCAAGATGTATAAATTGAGCAAACACTGTATCTATACTAAATGTTTTTCCTAAGTGCCACTTCACGTTTTTTCCTTGCAAATGCGTTCGGTTACTGTTTTAGATTTATTGAATAAATCTATATTCGAATATATTTTTTCTCCGAAGACATCACCATTGTTAAGTGAATCTGAAGATATATAGCGGCTGGCTCCGTCACCACAAACAGAATATTCGGGAATAACGATATCACCTATGCCGATATTATCATCCAAGGACCCGACGGAACCAATGAAAATGATTTGTTGACATGATGTGACCCCTAAAGTTAAAAGCGCATCCATCAATACAGGGGCTCCGATTCAGGTTTTGATGTAAGTCATTTTGGTTGTATCGGAAGTGATATCCCAAACCTTTATGCTTGAAAAATCCGATGTACTTAAATATTCTGCCGTTCCGATACTTGAAATATGCGAAGGTTCCCACCAAGGTGCAATAATCACATTTTCATGTACCTTTTCCGGTGATATTCCTATCCCGTGTATACAAATATCTCGTTTTGTTGAGCCGAATTTCTCCATACCGGAAATTAAATCCTGATATATCAAAATTAATACACCTCCGTTATGCTTTTTTTCAGTATACAATATTCTTTCTTTTATTTGTGTCTGTGTTCTCAGAATGTTACGAATGGTTATGCTGGTTATTCACAACATTTTGATTCATGAGAAAAACGTTTTAAAAAGTGGCAGATATAAAATCTTGCCGTTTTCTTGACATCTTATCCTGCTAAATTGACACATCATTGACTTTTTTTCTGATATCATTTTAAATGCAGCAGGAGATATTGCCGGATTGCAATTTGGACATAATAATTAAGGAGAAAAATGGTAAGCTATGGGGAGAAGTTATACGCAAAATTTTTATTATGTAGAATCGGCTTATAGTAAATGGTACGGTTAGAAAAGTTAGGAGAGGGATGAGGACATGAGAGTTGTATTAATAATCGTGGGGTTAATCGGTCTTGCTTTACTGATCTATTTATTTTATGTATTATTTCGAGGTGAAAAATTATGAGTTATATTATATTGCAGGATATATTTTATATTGTAATATTGATTGTATTGTCCATTCCATTGGGCATATATATTTATAAGATAATGACTGGGCAAAAGGTATTTTTAACACGTGTGCTTGCTCCCGTGGAAAAAGGAATCTATAAAGTAATGGGGGTTAAGAGTGATGAGGAAATGGGGGCAAAGAAGTATGCCCTTTCGGCTCTTTTGTTCAGCGCAATTGGTTTTGTATTCCTTTGGATTCTGCAAATGCTGCAGGGTTTTCTGCCGTTTAATCCGGAAGGAATGGAAGGCACAAGCTGGCATCTGGCTTTTAATACGGCGGCAAGTATGGCGAAAAAGAAAATGGTAGCCGTTAGTGAAGGAACATTGTCTACCAGCAATGCTATGTTTGTCGGACTCTTAATCGGAGTTATTTTCATCATAGGTGCATTGAGTTTTTTACCGGCGGTAGCCCTTGGTCCGATTGCGGACTACTTTACGATGCGATAAAAAGAGGTGATTGAAATGGAAAAGAAAAGTTTCAATAAAAAAAATATATTTATGGATTCGTTGAAACAGTCATTTGTAAAACTTTCCTCCCGTGTACAGGTGAAGAATCCTGTCATGCTGGTTGTATATATAGGCGCAATACTCACGACAGCCCTTTATTTTCTGTCTTTTGCCGGAATCAAAGATGAAAATAGTAGTTATATTTTGGCTATTTCTCTTATTTTGTGGTTTACGGTGCTATTTGCCAACTTTGCGTAAGGCACGAAAGGATGTAAAGGCAAAAAAATTAAAGTCGGAGGATAATGTGGAGGAATATACGGAAGTTTTATCCGCAGATTTAAAGAAAGGCGATATTGTCTACGTAAAAACTGGAGAGCAAATTCCCATGGATGGCGAGGTAATTGATGGAGCCGCTTCGGTGGATGAAAGTGCAATTACCGGTGAGTCTGCTCCTGTAATACGAGAATCCGGAGGCGATAGAAGCGCAGTTACCGGAGGAACGACATTGGTATCTGACTGGCTGGTTATCAAAGTGACGGCAGAGGCTGGGGAAAGCTTTCTCGATAAAATGATTTCTATGGTGGAAGGCGCATCCAGAAAGAAGACGCCCAATGAAATTGCCCTGCAAATTCTGTTGGTGACTCTTACCATCATATTCCTTGTTGTAACAGCGACGCTATTGCCCTTCTCGGGATTTGCAAGCACTCAGGCAGGAACGGGTTCTTCTATTTCTATTACTAATGTTATTGCCCTTCTGGTTTGCCTTGCTCCTACCACTATCGGCGCACTTCTTTCATCTATAGGTATTGCAGGCATGAGCCGTTTGAATCAGGCTAATGTATTGGCAATGAGTGGGCGTGCTATCGAAGCTGTGGAAGCTGGTGTGGATGATTTTCTGGCAGAGGCAACGCCGGAAACTAAACTGACACTAATCCGGGACTATCAGACTAAAGGACATTTGGTTGCAATGACCGGTGACGGCACCAATGACGCTCCGGCACTGGCTCAGGCAGATGTAGCTGTAGCTATGAATACCGGAACCCAGGCAGCCAAGGAGGCAGGAAACATGGTGGATTTAGATTCCAGCCCTACCAAACTAATTGATATCGTACGGATTGGTAAGCAGCTACTGATGACGAGAGGTTCCCTTACCACTTTCAGCGTAGCAAATGATGTAGCTAAGTATTTTGCGATTATTCCGGTATTGTTCTTTGGAATTTATCCCCTGCTTACGGATTTAAACTTCATGGGGCTTACAAGTTCCACCAGTGCTATTTTGTCTGCTATCATTTACAATGCGCTGATTATTATCGCACTCATTCCGCTGGCTCTGAGAGGTGTAAAATACCGTGAAGTGCCTGCAGGAGAATTGTTGAAAAGGAACATGCTGATTTATGGTTTGGGAGGAATTGCAGCACCTTTCATTGCGATTAAGCTTATTGATATGCTGCTGACCGTATGCAGCATTGTATGAGGAGGATTTTCCTTATCTCTTTACGAGTTATATTCCCAATGGAAATAAAAGTCCCGACTCTTCCAGGGGAATGGGGATTGGACTGGTCTATATGCATGACTATTATAAAAGCCCATAACGGCAGAATGGAAGCTGAAAATAGAAAAGAAGGCGGTTCAGTATTTCGATTCAGCCTCCCGCTGAAAGGAAGTGAATAAACATGGATATAAAGCCTCTGATTCTTATCATTGAAGACGAGGACACTATATGCAATTTTATCTCAGCAATTTTAAATGCTAATGGTTATCAAGTTACAAAAGTGAGTACGGGAAAAGAAGGAATATCTATGGCTGCTTCTTACTCTCCAGACGTCATACTGCTGGATCTGGGACTGCCTGATATAGATGGTATTGAGGTGTTGAGGAATATACGTCAATGGTCCAAAACACCTATTGTGGTGGTTTCGGCCCGCGGATACGAACGTGAAAAAGTGGAAGCTCTTGATTTGGGCGCAGACGATTATATTGTTAAACCTTTCGGGACTTCAGAACTGCTTGCCCGAATACGGACAGCAATACGGCACAGCCCTAAAAGTACTGGAGGAGAATCTAATGGCATGGAAAAGATAACTATTGGAGAGCTTGAAATTGATTACAGCAAGCGAAGGGTTTCTCTTTCCGGGAGAAGGGTTCATTTGACACCCGTTGAGTATAAAATACTGTCATTGCTGTCAAGAAATGCAGGGAAAGTGCTTACTCATGATTATATCATGAGAGAGGTATGGGGCTTATATACCAATGATAGTCATACGCTTCGCGTCAACATGGCAAATATTCGTAGAAAGTTGGAGGAAAACCCCGCGGAACCTAAATATATTCTAACGGAAGTAGGAGTGGGGTATAGAATGGTCGAGGAACTGCATCAAGAAAAATGAATTAAGAATAAATGTCTGCCAGCCAGGCTCATGTTGTGCATAGCATGTTATTTTTTACCACTTAAGAAATCTGTTTGATATTTTGGTAGAAAATTTAATTCTTATTTTTATTGTTTACCTTAAGTTGTTCTACTTTCCTTGATTGTTTGATTTACTGTTAAAATTTCTTTTCTTTAAAAGCCAAACAGTAAAAATAATTCCGATGATTACCATAGCAGCAAACGCTATATAGGAATAGACATTCATGTATTTATTAATGCGTTCCCATTCAGCTCCGGCAAAAGCACCGAGGCATACTAAGACCACATTCCAAATAGCGGTACCGATAGCAGTGTATAGAAGAAATGTACCTTTATGCATACGTGACATTCCTGCAGGAACGGAGATAAGACTTCGGACAATAGGAATGAATCTACAGAAAAAAATGGCAGAAGCACCACGTCGAACAAACCAGTTTTCTGCTCGTTTCACATCTTCCTTTTTAAGTCCAAAAATATATCCCCATTTTCCAATGATATACTCCATTTTTTCTATGGACAGCAGCTGCCCAATAGCATAGAGAATAATTGCACCGGCCACAGAACCAAAGGTAGCAAACAATGATACCATCCAGATATTCATACTGGTGTATGTGGTCATAAAACCACCGAAAATCAAAATCAGTTCGGAAGGGATTGGAGGAAATATATTTTCAATTGCAATGAGTAGTGCAACGCCAAAGTATCCGAACTGATTCATAAAGTTAATAATCCATTTCTGCATATTCTAATTTCCTTCCTTCTTAGATAAGCTGTATTTTATGCTCTTATCTGGATAACTTATTATTCCATAGGAAATAAACAAACGTTGATAATGCAAATCCAAACAGCCAACCACCCAAAATATCACTTGCATAATGTACACCTAAATAAATTCGACTCCATCCAATCAGGACTGTAAGAATAATACAAATTGAGGAGAAGATTATCTTCAGGGAAGTACTTTCGTCATACTTCCAAATCAGCAAAATCAACATGACATAAAGGGAAGCATTGTTCATTGCATGACCGCTGGGAAAACTGTAACCTGTTTCGCTTATTAATTGTAAAATATTTGGACGGCTTCTTGCAAAAATATGTTTTAGTGTAATATTGAGCACAGCAGAAGACATTACTGCTATTGAAACAGGTAGGGCTATGTTTTTTCTTGTTTTCGATCTGATAAATAATGTAAGGCAAAATATAATGATAACGGCCGGATCGCCTAAGTGTGTAATGCCTTTCATCACCAGAGTTAAAGCAGATGACATATTTTCCGATGCTTCTTCATAAGCCCACCCTTCAAAACGAGTAACAATTTCTGCCTTAAGGCATATTGCCAGCATTACAAACAAAATGATTGGTACTATTACGAACCATATTTTTCGTCTATTCATTCTGTTTCCGCTCTCCCTTTAGTACACTGCCGCAATTTTTGCAATAGTTATCTTTTTCACTTACGATCGTATTGCATTTCTTACAAACAAAACCAAGTCTTGTACCGCAGAAGGTACAATATAAGTTTGATTTATTTTGCAGGGCACCGCATTTATAACAGGTTTGGTGTCCTTGCCTGTATATGAGAAAAACGAACAATCCGGCCAAATTAGTAAACAGAGTAATGATTCCCCACATAGCTGAGTTAAGCTTCGATTTGAGTGCCTGAGCGTAAACCCAAAAAGCTAACAAGACCCAATAGAGCATGAAAAACAATATTGCAAGAACAGCTACGATTTTTACATAGAATTCACCATTTACAATGGGTCGAATATCGCTGATAAAATAAACTTTGTCTCCGCTCAATTTATCAGTAATATAAGAAAGCAAATATACTTTTTTGACATTATAATTCTTTTCGTAGAAATAGTAGTCCGCATATTCCTGTTCTACTTCGTTTTCAATTCCAAGCATAGCCATCGAAAATTTAAGTTTATCGCCTTTCATCAATCGGAAATACACATTGGAATTTTTCTGATCAGCAAGAAAATGACTTTTTTTACCTGAAATTTCTGCTAAGTCTAAGATTCCATTTTTTGATAAATTCGAATTCTTTGCACTGAACAGTATTTGATTTTGCCTATTTAAAATAAGAATATCTACAATATCCGATGACGAATTAGCCAGATTGATTAATTCAGGTTCCAAGTTTTCAAACCCGATTTTATTATCATTTGCTTTCTCATTGATGCGGTGATACTTATATACAAAAGTGATCTTATCACGAAATGTATAGGCTAAAAAACCGGCCGATAAGATTCCGGTAAGAATCGCAGCAATCAGATAGATGATAACTGCCCTTTTAAAATTGAATTTTTCAGCAAAAATATCAAAACGATTCATAATTCTGACCCTCCCGATTTATTGCTAAATACAATAGGTGATAGAAGGCAAAAACAAATAGTAAAGAAAAGTATTGCCGGGACGCAAAACGTCCAAAGGCTGATTCCGAAAAAAACAAACATCATAGGTACGATAATGAATAAAACACAAGTGATAATAAATACTGATTGTAATATTTTGTTCCTCTTCCTTTGTTTGATTTCAAAGCATTTTCTGTCGATTTCATTGTCAAGCACGCAAAGCAGCTTATTTATGTTTTTATCCATGATAGAAATCTCCTTTCAGCATTTTTCTAAGTTTAACCATGCCATTGTGGATGCGGCTTTTCACTGTTTTCGGTTTACAGGAAAACCGCTGGGCAATTTCTTCAAGCGTTTGTTGTTCTATATATTTCAACCTGATGGCAGTGGCCTGTTCAGGGGGTAAACTTTCCAGAGCTTTTAGTATTTCATCTGCCTGTAAATGGTTAAGCACAACGTCTTGTAGATTGAATTGAGATGCCATATTCTGTTCTTCTATGCTTATCATCTCTTGTTTGTTTCGCCTCAAATGGTCAAGATAACAGTTTTTGGCAATTGTTATCACCCAAGTTGAGAAGGATGCCTTTCCGTAAATATCGAATTTATCTATTCCCTGTACTAATTTTAAAAATGTGTCTTGTGTCAAGTCCTCACTCAGCACTGTGTTATTACACATTTTTAAAAGAAATTTTGAAACATATGGATAGTAGAAGGTGATGAGACTTTGAAATGCCTCTTTTTCACCATTCTGTGCTGATAGAATTAAAGAATACTCATCCAAAACCTCACCGCCTTTGTGCCTTTCATATTATTACACGTAAGTGACTGAAAAAGGTTGCTATAAATATTTTGCTCAGTTTTTAGTCTGTTTTATACCGCAGATATGATGTAATCCAAAAAGATAACCCTATTTTTTTAATCAATGCTAAAAAATAGGGCTATCTACTATTATAGATTAATTACTTGATTTATTTTTTTGCCAAGTCAGAATTAAAAAATATTCCCGCAATTAAAAACCAAAGGGTTCATTTATTATAATTACTTTAATTCTATTTTTGACAAATTGTCCGGTAATCAAAACAAAATCGTTACAAATTCTTTGCTTATGTCTACAATCTATACATCTGCCAAGAGAAGTACAGGGTGTTTTTTTCCCAAGGCGTTTAGCATCCAATGGGGCTGCAATCTGTCTTGTTCGTAAAATTGCATCTTCCACTGTATTTACCAGTTTGTTAATTCCTACTACAACTATAACCTGTTTCGACCCGTATAATATAGGTGCAACTCGGCTTCCGTTTCCATCAATGTTAAATAATTTGCCGTCAGCGGTAACAGCATTTGTACCAGTTATAAAGGTATCCGCAGAAAAATTACTTAAATAGATTTTCCGCTTTTCTTCTGCTGTTAAGTTAGGACGATGCTTATCATAAAAGACATAATTTCCATTTCTTAAGAAATCGAATACACCAGTTGATTCTAATGTAACGGAGTCGCCGCAGCCAACTGTATCGCCAGGATTGATCAATGTGGTAAGCAAGTCAATCAATTCATTTTTATTCCCTACAAAGTATCCGGCCATGTTGTTTTGCTGTAAATTATATATTACATTTTTGATTTTTTCATCCATTTGTTTATGTTCTCCTAATTACTTAGTGATATTCAGTTTTAATGTTTGATTAAGATAGATATATTACATATTCATCTTATTTTTTCATTTCAATTTCCTTGACTGTGTCCGAGAGTTTATTTTCATTTCCAGTCAATATAAACCCATGTTTTGAATATAAATTATATGCTTTTTCATTATTATCTAAAATCCATAAAGCTGGGACATCGCATTTCGCAATTGCAAAGTTCAAAAGTTCTGTACCGTACCCTTTATGTTGTTCTTCAGGCAAAATATATAGATTTTCAATCAAATTATCGCATACGGAAACAATTCCAACAGGTTTTGAAGTAATAAACATATAAAAAATTTTTCCCTGATTCATTTCATTTTGGATATATTTAATTTGATGCTCAACATTATGTAATGCAATAAATTCTTCGGAACAAAATGCCTTATGGGAGTCTTGCCAAGACACAGAGTGTATCGTAGCTGCCTGTACTAAATTATCTTTTGTTACCATTACAATCATAGTATTCCTCCCTTGAAATTTGATCTTGTAAACAGTTTATAAATAGTCAGTGTTAAGTATATCATAATTAGAGGAAAAACTTAAATTACAGGGGTTTAAATTTTTTTATTATCTTGAGCTTGAAGAGTTAGACAAAAAAGATTAATTAATCAATTTTGAATTATGCTTAAATATATAAGCTAACAGTCTCTTTCAGATTGAAGAAACGATATTGTCAAACAATCCCGCATGAATGTTAAAGCGATCTCTTATCGTATCCACAAATTTTTCTGTTTGAATAAACTCTTTGAACTTATCATATGCAATATAACGGTAATCAATCGTTTCACCACGTTGTAGTTTGATTTCCGTATTATTTTTGTTTATAACAATCATGTAACAGTAATAAATTGCCGGAATCCCTTTCATAAGGTAAGAATAAACGAACCGCAAATCGGATTCCTGAGTAAGAATGCCGGTTTCCTCTTTTAATTCACGCAAAGCTCCCTTTATAGGGGTTTCGCCTTTCAAGACTGAACCGCCTGTTATTTCCCACTTTAAAGGCCACGGTTTGTCAGGATGTCTCTGCGTTACTAAAACCTCCTTATCCCGCGTAATCGTATATACTTCGGCAACAATATGATACACTCCTTCTGGAATTAAGGAGCTTTCATCCCTGTATAAATCATAACCTAATTTGTTTCCATTTGAACCATACGCATCCCATATTTCTCTCTCCGACATATATTATTACCTCCATTTAATTAACTCCCTTTTATATTTATAATATCATATAAATATAAAAGGGAGTTAATTAATACAAATCAATTGTTTCCTTTGATAAATTATTTATATCAGTTATTTAAGTTATATGTAAAAAGTTAGCTGATTGTTACGGAGCGATATTGACAATATAATGTAAACAAGATATAATTGAATAGCGTTCAAAACAAAATTCAATTATTGAAAGAGAGGTTTTGATTTATGAAAAATTCTTCTATTCTTGTTTTTGAAATAGCAATAATAACAATTTTAGTTTTTATTTGACTATCAAGAAAAAGGATTCTATTTATACAGGGAGCAAGGTCGGCGACAATTGTACTTGGAATTATCGGGATGCTATTATGTACGTTGAGTGTAGGCAAGTTCATTGCATCAGCTCCAGCTCATCCATTGTCAATCTTGGGATATATCTTTGGAATAATTGCCATATTAGCTTTTATGGTACAGCTATTCAAGTGGAATGTTCCTAAATTGGATAATCCTCAAACGGCTTTGATTACTTTGGCCATAGCGATGCTTGTAAAGTCAGTTATAGCTCGATTTGGCCACTTAATAATAAGATGATAGAGGATGATAGTTATGAGAAAAAACGTGAAGGAAGATATTATTAAAGCCACTATAGAGTTGATCAATGAAAAAGGAAGTAATATTGATGAAATTACTGTTCGTGATATATGCAATCGGGTTGGGATAGGAGCTGGGTTGGTAAATTATCACTTCCAAACAAAAGAAAATCTTATTGCACAGTGTGTTCAGAAAATAATCAGTGATATAATCAAGAAAACTGGAGATGTTTATAAGAATCTTCCGAAAATGACTCCGGAAGAAAAGTTGCGTATAATGGTGAAATATACCTGCTCATTTCTTGAGACTCATGAAAACATATCGCGAATTTCCATCATTACCGATTTAACCACTATTAATCAAAATGATAATACTTCTCAAACATTAGCGGCCTATCTGCCGTTGGTACGGCAAGCCATCTCCGATGATATAGATGATCAGGAGGTAAAACAAAGGACATATTTTATGCTTTTGACGCTTCAGTCATTGTTTTTACGCAGTACATTACTTAAGAAAGAAATTGGAATTGATTTTCATAACCAACAGCAGCGTGAAAGTCTCGTAGACAATATTATTGATTTTTATTTGAATTATTGATAGTATACTGTAATTTATACTTAATTCGTTTTAAATGCAGACTTTAGAATGGGCATACAAAACAGGTTGTCTTTGCGTTTGCATGTTGACATCAGATGGTTTCGTACCTCCCAAAATAAATATTATAGTCTAAAAAGCTGAATAGAAAAAGAAAAAATAAGTGTCGGTTCGACTCGTGACATATGTTTAGCGGTACCAGGGACCTGGCTATTCAGGTCAATAAAAAAGAGTCCTCTTCATGGAGGACTTTTTCACTATCTGATACTGACGAAATGGATGTAGGTATTTTACTTGCCGAAGAGCACATTTATATCAAATTGCACGTCAGTTGGAATTTCCAAGGAATAGTAATAATTATCATCGTAAGCGAAAGGCGTTATACCACCGATATTTTCTGCTATATCAGTAATTTTATCAAGCTCGTTATGCTTATGTCTTACAATATCGAAAACAAATCCCATTTCGTGGTTTTTCTCATTGGTCCCTTTATGATAAACAGATATTATGGCTTCGCCACTGCCATTCCAGCTGTCAACATAAGTTTTTGTAGTTACAATGTCCCTTATTTCATCGGGAATTTCGATTGTATAATTAGAAATAGCATTCAATTTATGGTATAGTTCTGCAATAACTTTCGTTGCTTCTGCACGAGTTACTTCTTTTTTAGGTTTCCACATAAAATCGCCATCAGCAACACAACCATAACCTGTCATCAACTCATTATCAATAACCTTTTGCACACTTTCCAATGCGTAAGGAGAAATATCCCCAACATCGTTATATACATTAACATCGGTTCCAACGGCATTGCCCCATTGGAGAATATACTTATTGCCAAATCTATTAAGAATAATCCCCATATCTTCACGAGTTATGTTGTCATTCGGTCTAAACATCGGTTTCATTCCAAAACCTTCTGGTTCGTCATTTAATATGTCATTGTCTGCTAAAAATACCACTTCACGATTAAACCAATCTCTACCGCCAACATCATAGAATTTGCTTGCAGGCTCATATGACGCCGGAATTTTAATTAGTCTTGACAGCAACACCGAAAATTCTGCCCGAGTTATAGTATTATCCGGATAAAAATTGCCGCCCTCATAGCCTCTCACAATGCCAAGATTTTTCATTTCTACAATGAAAGGTATCCCCCAATGATATAAAATATCACCGAAATCCGTACTTGAAAACGCGGGGACGGTAAAACTCACTAACAGCACTAAACTCACTAAAAATACCGTAATTTTTCGTGTCATAAGATACACCTCCTAATCTAAATTACATCCGAAACTACCACATTCTTTGTCCGCCTGTTCAATATCATCAATTAATTTGAAAGACAGAAATCATCATAAATTAAATAGAGATTTGTTTTTACAAAATATTAAAAACTATATTGTTCTTCATTTTCTTATTATACCATTTCCGTCTTAGTTATTTAAGTAAATGTTACTTACATTATTTAACTCTATATCCCTTTACATTTTTTAAGTTCAGGTTGTACTATACGGCTTGTTTACTTATTCTGTCCATATATGATGCTTTTTCTCCTCTTTTTCTATAACTGCTATCTGCAGCTTCTTCAACTACATTTACAACAACACCTGGCCTCCACTATTAGGTATATACTCCATCAGCCCTGGCGTTATCGAACATATCCTGCAAGTCAGGATAGATTCTCGAATGAGTGCGAAGATTATTCCCACTATGTTTTTTATCATGCTAAGGGCTTTGCCTTTCGTCATACCTTTATTCTCTGTGACCAACGATTGATAGTAATGGGAATGCACAGCAGACCTATACATACAGGGACGATTATCAGCAAGTAGGGCGACCATACTATTTTTCCAAACAGGTGATATGCGTTTGTACGGAATATATCAGTAGAATTCCCCACAAAAGGAAGTAAATCGAGTAACTTTTGTGCCCACAACGGGATAAACTGAGCGATTGCCATTGGAACATATACCACCGCTAAACTTGCCAGTAACGAGGAAAAATTGCTTTTCAACCTTTATTTCGCTCCATCCTCGGTTGGGCAATAGTACAGGTACAAGTCCTCTAAAGTAGCTTCACAAGGCATAACATCCGGCGCTGGCTGTGTTGCGGATATAATTCGAAGAACGACCTGTTCTTTGTTATGTCGCAGATTTGCAACGGTAACAGTTCCTTCCCATTTTCTTGCTTCCTGTGCAGAAATCGTTAATTTCTAGACCTTTCCATCAGCTTTTTGAACCAACTCCGGGATAGTGCCTTGGAGCAAAAAGATTCCCTTTTTCATGAGAAACACCTTATCTGCAATTGCCTCAATGTCCGATACGATATGCGTGGACAGCAGAACAATTCTATCGCTGGCAAAGTCAGCAATCAAATTACGAAAACGAACACGTTCTTTGGGGTCAAGTCCAGCAGTTGGTTCATCCAGAACCAATACTTTAAGATTATTTAAGAGAGCCTGTGCAATCCCAAGACGCTGGCGCATTCCACCTGAAAATGTTTTAACTTTCTTTCCAGATACGTTGCTCAAATCTGCAATGTTTAACAATTCTTCTGAACGCTTACTGGCTGCTCGACGTTGTATACCTTTCAGTGCTGCAATATACATCAGAAATTCCTGTGCCATATAATCTGGATAATAACCAAAATCTTGCGGCAAATAGCCGAGAATATTTCGATACCGAGGTCCCATATCTATAATGTTTTGCCCATTAAATAGGATTTCACCGGACGAAGGCTCCAGTATCCCGCATAGCATACGCATCAGAGTGGTTTTACCCGCTCCATTCGCTCCCAACAACCCATAAACCACCGGAGATAAGCTGGCAGTGATACAGTCAACAGCAATTTTAGGGCCAAATTGTTTTGTCAATCGGTCAAGCGATAGTTCTATACATTTTTCCATCCTTTCTAATTTTAATCAGAAGATAGACTTCTCTGACAAAAAAACAAGTAAATACAATAAAAGTGACCATCCATAGTCCAAGCGCGGATAATTCGTACAATCTAGGTGTCCAATGAGCTAAGCAATCGGCAAATATGCTTGTACCTAAACACACTATAATACTGATTTGCAGTACATTCCGTTTACACTTTCGGATAGACCAAAGTGTAGTTACCATACATCCTAAAAGTGGAACGACAGCATACAGTACCAATTGCAATATATTTGCTATTTTACTATATAAATCAAAAGAAGCCAACCCTTAAGAATTGGCTTCTTTAAATAAAATATTTTGTTGGGTTCGAATCACGAGGGGTAAGCCCTTTTGCTCTATTTTCGGGCTAACTGGATAAAAAAGATGCCGCGTCACTAATCTTCCTTGGCATTTCCTGCTTTTCTTTTTCCCGTGTAGATGTATGACGCCAGCAGTACGGTGGCAGGTACGCTCAAAATGATGCCGAAGCTGCCGGATAAGCCTTGCATGATGGCAATACCGATGTTGTTGGAGTTTATAATCTGCAACCAAGGAAGATCGTAAGCGTAATCCAGCACCAACATGGAGATGCTGCTGCCGGCGAAAGCCAGAATTAGAGTGTTGCTGTCGGTACCCATCATGTCCCGGCCGATCCGCATACCAGCGTGGAACAGCTCTTGCCGCTGGATATTTGGGTTCTGGACGCACAGTTCGTACATAGCGCTGCCAATGGACACCGCGATGTCTATCACCGAACCCAAGGAAGAAATGAGCAGACCGGAGAACAGTAGCTCGCCCACCTGAATCTCATTGGTTTCCCAGAGCGTAAGCAGATTCTCAATATCCAATACGTTCCAGCCGGTAACGCCGGAGGCAGCTGACCTTTTTTCACGCCGCTGGTCATCCGAACTACCACCGTCTGCTGACCGACCCGGGTGCCATCCTCCTGCATATTGTCCTCAAGAATTTCCGTGACCACACCGGTTTCAAATGTCTGGCCAGCCCGGGAAATTATCTCCGTTTTTTCTACCTGATTAAGTCGGACCACCAGCAGAATCAGAACCAGTGCCAGCAGAACAGGCAGTCCCCATCGCAGTCCAAAACGTTTGATATTTTTGCGTTCCATGTGCATCTCCTCGCTTTCTGTGAAAGAATACTAGACGGCTGGGTGGCAAAGGCTGCCCAGCCGTCTGAAAATAAGATGTTTCTCCGCAGACGAGTCCACCTTTAGAGAAACTTTTTTTCCTTATTGGTACAAAAGAAAATTATTGCTCGCCCAACTTGGTTAGGGCAAAGTCCATGGCAGTGGCGGTAACGTCTCCATTTGCGTTTACAGTAGAGCCATTTAATAGCCCGGCATCCATAGAGAACTGGAGAGCTGTTTTAGCCCAAGCGGGAACGGAGGCTGCATCGGAACTGGAAGAAAACTTCGTGCCAGATACAGATGTAGAGATGCCCTTTGCCTGCGCATAGCGGTATAATATAGTAGCAAGTTGCGCACGGGTGAGTTTCTGGTCGGGTGCAAAGATGCCAGAAGCCACGCCTTTCAAGATGTTATTGGATTTGGCCCAGGTCACAGCTTTGGTATATGAAGTGTCTGATGATACATCGGTGAAGGAAGCCGCTGCAGATACGTCAGGAGCGCCGGCTGTGTTGTAAAGGCGGGTGACGGCTTCAGCACGGGTAAGAGCGGTGTCAGAAGATGTGGTAGTGCCGGTTTTCTGAATGGTGAAGGTACTGTCAATCTTTTCCGTCTTGTCGGTATCAAGAATCTGATATGTGTCGATAGAAAAACTGTCGCCGGTCATGGTGATAACGGAGTAACTGGGCAGCCAGTTTTGGCTCCTGGCAGCGATGAAGTCTTGCTGGGAGGAAATCAGTTCATAAAACTTGGAACCGGAGGCGGAGTTGGCAGTCATATACAAGGTTCCCTTGGGATCGATGACCGTGTTGCCTGCGGTGGTCTCGATTGTGTAGCACTTGCTGCCGTCCACAAATTTTTTCTTGGAAGCAGCCTGCTCAGCTTTGTCCTTTTCAGGCCATAAGGTGTAGAGTTCGCCAGTGGCCGTGTTCTGAGCATGATCCCAGTCGTAGTCGGTGCCTTCTGCATTCAAAGGCATAGAGTAATTGTCGTGGGTGAGGCCGTCACTGTAGAGTAGCTTGGACCTGCTGTAGGTATGGTCGTGACCTTGGAGCACCACATCGATGTCATATTTGTCGAAGATGGGAGTAAGTTGGGTACGGAGAATCATGCCGTCGGTGTCAGAATGGTCATAGCCGGAGCCATATATATCCTAATGGATAGTTACCACTCTCCAAGTAGCGTCGGGATCTGAGGACACAGCCTCGGCAATGGCTTTTTCATGTTCGGCACCGTTATAGTTGTTGGTATTTAAAACGATGAACAGGCCGTCGCCATAAGAATAATAGTAATCGCCGCCGGCTTGGGTGACGCCGTAGTTCGTGGCGTTGGGGTTATTGAAGTGATAAGTATAGTCGGGATTCAAGGAATCGTGGTTGCCAATGGTAGTGGCCACAGGTAAACCAGAAAGTACCTCAGGATACAGATAGCCTGCGTATTCCTCTTCCTTTGGGTTTCCTGTCTTGTTGACCTGATCACCGGCGGAAATCATAAAGTTAAGGTCCGGGTTCTGAACGGTGGCAATTTCTAGTGTTCTGTTCCAGCCAAAGCTGTCGTTTCGAGCAGCGGTGTTGGCTACGCCGCTGTCGGCCACCAGTTTGTCGCTGCCCTGAGGCTGGCCTTTAGAAGCGCCGATCTGAGGATCACCTACGTACAGCATACGTACGGTGGAGAAGCTGCCGGTCTTATAGGTCGCAGGATCAGTCTGAACGCCATTTTTTTCAACAGTGTAATAGTAAGTGGTGTTTTCCTTAAGTCCGGTAATGACCACGTGGTTATAGACATATGCCACTTTGTTGGTAAGGCTGGTATCTACGGTAGATGAAGTCCCGGTGAAAGACTGCAGATCGGTTTTACTGGTTCCAAAATGAACCACAGGAGTGGCTGGTTTGCCATCGTCCTTGCTGTACCAAGCAAAGTTGAGCTCGGTTTCATTAGTGCCTGGGGTGAGGGAAACTTTCGTGAAGTCCACGGCTACGCTCTTCCATTCCTCAGTCCATGCCTGCCATTCGGCGCTGCTACCTACGGTACTGCCGTCATTGTAATGAACGGTAGCTGCCAAGACAGTTTGTGCAATGCCGAGCACCATAACACAAATCAGTACTTTCGCTAAAATGGATGTAGTTTTTGATTTTTGATTTTTCATTCTTATTTTTCATCCCTTCCTTTTTTATATTGAATCTTACTGGTAATCAAATAAATAATATCAATGAAATCTAAGATCTAATATCACATTATTATAAAGAATGTGTAAAATTTATGTAAGTAAAAAGAAAATTACTTTTACACCTTCTTTTGATTGCGACTGCCAGGCCCTATAACGGACTTTTATCGTCCAATGTCGGGCATACAAAATAAGTCAATTACAATTGTAATTGACTTATTTTGGTGAAACATATGTATCGTTTGTTCAATTTAACTTTTTATTATAAAAAATTAAATTGAAATAGTTACGACTAATAAATAAGAGGAAACAGCCTCCACGTTCTTTCTGCATACTCCTGAAATTCTTTTCCAAAATGATTTGCTAACTCAGTTTCTTCTTTTCTTATTCGTATCCCATAACACAGCAGACATAAAGCTAAAACTATCAAAGGTGAATAAACACTCCTTAAACAAAAAGATATACCTAACAAGCTTATGATACTTCCGGTATATGCAGGGTTTCTGATAATACGATAGGGACCGATTTGAATAAGCTGCTGTTCTTTGTCTGTCTGTACATTCAAAGTAAATGCTCTTTTTAGTGTCTACACTGATAAATCTCTAAATAATGTTCCTCCAATTAAAAATACAATTCCAATATAATAGAAACAGTGAGGCATAAGCTTATTTCGAATTTCTTCACTGACATCCTTGCTTCGGAAATAATAAGAAATCAGAATACTGCCGCACCAGCCAGCAATCAAGATCCACATTGTTAAGTCAAAAGGGGGATGCTTTTTACTCTTTCTTGCTCATTTACAAATTTTAACATATCTCCCATAAGTATTCATCCTTCCCTATAAATAAATATTTTTATCTATACATATACAAATAATACAAGGATTGAAAAGTGATATTATTCTACTACATCCACACAATGAGAACCAATGCATTTATATAAGAGATATCCAGTATCGCTGCTCAACATTGCCATCAATTTCAATTTCATTCTCCAAAACACCGCCGTTGTTTATGATGCTTTTAGCAGAACCAATATTGCTTTTATCACAAACCATTAGCACTCTATCAATTCCTAATTTTCTACATTCATCCAATGCTAATGCAATCATCTTTGTAGCATATCCTTTTCGTCTTTCGGATGGTCTGACGCCATCTCCAATGTGACCTCCATTTAGAAGAAGCGACTCATTAAGATGATGACGAATATTCACAGCACCTATAAATATATTTCGCTCCGTATCTAACCCAAAAAAAGTTGTAGCGGGAACAAAGCCGGGAACACCATGTTCCTCCTCTTCAAAGCCTTGAAGATATTTTTCAAAATCTTTATAGTCTATTCGTCTAATTGAATAAGGGACAATCTTTTCCTTTGCCAAGAACCATTCATCCATCATTTCATTTAAATGAGTACGATATTCGTTGCTGAGTTTTACTAATACAAGCAATATTTATTCGCCTCCTGTTATATAGATAATATGTACTTCAAATTCTTGTTTATTTATTTGTTATATTACTCGTTTATAAATTAGTATAACATAAAAAATCAGACCGAAAAAGACAAACAGTTTATCTTCTTCGGTCTGATAACTTGTGTCATTAGTACAAAATAGATGCAGTTCGGAATATTCTTTCGTACTGCATGAAGTCAGCGTTCACACAGTATTTTTAATTAATGAAAGGCTTGCTTAATTCATATAAATCATCTGGACATATGTCCACACCGTTTGGCCATTCCAACGTTTTATATTTAATTCTTGCATTCTTAAATATACCTTTGTTTTTTAATGAAACAAACCACTTGTCATTTAACAGTTCTTCTGCATTAAATATACGCTTTTCCATGTTATCAAAAGTTACAAGTAATTTATACTCATTAATATATTCAACTTCTTTAGGTCTTGGATACATAGCGCGCCTCCATTTCTATCTTAGGGGTTCAATCTTAAAAAATTCTTCACCATTTAATAAAAGCTGCCAGTTAGCTTTCAATTCTTCCTGATGTATTAATATCCAGGCAATGGTTAATTGTTGCTGTTTTCTTGGGATATTGCCGTCAATTATGTTTCCGTCAAAATCAAATATTGCTTCATTTTCACAGTACAAAACATGTATATGAGGTACATGGTGTCTTCCTCCAAGCTCTCTATACATTCTAACTATAATTCCATAAAACATACTTATTGTCGGCATTTTTCCCTCCTATTTCTCTTTAATTTTTAAGTCTTACCTATAAATTTATTATATATCATTTAAAAATTTTTGGCAATCAAAAGCAATCCCATTGATAGAGTCAAGTTACTGTAGGGAAAAAATATATAGATATCATCCATATTTTAAAAAATAAATTGTTTTATACAATTATTCCCTATGTTTGTAAAATAAGTTCTCCTTTTATTTCTTTTGGTATAAAATTTTTTATTACTTCGTTGCCGATTTGCTATTGACATGGAGCCTCTGCCTGCATGGTTTGTGTACATAAAGGGGGTAACCCATAGATAAACGTACCACCCTCCTTTACAGGTTACCATGCAGGCTACTCCATATCAATGGCCCGCTACGCCAAATCTTTTATCTCTATGGTTTTCTAACTAATATGCTAACTTTATAACTCTATTATATAACTTTTATTTTTTGCTACAACTATTCTTACCTCTTATTTTACTTTACTTAAATTCTACCCATTATTGCTCTTATTTCGTTATATAATCCTGTCTTTTCTCCTCTCACTATTGCTGTCGGCCTAATGTCCCAAGTATCATTATACCTGTTCGCAATACTTCTTGCTTCTTTTATTAATTCATCTTGTATCTGTTCTTTCTCTTCTTTTTCCCTTTTCATCTTTTGCGCCATTACTAAATCATATACTTTCCCTCCGTTCCCTTTGTAAATTAATAACTTCGACATTTTACCGACTCCTATTTTTGACCATCCTTTTGGT
Source organism: Acidilutibacter cellobiosedens (assembly GCF_004103715.1). Classification (NCBI taxonomy): domain Bacteria; kingdom Bacillati; phylum Bacillota; class Tissierellia; order Tissierellales; family Acidilutibacteraceae; genus Acidilutibacter; species Acidilutibacter cellobiosedens. Next base: position 3,558,707 of record NZ_CP035282.1, on the reverse strand, counting down.
CTGCTGCTCAAACGGCTTGAAAATATATGGCTTACGTGTCCTTCCGTACTACATCCTATTATTCCTATCCCTTCTTCTGCTCTTATCTCTATTCCGTCCCAATTGTTTAATATATATTGTTCTGCTCTTTTTACTGCTCCCTTCTTTGTTTTATTTTCTGTAAGGCTCAATATCTCTTTAAATACTTTTTTTACTTCTTCTCTGTCCGGCCAGTCAACCGCATCTTTCAATTCCTGTCTTATTATTTCATTATTTAGATGCGCGGTTGCTGTTATTATACACTTTTTCAGATGATATCCGTCAAGCACAAATTTACTCTTTTCAATCCACTTTACTCCTTGGCGTATCCAGGATGCTCCATCTCCCGATATATATATTTTCTCTACATAATTCATGTTGTATTGTTTGTCTATATAATCTGCTGCTTCAAGCCATAATTTTTCCGTATTTTCATACATCCCTCCAAAATATTTTACATTCTTTAACCTCTTTCTGCTTTTACTGCTTTTTTCTGCATCTATTCCTTCATGTACATAAACGATCTTTGGCATTGCTATATTATACTTGCTTTTGTTAATTCCTTTTTGCTGTAGATGCACATGATCTTCATCCGCTTCTATATATAATGTTTTTATATCCTTCTTCTTGTATTTTTTAGTTTCTGTTGTTGTAAAATCAAGGTTGTGTATTTTATCCATCACGGCCTGTTTACTTATTTCATTCATATATGATGCTTTTTCTCCCGCTTTTCTATAGCTGCTTTCCGCTGCCTCATCGACTGCATTTATTATTACATCCTCACTCATTTTTTCATGCGGTTTTATTCCAACCATATCATCAACAAGATGATGCCTTTTTCCTCCCATTTTGGGTTTAAAATACGTTCTTTCATATGTTACAATACCAAAACTTGTTAAAATCCTATTTTTATCTTTTCTTACTATTTCCCATTTTTTCTTTCTAACTCCGCTGTTACGTAGATATTCATCCATATTCTCCAATACTTCTGTTATAATATCTCTTCCAAGCTCAAATAAAATTTTTTGTAAGGCAAGTATTAAACCAACAATATTTTTATTCCCTTCCATGAAATTTTTTATCTCATTTTCAATTTTTTTTACTCCAAACTCATTAAAATGTTGTATACTATTATACATAGAAGATATCATCCTTTCTTAATTTATTGGTGTTTCAACTTATATTTTAATAGGATGATATCTTCTTTTCAACTATATATGGAAATATATTCTATTTCCCTACTGTAATTTTACACTAACAATCCCATTTTTGACTAACATTAAAAATAGGTTTGTTTTTGTACGTAATATATAAACCAAACACAAGAATGAATTTAAAATTATATTAAAAAGCTACATCCTCATTGGTTTATTACCAACAAAAATGTAGCTTATAACTTAGTGGAGATAAGGGGATTCGAACCCCTGGCCTTCTACATGCGAAGCAGACGCGCTCCCAACTGCGCTATACCCCCAAAATAAAAGAGTGGGGAATATTGGGCTCGAACCAACGACCTCTACGATGTGAGCGTAGCACTCTGACCAGCTGAGCTAATTCCCCATTTTTACTACCTTACATTAATTATAATGCAGAAGACAATAAATTTCAAGGAATATATTTCGAATAAAATTACTTTTACACCGGAAATAATAAAGAAAACTCTGTAATTTGATTTTTCTTTATTATAGAGATATAATTTATTTAAAATAAAAGATAATAAGAAAACATCCTATAGTGATATCAGGATGTTTTTATTTAATATGAGAGGAATGTTTTTATGGATAAAATTTTGGTTTTAGCTGAAAAACCGTCGGTGGGGAGAGATATTGGAAGAGTCTTAAAATGTAACAGGAAAGGGAACGGATATTTGGAAGGAAATAAATATATTGTAACTTGGGCTTTGGGACATTTAGTTACTTTGGCCGATCCGGAACAATATGAAGAAAGATATAAGACGTGGAGAATCGATGACCTTCCGATACTCCCTTCTCAGATGAAATTAGTAGTTATCAAACAGAGCAGTAAGCAATTTCATATTGTAAAGGAACAGATGAACAGAAAAGATGTTTCTCAAATTATAATTGCCACAGATGCGGGAAGGGAAGGAGAACTTGTGGCAAGATGGATTATAGAAAAGGTTCATAGTCATAAACCCCTAAAAAGACTTTGGATTTCTTCCGTTACGGACAAAGCAATAAAAGAAGGGTTTGATAAACTCAGAGACGGAAGGGAATATGAAAATCTTTATAGAGCGGCTGTTGCAAGAGCTGAATCTGACTGGATTGTAGGCATCAACGCAACTCGTGCCTTAACATGTAAATACAACGCCCAACTTTCTTGCGGGAGAGTTCAGACTCCTACTTTGGCTATGGTAGCAAAGAGAGAGGAAGAAATAAAAAAATTTAAATCACAAGATTTTTATGGGATTGCAGCTTTAGCAAAGAATATAAAATTAATATGGCAGGATAGTAAAACGAAGGATATGAGGATATTTGATAAAAAGAGATGTGATGAAATAATATCAAATATTAGAGGAAAAGATGGAATAGTTGCAGATGTAGAAAAGGCAAATAAAAAGTCTTTTTCTCCTAAATTATATGATTTGACGGAATTACAAAGAGATGCAAACAGGATTTTCGGATATTCTGCAAAAGAGACCTTGGGGATAATGCAGAGGCTTTATGAAAATCATAAAATACTTACCTATCCCAGAACGGATTCTAAGTATATTACTACGGACATAGTTGATACTTTAAAGGAGAGAATAGAGGCTTGCGGGGTAGGAATATATAAACAATCGGCAGCGAAAGCCTTAAAAAATCCCATTAACCCCAATAAGAACTTTGTGGATAACAGTAAAGTTTCAGATCATCATGCTATAATCCCCACAGAACAGAAGGTAATCTTAAGTGAGTTAAATGAAAAAGAAAAGAAAATATATGATTTGGTAGTCAAAAGATTTTTATCGGTACTGTATCCTCCCTTTGAATATGAGCAAACTACAATTAGAGCAAAAATAGGGGAAGAGAATTTTATAGCTAAGGGTAAAAGGGTTATAGCTCAAGGATGGAAAGAAGTCTATTCTAATAATTATGAAGAAGATGATTCCAATGAAGATATTCCTCAGCAGATCCTTCCTCGGATTAATAAAGGAGATGTATTAAAAATATCTTCTATCGTACAAACTAAAGGGCAGACTAAACCTCCGTCACCTTTTAATGAAGGGACTTTACTTTCTGCTATGGAAAATCCGGCCAAATATATGGCAGGGGAAAGTAAGGATTTAATTAAAATAATAGGAGAAACGGGAGGTATCGGGACAGTAGCTACAAGAGCGGATATTATTGAAAAATTATTTAATACCTTTCTTATAGAAAAAAAGGGTAAAGAAATTTTCATTACTTCAAAGGGAAAACAACTTTTAGGATTAGTTCCGGATGATTTAAAATCCCCTGCGCTAACAGCCCAGTGGGAACAAAAATTGGAGGCAATCTCTAAAGGGAAAATAGATGACAATAGTTTTGTAAAAGAAATGAAAGATTATTCCAAATCAATCGTTAGTGATATAAAAAACAGCAGCGAAACATTTAAACATGATAATATGACTCGCATTAAATGTCCCCAGTGCGGAAAATTCATGTTGGAAGTAAAGGGGAAAAAGGGAAGGATGCTTATTTGCCAGGACAGAGATTGCGGATACAGAAAAAATGTTTCAAGAATAACAAATGCGAGATGTCCTAACTGTCATAAGAAAATGGAACTACAGGGAGAAGGAGACAATCAAATATTTGTATGCGGCTGTGGATACAGAGAGAAACTTTCTGCTTTTGATAATAGAAGAAAAAATGAGAAGAATACAGTTTCCAAAAAAGAAGTAGCCAATTATTTAAGAGAACAGAAAAATAGTAAAAAAGAACCTATTAATACTGAACTGGCAGATGCTCTAAAGGGGTTAAAACTAAAATAGAGACATTTCAGGAGTAGGTGAAAATATGTCCAACATAAAAACAAATGCCATGCGAATTCTTGATTCCAACGATATTTTGTATAATGTTATTACTTATGAAACGAAAGATGGAAAGATTGACGGACTGTCAGTTGCCAAGAAGTCAAATAAAGATCCTTCATTGGTTTATAAAACTTTAGTCACCAAGGGAAGGGATAACAATATATTTATATTTGTAATTCCCGTAGAAAAAGAATTGGATCTAAAAAAAGCAGCGAAAGTATGTGGTGAAAAAAAGATAGATATGATTCACGTTAAAGACATTAAAAAGTATACAGGATATATTAGAGGCGGTTGTTCTCCTATTGGAATGAAAAAACTTTATCCTACCTTTATAAATTCCACCGCAGAAAGTTTAGAAAATATTTTAGTCAGCGGAGGAAAAATAGGGGTTCAAATCGAGCTGAAAGTGGAAGACTTGAAAAAAGTTACGAAAGCAGCATTGGATGATGTAATTGAATGAAGAGGTTGAAAAACCCCTTCATTTATTTTATACATCCGAATATAAATAATTCCACGATTTTGTTGATTAAAAATATAATAGGGATACCTATATAAAATTTCTTTTTGTTTGTCTTATGCTTAAATATTATCATTCCTATAATGCCTCCGGAGGAACCCCCAAAAACGGATAAAATTATCATGGTAGATTCTTTTATTCTCCATTTGTCTTTTTCTGATTTTGATTTATCAATTCCGAATGTAAAAAATGAGATTATGTTTATTATTAAAAGATACCATATAAATATTAATTCCTGATTGTTGAATTTACTTATAATATCCATCTAATTGCCTCCATTTATAATAAGTTATTCTATTTATATCATGTTTTATATGTTTTGAGCAAGATTAAATAGCTGAAAATATTGTCATTACGTTTATATATTTTAAGAGCAGTAAAATTTTTGTTTGCTGTAAAATAAAATTACCCAATATTGCAAAGTAGAATTCCCCACTTTTGCAGAGGTAATTTCCCCAATATTGCAAATGCCATTGCAGACATCTGACCAATATATTATCCTTGTAATTGATTAGATTGCAAGGAGGAAATGGAGATGCTAACAATGGCACAAATATATGATATCAGAAAACTTTACTTTGAGGAAGGGAAAAATATATCTCAAATATCCCGTGAAACCGGTTATGACAGAAAAACAATAAGGGAGTATATTAATAAAAATGATTGGAACAAGCCTGTTCCTGCAGTTAAAACAAATATGGAATTTTCTAAACTTGATCCTTACAAGTCAATTATTACCCAATGGCTGGAGAATGATAAGAAAGCAAAAAAGAAACAACGTCATACAGCCACCAGGGTCTATAACAGACTGAAAGAAGAAATCGAAGGTTTTGACTGTTCTTACCGGACAGTAGCGGCTTTTGTAACATTAAAGAAAAAGGAAATTTTTCATACCGAAAAAGAAGGATATTTGCCGTTGGAGCACCCTGCGGGTGAAGCACAGGTTGATTTCGGGGATGCACAGTTTTATGAAAATGGCGTACTTCATGACGGAAAATATCTGAATGTATCTTTCCCATACAGTAATCAGGGATATCTTCAGTTATTCTATGGAGAAAATATTGAATGTTTGTTGGAAGGATTGAAAGCAATATTCGAATATATAGGAGGTGTTCCAACCCGGTTATGGTTTGACAATACGAAGACGATTGTAACCAAAATACTGAAAGAAGGAAGCCGTAACCTGACTGAAAAATTCATGAGATTTCGGGAACATTACGGTTTTGATACTGTATTCTGTAATCCTGAGGCAGGGCATGAAAAGGGGAATGTTGAATCAAAAGTAGGATACCACAGGAGAAATATGTTAGTCCCCATTCCGAGATTTCAGGAATTAAGGAAATATAACGAGGAATTACTTGTCAAATGTAATGAAGACGGAAACAGGGAGCATTACAGGAAAGCAGATTTTATCAGTAAATTGTTTGAAGAAGATAAAAAGAATTTTTTACCGCTGCCTGCAACAGAGTTTGATACAGCAGGATATCATATAGTACATACAAACGGATATGGGCGATTTTATTTAAACAATGGATTACATGAATATTCCGTTTCACCAAAATACGCAAATACCCGTGTTGTAATCAAAATTACATCTTTATATGTGATACCTATGGATGAAAATCAAAACGAAATTGTTCGGCACAAAAGATTATACGGAGATCATAAACAGCAAAGCATGAAGTGGCTTCCCTATCTGAGGCAGCTTGCCAAACGTCCTGGGGCACTAAAATATAGTGGTATCTATAACATTATGCCGGAAGATATGAAGAAATACCTGGATAAATGTAAAAGAAGCGAGAGAGGGAAGATACTATCCGTAATAGCTTCATTAACAGAGAAAAATGGTTTTGAGAATGCAGCACAAACAGTAACCCAAGTACTATGTTATGATGCAGTGGATGTAGACAGCCTGATAAGCATGCACAGGCATTTATGCAGTGAGATAAGGGAATTACCTCCGATGAAAACAGAAAGCAGAATACCCCGACTGAAACCTACGAAAACAGATTTATCAAAGTATGATAAGGCATTGAAAAAATGGGGTAAAAGGACATGTTAGATAAAGAAATCAGAGAATGCTGTAAACGTCTCAGATTAAGTCAAAACCTGGCAGAACAGGCACAGACAACGGAAGGGGAAAATCATCAGGAATTTTTACTTAAACTACTGCAGGAAGAAATAGAACACAGAAAAACAGCAAGAATAGATAAACTAATAAGCAAGGCAGGATTCTATAGTATAAAAACATTTAACGGATTCAAGTTTGATGAAATAAGCCTGCCTCCAGGTGTTACACCGGAGTATTTAAAGGAGTTAAAGTTTTGTGAAAGCAAAACAAATATCATAATGTACGGAAATGTAGGTACAGGGAAAACTCACTTATCCATAGCATTAGGAGTAGAAGCTTGTAAAAAAGGGATGGAAACCCGTTTTTACCGTACGGCAGCATTAGTTAACAGACTGTCGGAAGCAAAGAAAGAAGGAACCTTAAGCAGTTTTATGAAAAAGATTATGAAAGCGGAACTGATTATATGTGATGAATGGGGATATGTACCCCTTGATGTAACAGGAGCCCGGCTGTTGTTTGAACTTATATCCGAATGCTATGAACAAAGAACACTGATTATAAACACTAATATTGAATTTTCAAGATGGATAAATGTTTTTTATGATAAAGATATGACAGCCGCAATACTGGATAGAGTTTTACACCACTGTCACCTGCTGCTTTTCCCCGGGGAGAGCAACAGGATGAGAGAATCAAGTATTTCGGCTTAGTAACCGCAGAATAAAAAGTTGAAAGATGGCTGCAATGATCAAAAATTCCCCACCTATGGGGTGAGGAAAAAAATTTGCAAAAGTGAGGAATTTCCTCTTGCAAAAAACAAAAATTTTAAAAGATATTAAAAAATATAATGGAGAAATTAAATTTAAATGAACTTTTTCATTATTTTTGTACTCTTATATATTGAGAGGAAGTGAAAATATGGACTTGGCAGAATTGGTAAAAAAAGCACAGCATGGAGATAAAGACGCATTAGTTCAATTGATTATGGACAGAAAAGCAGAATATTATAGACTTGCGTATATATATGTAAAAAATGAAGAAGATGCTTTAGACATTATGCAGGATATGATTTTGATTTTATATCAAAATATACATAGATTAAAAAAAGAAGATTCCTTTTATAGTTGGAGTAAAACTATTTTGGTAAATTGCTGTAAAAGATATTTAAAAATAAAAGGAAGAACAATATTAATAAATAGAGAAAGTGAATTTGAGAAGGAAAGTGTTTTTGAAGATAAAGATGTGGAAGAAGAAATGATTATTGAAAAATGCATGTCTCATCTTAGTCGAAAACATCAAGAAGTCATAAAAATGAGATATTTTTTAGACATGGACTATAAGGCCATAGCCAAGATATTGAAAATTCCTATAGGAACTGTGAAATCAAGAATAAATGCCGGGATTAAAAATTTAAAAAGAATGGTGGAGGTGGAGATGAATGAATGATTTAGATAGATTCTTTGAAAAAAAAAGAATAGAGATGGAAATGATAAATGTGCCGGAAGAATTGGAATTAAAACTTAGATCTGCCTTAAATAATACTCCTCCTCATTTGAAGTATTCTAAAAAATTTAAAATAAAATGGGCGGCGATAATTGTTGCAGCAATTATTTTAGGAAGTAACATTGACACTTTAGCATTCTATGGGAAAAAATTGGTGGGATATGAAGGAGTTATGAACGGAACATTAAGTCAACTAAATGAGCTGGGAAAAGGACAGATAATAGGCAAGAGTTATACATTTGAGGACGGAACGGCAGTCACATTAGATGGTGTAATGTTAGATGAAAACCAGCTTTTGATTTTTTACACTATAAGGAGCGGCAATGTTTTAGAATTCCTGAATGTTGATAATAGCAACATAAGCGGAATTGCAGGAGAATATATGACGGAATCGGCTCAAGGAGAAATAGATAAGGAGAATAACGAAGTTAAGTGGATAGCATCCTTTAGTACCCCTCATTTTTTTGAAAAGAGATTAAAATGGGAATTTGAAATAGAAAAATCGGGAGAAAATGAAAAGGGAGAAATCTCATTTGTCTTGGATAGAAATAAGGCTATGGGTTATACATTAAAAAAGCATTTAAATGAAAAGGTCAAAGTAGATAATGCCACTATAAGATTTCAGTCTATTACGGCATCTCCTACTACTACAGTTGTAAAAGGTAAGATTCAAAATATTATAGAATTGGCTGCAGATCAAATAACAGGGGAAAGAATCAGACCATATAATTTGGATATTAAAATATATGCTAATGGGAAAGAAGTATCTATTCAAGGATCAGAAATGACTACTGATATAAAAGGAATGAAATTCAGCTTTGAATACGATGCTCTTCCTAAGAATTTGAAAGAATTACAGATAAAACTTGTTAGCTTTGAAGCAGATTATGATGCTTCTGAATCAGTAAAACTTGAAAGAAATGAAAAGTCACAATCTGTTGAAATAAATGGCCAGAAAGTTGAAATTAATAAAGTATATGAAAAGGGCGGAGAAACATATATCAATATTACTACAGAAGAAAATGTGGCTCTTTCAAAGGTGAACTTGACTGCTGATGATAAGGATTTGAAACTTCAGGGAACTATTCCGGGGAAACATGAGAAGAAGATTTTAAATGATAAGGAAAGTATGATAACATATACAAGAACATTAAGATTTAATGGAACAGGGGAGGAATTAACGTTAAATATCAACTCAATAAAATATAATAAAATGTATAACAAAATTATAGATATACCTATGAATTGATGTCACGTATAGAAATATAAAATTAAACGAAATAATTTGTTCTTCCAAAATTTACAATCTCAAGTTCTATTCCTTCCGAATCTTTAAAAAAGAAACTATAATAATCCTTACAATATTCGGGATAAAATTGAGGTTTGTGTACAACGGTGGCTCCAATTTCTTTTATTTGTTCATATAGTATATTAACATCAGAAGGAGTGTCCACATAAAATGCGACATGGTGGAGAGAGCCAGGTTTTCTTCTGCTTATTTTCTCATTAACATATGGGGATCGTGGATTTACAATGCCAAAGGAAAAATTATTATGATGATATTCTATAATTTTGTATTCATGATCAGGGATATCATCTTTTTCTTTATTTTTTAAATCAAATCCCAATAAAGGCATTAAAAGATCATAAAATTTTTCTGCCCGTTCAAAATCAGAAACGGTTATATGAATGTGGTCAATTACAGGTTTCATTTATATTTTCCTCCTTATACAATTATATTAATCTATATTTCAATGAAAACATAATTTTAACGTTTTCCTCCAAACTATCCAATTCAACTTAATTTTACATTTATATAAGTCAAAAGTAAATTAAAACAGTATATTGTATATTGAGAAAAAGATATAAAAAATTTATATTCTATATATTGTATATGAATAATAAAAATGATATGATTAAAGTGTTATTATATATAAGATTAAAACCATTACACATCATTCCTCATATTAGGAATTTGTTTGTAGATTAGGTTTTAAATCTTAAATCCAGGTAAAAGGAGGAATGGTGAAATGGCAGATAAAACTTTAGTATGTAAAGATTGTGGAAAAGAATTTATATTTACAGAAGGAGAGCAAACATTTTATAAGGAAAAAGGTTTTGAGAATGAACCCCAAAGATGTCCCGAATGTAGAAGAAAAAGAAAACAACAAAGAAATAATGGCAGAGGATTCGGAAGATAGGTTACCATCTTATTAGCAACCTATTGATATCAAGGAGTAGAACTTTAAGCAAAAAAGGATACTGATTTTGGCAGTCCTCCAGTAAAGATGTTTACGAGAATCAAAATTATTTTGCATTACAGCAAAATGATTATGAAAGAATTGTAAATAATCTTTACTGGAGGATTTGCTTTTTATGAGTAAGATTGATGATTTGTTGTAGCGTCTGGCAAAGGAGCGTCCACAGGTCAAAACTTGTGGACGTTCTGCACTGTGTGTCTATATTACTTTGTTTTCTTAGTATATATACTAGTCGGCGTTGTTCAGCACATAGGCCCATGTCGTGTCAGGCTCAATGATTAAACTGTGGCCTGCATTAGAGAAAAGCATGGAAAGATGGATGACCAGCAGAAGCTTCCGCTCCTGTTTCGGCAGCTGGCTCCACAGTGCTTTATGGATTAGGTTTCGCATACCGCCTTTCTCAAACCGGCCGCTTTCGATAAAGGACAGCAGTTGCAGGTACAGCACCATACTTCCAGCCCTCCGTGATCTTCTCTACTTCCTCAAGCTGCATGCCGGTGAGGGAAATGCCAGCTTGCACAATGATAAATCGCTATCCGTACGGTAAAATCTCATTTGGCTGTCACTTTTTTATACTTATATACTCCATTATAGTTTCCTCTTAAATGGATAATCTTTTTATTTATTATATTTCTTGTAAGCAAAATATTCAAGCGAAAGAAATAAAGATTTGATAAAATCGAACGACAGGAGAGATTTTTAACTTTATGGACGGAGTTTAGGACAAGAGAAAAGCCGCAGGATACAACAAACCATCCTACGGCAAATCTTAAAAACATAATACATCCTTATGGAAAGTAACCTTAAATGAAGTGACTTTTTTTATTTTGAACAAGCTATGTCGTCAACATTTAAGAGATCGATGCTGCGTTCAATGGTGTTACCGTCCTCATCAGGCAGAGAAACAGACATGAGAAGCTCGGTATATCCATTTTTATTTCAATGGAATACATTTGTCTGCCAACCCAAGACTTGTTTTCATTTTGTCGTTGGACAGATGGACGCTCATACCGAAGCCGTTTTCCTCCAATTTGCCGGCAATAATGATATTCCACTGTGTACTTTCGGGATAATTTTTCGGAACAGTAAAGGTAATCTTATTATTTTTATAAGTAATTCTCTGAATCAGTTGGTCAACAGCTTCTTTAGCGGTAAGAGGCTGTTTTTTACACCCTGCTGCAATGGCAATGATAAAAATAGCGATAAGTAAAACGGAAATTAACATTTTAGACTTCTTTGCAATCATGGTAATTCGTTCACTAATCTTTTTGATTCTTCTCAGTTATATAATATTATATATTTATTATAATGGGAAAAGTTTTGCAAAGTCAACTTTTTGAGGATTTAATAATTACTATTTTTGCCTATTAAATAAATATTAATTGTTTACATTATATATTTGATTTTTTTATAGTTTGTAAAAATTTTCATATAACCCCGATTACCATTAATATAATTTACTATTGATAATAATAAGGAGGTTATTTTAATGTTATATATTAAAAGGAAGGTCCTATATATAATGGTGATAGCAATTATAATGTCAATTTTTATTCCAAAATTTATTTTTAAATATAAGGCAGTTTCGACTTATGCAAATAAAAAGTCGTACATAGCCTTAGTAATAGATGACTTGGGAGAACACGGAGACGGAACAGATGAACTTTTAAAGTTGGATATTCCTGTTACTGTAGCAGTAATGCCGTTTTTGGAATGTTCTAAGGAGGATGCGGAACTTTTTCACAATGTCGGGTTCGAAGTAATTCTTCATCTTCCAATGGAATCGGAAACCGGAAACAAAAAATGGCTTGGACCTAAACCTATTACTTCTTCTATGACAAACGAAGAGATAAGAAATGTGGTTAATGAAGGTCTTGATGAAATCAAATGGGCAAAAGGAATAAATAACCATATGGGTTCCAAATCTATTAAAGACGAAAGAATCATGGCTGAAGTATTGAAGGTAGCCCAGGAAAATAATTTGTTTTTTTTAGATAGTAAAACAGGAACTATTACCGTTGCAAAAAATATATCGGAGAAATTAAACGTAATGTACTTTGAAAGGGATATATTTTTGGATAATTCAAAATCCGAAAAAGAGATAACAAAGGCAATGGATAAATTAGAAGATATTGCTAAAAGTAAAGGCTATGCTGTTGGCATAGGACATATAGGCGGTCAGGGAGGAAAAGTAACGGTAAATATCATAAATAAAATGTCTAAGGAAATGAAAAATAGAGGGATAGAATTTGTATACTTATCGGAACTCAAAAGAATTGCCGATGGCAGTGAAAAAGTTAATGCAGATTAATACAAGAAAGAGCCATTGATTTTACAGGGAAAACCGTAGGTAGAAAACTTATTAAAATAGATAGGGATGATTTGCCCCTATCTATTTTAATAATATTTTTAGTGGAGGTAGGTTATTTGTTTACCTGTGTTATGTTAGAAAGTGTTTTTTTATTTTTATCAATTATAATATTAATCTGTTTATGTTAAGTCCCGTTTAAAATTATGTTAACTATAAGTTAATTATTTTAGGGGTAAGACGAATTTATAATATTTTTCTTGTGTTACTGAAATAATAAAGTTATACTATACTAAGTGAATAAACAAGGAAGGAAGTTGTAATTATACATGAGGAAAATGAAATTCGAAGATTTAAATTTATCAGAAGAAGTAATAAAGTCAGTATCTGATATGGGATTTGAGGAGGCATCTCTTATTCAATCCCAAGCAATACCATATATTTTAGAAGGGAAAGATGTGATAGGCCAGGCTCAAACGGGAACCGGGAAGACATCAGCTTTTGGAATACCTATTATTGAAATGTACAGTGGAAAGGATAAAATACTTCAAGCAATTGTTTTGTGTCCTACAAGAGAACTTTCCATACAAGTAGCAGAAGAGATTAAAAAACTTGCTAAATATAAAAAAGATTTTTATGTTCTCCCTGTATATGGGGGGCAACCTATAGAAAGACAAATTAAAAGTTTGAAAAAAGGAGTTCAGGTAGTAGTTGGTACACCCGGGAGAGTTATAGACCACTTAAATAGACATACATTGAAAGTTGAAAATATAAAAATGGTGGTTTTAGATGAAGCAGACGAGATGTTTGACATGGGGTTTAGAGATGACATTGAACTTATATTAGGTAAGATGCCGGAAGAGAGGCAAACCGTATTTTTTTCCGCAACTATGTCCAATGAAATAATGAAATTTGCTAAGCAATTTCAGAAAGATCCTAAATTCATAAAGGTAGTGCACAAGGAACTCACTGTTCCTGAAGTTGAACAATATTATTTTGAATTAAAGCAGAATATGAAAACAGAAGTATTATCAAGGCTTATAGATATATATAATCCAAAACTTTCTTTGGTTTTTTGCAATACAAAAAAAGGCGTAGACGATTTAGTTATGGAACTTCAAGGCAGAGGATATTTTGTAGACGGACTTCACGGGGATTTAAAGCAAACTCAAAGAGACAAGGTTATGGGTAGGTTTAGGAGCGGAAATATTGATATTCTTGTAGCAACGGATGTAGCGGCGAGGGGTATAGATGTAGATGATATAGATATTGTATTTAATTATGATATTCCCCATGATGAAGAATATTATGTTCATAGAATAGGAAGAACAGCAAGGGCCGGAAAATCCGGAAAAGCATTTAGTTTTGCAGTGGGAAGAGATATATACAGGTTAAAAGATATTCAAAAGTATACTAAAACTAAAATTACTCGTCAAGAAATTCCCACTTTAACTGATGTTAAGGAAGTAAGAACAAATATCCTTATAGAAAAAATCAAGAAGATAATGGAGAAGGATGAATTATCCTACTATAAAAAGATAGTTGACTCTCTGTTACAAGATGAATATGATTCCGTAGATATTGCTTCTGCAGTACTGAAGCTTTATATAGGAGAAGATAAGCAACAAAAAGATGATGAGATAAATGAAAAGAAGTTTAAAGTAGATTCTTCAAAGATGGTAAGGTTATATATAAATGTTGGGAAGAAGAAAAATGTAAGCCCAAGACATATTATCGGAGCAATAACTGAAGAAACGGGTATTTCGGGAAGATTGATAGGTAAAATTGATGTGTACGATAAATTCACCTTTGTCGAAGTACCTGAAGAATTAAAAGATGAAATACTCACCAGATTACAAAAAAAGAAAATAAGAGGAAATAAAATAAATATAGAAGTTGCAAATCCGAGAAGAAAATAAGGAACAAGGGGAAAAGCAGAAAATACCATCTTCAGTGGTTCTGACTTATCCCCTTGTTGTATATATACACATAACTGCGGGATGGAAATAGCACAGAAGAACCGTCCCCTTGTGTTATGAAAATGAGAATTATTTTCAATAATAACATAAAAAATGATTTATATATAAAAATAGATGGTATAATATTTATGAGTAATTTGTTATAGGGTATTTTATATCAAAAATTTCTAAGAGGTGATTTTGGTAATGAAAAAGAAATTCTTTTTGTTAATTTTAAGTTTAGTTTTAATATTATCAATAGTTTCCGGATGCAGCAATAAAAATGCAGGGGATGAAGTTTCAACAGCCCCTAAAGAAGAGCAGGAGCAGCCTAAAACCCTGAAATTCAGTTTTCCTGATGGTCTTCCGGCTTTAACGGCTGCAAAGCTTGATAAAGAGAATCCAGCTGTAGATAAAAATGTAACTATAAATTATGAGCTTTTGAAAGCTCCCGATGTACTTGTATCAAGTATTTTAAAAGGGGAACCAGATATAGCCATAGTTCCTTCCAACTTAGCGGCTCAGGCTTTTAATAAGGGTATGGCTTATAGATTAGCCGGAACGTCTACATGGGGTTCCTTGTATATGATAAGTACTGAAGAAATAAATTCTTTTGAAGATTTAAAGGGAAAAGAGATATATTCTATTGGAAAAGGCTTAACTCCGGATATAGTTTTAAGATATGTTTTATCTGAAAATGGTATAGATCCGGATAAAGATGTAACTATCACTTACTTAAATGCGGCTACGGAATTAGGACCGGCCTTTCTTAGCGGGAAAACAAATTTAGCGGTTTTGCCGGAACCTTTAGCTACTACAATACTTACAAAGAAAGAGAATGCAAAAGTAATTTTTGATTTAAACAAGGAATGGGCAAACTTAACAGGGATTGATGAAGGATATCCTCAATCAAGTTTAATAATTAAAGAAGATTTAATAAAAGACGATCCGGAATTTGTGAGTAAATTTTTAGAAAAATATAAAGAGAGTTCGGATTGGGCAATGGGAAACTTAGGACAATTGGGAGATTATGCAAAAGAATTGGGAATAAGTGTTGAAAAAAATGCAATAGTTAATGCAAAAGAAAAACTTAATATTAGGTTTACTGAAACAAAAGATTGTAAAGATGCATATGAAAAATATTATGAAGTATTAATGAATTTTGAACCTAAAACTATAGGAGGAAAATTACCTGATGAAGGGTTGTATTTTGAAAGATAGGAAATATTTTATTATTTCGGGATTATCTATTCTGCTTGTTTGGATAATCGCGTCAAAATATGTAAATAATGAAGTGATAATTCCTTCTATTAAAAATACTTTTATTAGTTTAACAGATATAGTGAAAGAGGAATATTTCATCAATACCGTAAAATCTACATTATTAAGAAGCCTTGCAAGCTTCTTAATTTCTTTAATATCGGCAATAATATTGGGTATTTTATCTTATATATTTAAAGCTGTATATTATATAATGAGTCCTGTATTAAAATTTTTAAAATCAGTACCAACTATGGCTATTATTATATTGGCACTTATATGGCTTACCAATGAAGCGGCACCTGTATTTGTAGGATTTATTATGGTATTTCCAATATTGTATGAAAGTGTTCTAAAGGGCATATCAAATATAGATTTTAAAATAGTTGAGATGTCAAAGCTGTATAAGGTGGATACAATTACAATGGTCAGAGAGATATATGTTCCAAGCATTTTTTTTAATATTAATTCTGTATTAACTTCTACATTGGGGCTCAGTTTAAAGATGGTAATAGGAGGAGAAGTATTAGGCCAACCTAAATACGGCATAGGCAGTAGCTTGCAGCTTCAAAAAATGTACCTCAATACGCCGGGAGTGTTTGCGTGGATTATAATTATATTAGTGATTATAAATGTTTTTGATTATGTATTAAGCTTTTTGGGAAAATTAATCGGAAATAATAAATGGAAGTGATAATGTGGGATATGAGGTTAGCAATATACATAAAAGTTATGGAGATTTAAAAGTATTAGATGATGTAAGCATTAAGTTTGAAAAGAATATGACTACATGTATATTAGGCCCGTCCGGTTGTGGCAAAACCACTTTGCTTAATATCATATCCGGCATGCTTCCTGCTGATAAAGGTAAAGTGATTGGATTTGAAAATGAAAATATTGGATTTGTTTTTCAGGAAGATAGGCTTATTCCATGGAAAAGTGTTTATGATAATATAGATTTTGTTATAAGAGGAAAAATTGATAAAAAAAACAGGAGGGAGATTATAAATAAATATTTAAATTTAGTAGGATTGGAATATTATAAAGACTATTATCCGAATAGTTTAAGCGGAGGAATGAAACAAAGAATCAGTATATTAAGGGCTTTCATATATCCTTCGGAGATACTTATAATGGATGAACCTTTTAAATCTTTAGATATCAATACTAAAGAAGTTGTTACAAAATTTTTTTTGAATTTAAAAAAATCGAGAGATAAAACATGTATCATTGTAACTCATGATATTGAAGAAGCAGCAATCCTTGGAGATAATATTACTATATTTACCCAAAAACCTACTAAAGTGCAAAGGATTATAAAAAATCGTCTTTCTTTAGAAGACAGAATAAAAAATAAAGAAGAATTAGATAAATTGAAGAAAACAATAGAAGGGGAGTTTGTATTCTAAAATTTTATTTATAAACTGTATTGCATATTTTTGGCTTCTGATGTATATTATATAAGTAATCTAAATGCAAATGGGACGCATTTGTATTTAAAATTAAGGAGGTCTGATGTGCAATGAAAAAGTTTAATATTAAAATTTTGTGCTTAATAATGGCAATAGTGATGGGTTTGATGTTGTTTTCAGGTTGCGGCAAACAAGATGACAAAGGAAAGACAGGTGAAGTTACACAAAATACAAATGATAATAATGGGAACAAAAAACTTTCGGTCTATGCAAGCTTTTATGCAATGTATGATTTAACAAAGAAAGTAGGAGGAGATAAAATAAATTTGGTGAATTTAGTCCCTTCAGGGGTAGAACCCCATGACTGGGAACCGACTCCTAAAGATATTGCAAACCTTGAAAAAGCGGATCTACTTATTTGCAACGGTGCGGGAATGGAAGGATGGCTGGATAAAATATCCGGATCTTTGGATAATGATAAATTGGTTATTGTTGATACTTCTAAAGATATAAAGCTATTAGAGGGACATGAAGAGGATGAAAATTTAAAGTATGATCCTCATGTATGGCTCAATCCGATGAATGCCAAAAAACAAATGGAAATTATAAAGGATGCACTTGTTAAAGCTGATGAAACGAATAAGGATTATTATGAAAAAAATTATGAAGAATATGTAAAACAATTGGATGAGTTGGACCAAGAATATAAAGACGCTGTGGCTACATTTACGAAGAAAGAGATTATTGTATCTCATCAGGCATTCGGATATTTGTGCGATGCCTACGGATTAAAGCAAACTCCCATTGAGGGGTTGACTGCTGATGCCGAACCTTCACCGGCTAAAATGGCGGAGATAGTAAAATTTGCAAAGGAACATGATGTAAAATATATATTTTTTGAAGAATTGGTAAGCCCTAAAGTCGCTGAGACCATAGCTCAAGAAGTAGGGGCACAGACAGAAGTTCTTAACCCATTGGAAGGTTTGGAGGATGATGATATAAAGGCGGGAAAAGAATATATTTCCGTAATGAAAGAAAATTTGGAGGTACTTAAAAAAGCGTTACAGTGAAAGGAAAATTGTAGCAATGGATAACATAATCGAAGTAAACAACTTAAGTTTTGGGTATGGGGAGAAGTTTATATTAAAGGACGTAAGTTTTTCGGTAAGAAGAGGGGATTTTTTGGGCATAATCGGAGCTAATGGTTCCGGTAAAAGTACCCTTATGAAATTGATGCTAAAAATATTAACTCCTTTGAGCGGTAACATAAAGATGTTTGGACAGAATATAGAGGATATAAAGAGCTGGAACAAAATAAGCTATATTTCTCAGAAACTGAACTTCTTCAACAGTAGTTTTCCGACTACTGTTGAAGAAGTTGTTGAAGCCAACCTTTTTTCTCAGATTGGTCTTTTTAAAAGGCCTAAGAAATGCCATAAAGAAATGGTGTATCAGATATTGGAGAAAGTAGGCATGGAGGGTTATAGAAAAATCCTTATAGGGAATTTATCCGGCGGAGAACTTCAAAGGGTATTTATTGCAAAGGCATTAATCAACAACCCTGAAATTTTATTCTTGGATGAATCCACTGTAGGCATTGATGCTAAATCTGAAGAAACAGTGTATTCTCTTCTTACCGATTTAAATCGAAATCATGGGTTGACGATAATACTGATCACTCATGATATTTTTCAAATATCACATATTGCAAATAGAATTATCTGTTTAGGGAAAAATGGGTTACTCGAACAGGATTTAAAAAACGGCATGACGGAAGATATTTTAAAGGAAATATACGGACAGAGTTTAATTGATTTTAAAGATAAAAGGTGGGATTGAGTTGATTAGTATTTTTCAATATTCTTTTATGCAAAGAGCTTTTATTGTCGGAATTTTGATTTCAGTAATTACACCTTGTATTGGAGTAATAGTGGTTCTAAAAAGGATGTCCATGATTGGCGATGCTCTTTCTCATTCTTCTTTGGCCGGTGTAACTGCCGGCTTGGCTTTTGGAATTAATCCTATTGCATCGGCTGTAATTTTTTCAATAATGTCGGCTTTTGGAATGGAAAGAATAAGAAAGTCTTTTCCCAGATATTCAGAAATATCAATAGCTGTAATTACATCTATGGGAGTTGGAATTGCCGGTATTTTATCGGGGTTTGTAAAGAATGCCGCCAGCCTTAACAGTTTTCTTTTTGGAAGTATTGTAGCTATTACTGATTTTGAACTTTTTATGGTTATTGGGTTAAGTGTTTTGGTTATTTTTGTTTTTATATTATTATATAAGGAATTATTTTATACGACTTTTGATGAAGAATCTGCAAAATTTTCAGGAGTTCCTGTTAAGTCAATAAATTTTGTATTTACTCTTCTTACTGCCATTACTATTTCTATATCCTCAAGAGCAGTTGGTACATTAGTTATATCTTCCCTTATAGTACTCCCGGTGGCATCTGCTATGCAGATTACTAAAAGCTATAAACAGACTGTAATTCTTTCCATAATTTTTGCTGTTTTTTCTACTATTTCAGGATTATATATATCTTATTATGCAAATTTTAAACCGGGTGGTACAATAGTGTTAATTGGAATTGCAATTTTAATAATTGTTATTTTTTATAAGGACGTTCTAAAATATATCTTTTTAAAAAAACATACAAAATCGAATAATTAGCTATTTTAAAAAAGTAATATATGAGATTGCATATCAATTGACTTTTCAAAGAAGTTATTCTATGATATCATGATATTGTATATTATAGTTATAAAGGATGATGATCGGATTGAAGCAATTTGAAAATAAAGAAATTTTTAGTTATTTTAAGATAAAAAATACTAAACAGAGAAATGTCGTATTGGATATACTGAAAAAGGCGGAATATCCTCTTACTTCAAAAGAAATTTTTTTTAGGGCCAAAAATATGGACGATTCTATTAATTTTTCGACTATATATAGAATACTCAATGTTTTTGAATCAAAGGGGATAGTTGTTAAATTAAATATTATGAATAGTGATGAAGCAGTTTTTGAACTGAAAACCGTAGGGCATAAACATTATCTTATATGCTTAAAATGTAAAAAAATGATTCCTATTGAAGGTTGCCCTTTGGGTGACTATGAAAAGTTTATTGAGAATACTACTGATTTTGATATTATGGGTCATCATCTTGAAATATTTGGATACTGTTCTGAATGTAAGGGAGATAAAAAGGGGGATGGAGTTAATGAAGGTAAAAATTGATATTGTTTCTGGTTTTTTAGGAGCCGGAAAAACTACATTAATTAAAAAACTTCTTAAGGAAAAATTAGACAGTGAAAAAATAGCGATTATAGAAAATGAATTTGGAGAAATTGGTATAGACGGAACATTACTTAAAAGAGCCGGATTAGAGATTAAAGAAATAAATTCCGGATGCATTTGTTGTAGCCTTGCCGGAGATTTTGGAGAATCCGTAAGAGAAATAATAGACAAGTTTAGTCCTCAAAGGATAATAGTAGAACCTTCGGGAGTAGCAAAGCTTTCGGAATTGATTAGGGCTTGCAGGGAAAATAACTTGAGGGATTTAGTTGAAGTTAATATGATTGTAACAATAGTGGATGTCTTAAAATTTGATTTGTATTTAAATAATTTTGGTGAATTTTTCGAAGACCAAATAAAAAATGCCAAAGTAATACTTTTGAGCAGAACAGATGTGGTTGATGAGGAGAAGATCAGCTCTGTTATAAAATCCATACGAAATTTAAATTTTAAATACGATATTGTGACTACTCCTTGGGCTCAGCTTACTGGAGAGCAAATTATCGGATTGGGAGAAGGCCATATAGAACATATACATGGAGAAAATTGTAATCATGAAGAAAAACATGGTCATGACCATGACCACGATCATGATCACGACCATGACGCCGATGAAATATTTAAAACATGGAGTATGGAAACGGCTAAAATCTTTGACAAAATAGAATTAAAAAATATGTTGAAACGGTTAAATGACGCTGATAGCTTTGGCATGATTGTAAGAGGTAAAGGAATACTTCAAAGCGAAAGAGGCAAATGGTTACAATTTGACTATGTTCCTGGAGAAATTCAGATAAGAACTACTTCTGCCAATTATATAGGCAAACTTTCGATAACCGGGAAAAATATTAACGAAAATAAATTATTTGAATTATTTTCTGTTTAAAATAAACAGGTGAGGCCTATGGTTACTTATATAGATATCTTTACCGGATTTTTAGGTTCGGGTAAAACTTCTTTAATTAATGAAGTTTTGAAAAATTCTATGGAATTTAATGAGCGGGTAGCGGTTATACAGAGAGAGACCGGTGAAAAGGAAGTAGATAAAGAGTTCATAAATAATGAGAATGTACTTTTGAAAAAATTTAAAAAAGATGAATCGATAAGAATTAAAGATATAATGGTAATTTTAAATGAATTTTTACCTAATCGAATGATTATCGAAGAAAACGGCATATCTGATTTAAGAGATTTATTAAATGTACTGGACAAATTTCAAGTACGAAAGCATTGTGTCATTAATTCGATTGTTAATGTGATAGACTGCAGAAATTTTGATTCCCTTATGAGTATTGTAGGACAGAATATGATAACGAATATTTTATATAGTGATTTAATAGTATTGAATTATTCCGATAAAATATTGCTGCACAAATTTAAGGATTTAAAGAAAGAGATCAGAGCAATAAATAAGTATGGAAAGATATTAAATATCAGTACTCCTAAAGATTTTACGGAATATGAAGGGATAAAAAATAGTAGGTTTAAACAGAAAAATAAAAAGAAAAATCCGGGAGATAAATTATCAATTATACTCCTGATTTTTGCAATGATATATTTAAGTTTTACTATTATGAGGTTTATAAAATCTGAAGGAGTAGTTTTTGATATCTCCAAACTTCAAATAATCAGTACAATATTTACAAGTATATTAATAGAGGCCTTTCCATTTTTGCTTATTGGAGTGTTCATATCTTCAATTATACAGGTTGTTATCACAAGAGAAATGATAATTAAATATTTTCCTAAAAGTAAGATATTATCTTTTATTGTAGCTTCGCTGGGTGGGTTATTGTTTCCGGTATGTGATTGTGCTATAGTTCCGGTAGCTACCCGTCTTATCAAAAAGGGAGTTCCCATGTATGCTGCAGTAACATTTTTATTGGCGGCTCCCATAGTTAATCCAATAGTTATAGCTTCCACAATTTATGCTTTCCAAGGTCAAAAATTAATAGTTGCTTTAAGAATAGGAATAGGTATAATAGTTGCTATTCTTACAGGAATTATATTTATGATTTTTCCAGAAGATGAAAAAACAATTTTTACCGGTTTCGATAATTACACTTGTAACTGTATATACTGCAGTGGTTATGATGTATCAAAAATCGGGATATGGGATAAAATTGTTATAGTATTCAGACATGCAGGGGAAGAGTTTTTAAATTCAGGAAGATTTTTGGTTATAGGGGCATTGATTGCAAGTATTTCCCAAACTTTTATTCCCCAGGATATATTTTTTAAAAGTACAAATAAGGAAATATTATTCATATTAATTATGATGGCCGCAGGATTTGTTCTGTCTTTATGTTCATCTTCGGATGCTTTTATTGCCAGAAGTTTTGCAAGGCAGATTCCAATTGTTTCTGTATTGGGATTCTTGGTATTAGGGCCTATGGCTGATATAAAAAATATGCTTATGCTTTCGGGAAGTTTTAAGAAGAGATTTATAATAAAGTTATTTTTTATTGTGTTTAATTTGATATTTTCCATTTTGTGTTTTACTAAGGTGGTATTTTTTTAGAAGGAGGGAGTTTCCATGAAGACAATGAGAAAACATAGGATTAATATAGAAATTATATTTAAATTAATAGTTTTTTTGGGGTTTTCTGTATTTTTTATAATTTTAATCAAGACCGGTAATGTGAAAAAATACGTTCATCCCAGAATTATACCTTATATGAAATTTGCTGTAGCCGGATTTATAGCCATTTCATTATTTACAATAGGAGAAATTTTTAGAACAAAGGGCCCCGGTATGAACCTAAAAAAATATATTCTTTTTTTAATTCCGCTTTTTCTGTCATTTGTTATACCTCCTAAAACGGCAGTTTTAAGTTCTTCGGTCATTAAAGGAAACGGAGTGAACGGAATAAATTATGGCTCCGATTATAAGGATAATACAAATAGTAAATCTGATGATACAATTGATATAACTGCTGATGATACAACTACTGACGACGATACAACTACGAACGGTACAAATTCGGATGTTTCTCAAAATAACGGTGATGTATCTGCAGATGAAAATAATATTGCCGGCACCGGAGAGGATTATGGATCGGAACAACTGAAAATTGAAGGTAATAACATAATTGTAGATGACAGTAATTTTGCACCTTGGATTATGGAATTATATTATGATGTTGAGAAATATGAGGGAAAAAATATAGAGATGGTGGGATTTGTTTATAAAGATGATGAATCCTTAAAGGAAAATGAATTTGTAGTTGCACGGCTAATGATGGTATGCTGTGCTGCCGATATGCAGCCTGTAGGAATCGTATGCCAGTATGATAAGACTTCCGAACTGAAGTCGGAAGAATGGGTAAAAGTTAAAGGAATATTGGAAACTTATGATTTTGCGGGAGAGAAAAATCCGATTATAAAAGTGGAAAGCATTGAACCTACGGATAAACCGAAAGAAGAAATAGTCTATCCTTATTAAGCAAAAAAATTATTGGGATTAAATTCTTTATTATAGTGATTTATTAAAATATGAGTATTATGGTATAATTATTATTGATTAAATAATAAAGGGGAGAGGAGAACGGAAAGAAATATAAATAAATGCGTAAGTACCATAGATGAATTTGACGGAGAAGAATTTGATAAATTGAATATAGGGGTTGAAATACAGGATTTTGTTGAGCCAAGTTTATTGGACAAGGGTTGGGAAGACGTAGTCTCTCAATATAAGATGATGTTTGAGAAATTTAATGGTGCATGTTCAGTTCATGGACCATTTCTGGATTTAAAACCTATAAGTCCTGATAAAACTATAAGGGAAGCAAGTTATAGAAGGTATTTAGTTGCATTGAACATTGCCAAGGAATTAAAGGCACAATACATAGTTTTTCATAGTCAAATCAATCCTTTTCTTAATGAGCCTTATATAAGAAAGCTTAATCATGATTTAAATAAGAAATTTTTTAGAGACATATTAAGAGAAATAGGAAATTTTAAAGGGACTATAGTGATAGAAAATATATTTGAAGGAGATCCAAGCTGGTTGAGAGAACTTATAGATATTATAGATTTATCTAATGTTAAAATCTGTCTGGATATAGGTCATGCTAAACTGATGAGTGGGGAGGATCAAGTTAAAAATTGGTTTAAAGTCTTAAAAGACGATATAAAGTATATTCATTTCCATTGGAATAACGGGGTATACGATGAACATAAGCCTCCTATGGAAGAAAATATAAGATTATTGAGTGATTTATTAGAGAAATTTGATTTAAACCCTGTTATATCGTTAGAATATAAAGTTAATAGTTTGGCTGAAGAGATAAAAAGAATAAGAAAAAAT
Source organism: Acidilutibacter cellobiosedens (assembly GCF_004103715.1). Taxonomy (NCBI): domain Bacteria; kingdom Bacillati; phylum Bacillota; class Tissierellia; order Tissierellales; family Acidilutibacteraceae; genus Acidilutibacter; species Acidilutibacter cellobiosedens. The sequence continues at coordinate 3,533,779 of NZ_CP035282.1, read as the reverse complement.
ATTTAATGAAGGAGAGATGATCATATGCTAAATTTTGATTATTCTATACCCACTGAAATCTTTTTTGGAAAGGGTCAAATTGAAGTTTTAAGAAAAGAAATTAAAAAGTATGGTAAAAAGGTACTTTTAGTGTATGGAAAGGGAAGCATTAAGAGAAGCGGTGTTTATGATCAAGTAGTGAATATATTAAAAGAGGAGAATATACCTTTTGAAGAATTAAGCGGAGTAGAACCTAATCCAACCTTAGAGACTGTAAAAAAAGGAATAAAAATGTGCAGAGAAAATGAAATAGATTTTTTGCTTCCCGTAGGAGGAGGAAGTACAATAGATTGTTCCAAGGCAATAGCGGCAGGGTATTATTATGACGGGGATCCGTGGGATCTTGTGATTGGGAAAGCTAAAGTAAAGGATGTGCTTCCCGTAGGAGTGGTATTGACTATAGCGGCCACAGGTTCCGAAATGGATGCAACGGCGGTAATCACCAATATGGAAACGAAGCAGAAAATAGGATTGAAAGACCCCAAAATAGCTCCTAAATTTTCTATAATGGATCCTACTTATACCTTTTCGGTATCTGAAAGACAAACAGCTTCGGGAACTGCAGATATAATGAGTCATACATTGGAGAATTATTTTAGCAGGACGAAGAGTGCATATTTACAAGATAAGTTAGCGGAAGGTGTTTTAAAGACTTGTATTAAATATGGGGTTATTGCGGTAAAGGAACCCGATAATTATGAAGCAAGAGCAAATCTTATGTGGGCTTCAAGTCTTGCGATAAACGGACTTTTAAGTTATGGAAAAGATGCATCATGGACTGTGCATCCTATAGAACATGAATTGAGCGCATATTATAATGTTACTCATGGAATAGGATTGGCGATACTTACACCCTATTGGATGGAATATGTGTTAAATGATGATACATTATATAAATTTGTTGAATATGGTATAAATGTATGGAATATCGATAAAAATGAAGATGAATACAATATAGCCCACAGGGCAATAGAAAAAACAAAGGAGTATTTCAATTTGTTAGGGATACCTTCTGCTTTGAGAGAAGTAGGGATAGGAGAAGAAAATTTGGAAAACATGGCTAAAGGAGCTGTAAAAAACAGAGGTGTAAATGGGAAAGTTGGGTCCTTTGTTCCTTTGGCTTATGAAGATATTCTAAATATATACAAGAAAGCATTATAAATAAGTATTTATAGAAATTGGTATACAAACTTATATATATTGTATACCAATTTTTGTATGATTATATTGTACGCTTTGGCTTATAAAGGATAATCAAAATTATGGTCATATAAAGTTGTAAATGAATTTAAAGTTAAATATAAAAATCTGGAGGAATATTATTGATGAAAGCATTGGTAAGAAGAACAAGTAAGGAAAGAGACATGATATTAAAAGATATGCCTGAACCGATTGTATCTGATAATACCGTAAAAATAAAAATTAAATATTCCAGTATTTGTGCATCTGATATAAAATATTATAATCAGGTAATGGGTCCTGGAGCGAAGATTATTCCACCTGTTATCATCGGACATGAGGGGAGCGGAATTATAGTTGAAACGGGAAGTAAAATTAAGGATTACAAAGTAGGAGACGAGGTTTGTTTTGAAACTACTTTTGAAAAATGCGGAAAGTGCATGTTTTGTAAATCTAAAGAATACAATATATGCGATAACCGTAAGGGATTAGGTTCTAAGGTAAATGGTACCTTTGCGGAATATGTAATAGTTCCTGAAGAATCCTTACATAAATTGCCGGATGGCGTAAATCTAAAAACCGCAACTCTTATGGAACCATTGGCCTGTGCTGTTCATTTAATAGAAGAACAAATAAAGGTTAAAAAAGGTGATAATGTATTAATAATCGGCCCTGGAGCTATAGGATTTTTTTCTTCCTTAGTTGCTAAATCTCTGGGAGGAAAAGTTATTTTAAGCGGAACCAACCACAGTGCTCACAGGTTAAAATTGGCGTCGGAATTAGGTATAGAAACTATATCCGGAGGAGAGGGAGAAGTTAAAAAAAGGGTATTTGAAATGACGAATAATATCGGTGCTGATGTGACTGTAGATTGTGTTGGATCAGAACATACTCTTAAAATGGCGGTAAATTTAGCAAGAAAGAATGGAATTATAGGCCTTGGGTCCTTTCCGAAGGGAGAAATTCCATTTAATTTTGAAATAGTTTTTAGACGTCAGCTTACTTTGATTGGAAGCCAAAGTTCTAAACCCTCCAGCTGGATAAGAGCACTGGAGTTGATGAAGGAAAATCATCATATTATTGAAAGAATGATTACTGATTCCTTTACTTTGGATGATTGGGAAGAAGCTTTTAAATTAGTTGAAAATAAATCGGGATTTAAAGTTGTTTTCAAAATGAATTAAATAAATTATATATAAAAGATGGGGAAATGTGAGTAAAAGTTTAAATCCAATAAGGCTTTTTAAATTTTTATGAAGGGGTGATATCAAGGTGTATGATAAATATGAGTTAAAAGAAAGATTGAGAGAAATAAAGAATAATGATTTTAGATCACCTGATGACATAAGTATTTTTGATTTTACACTGAATATGATTGAATATATCGGAGATCCTGATCCGGACCTTAGAGATAATTTGATTTATGAAGTTCTTGACAGATGGATCATGGATGGTATGTTTGGAACCGATCAATTAAGTAAATTATTAAATATTATTTTTGATAGTTCTCATTTATTTTATAAAATTGGCGAGGAAGGAACGGATTCGGTTTTTACAAGATCATTTTCAGTTTTAATAGTTGCGGATATAATCTATTACTATAGGATACATAATACGGGATTGGAAGAGGATTTAAGGAATATTAAAGAAAAGCTTATCAAATATATGTCAGAAGAAAAAGATGTAAGAGGATATATTTCAGGTAAAGGCTGGGCACATTCGGCAGCTCATACGGGAGATGCGTTAAATGAGCTGGTACAATGTCGATACATGAAATATAAGGATTTGTTGGAAATAATGGAAGCGGTTAAAAAGAAAATTTTTATTAATAGTTATGCTTATATAAGCGGAGAAGATGAGAGATTGACAACTCCTATAGTGAGCATAATAGATAGAAAAATATTGGGAAATAAAGATATTGTAGACTGGATAAGAAGTTTTAAAAATATTAATAAAATAAGTAAATATCCCGAAGATATGAACTTAGAAGTAAACGTTAGAAACTTTTTAAGAAGTGTTTATTTTAGATTGCTTTATAAAGATAATTACGACGAAATCAATGGAGCAATAAAAGAAACACTTTATAATATTAAGAAATTTTAAATTAATTTAAAGAATAATTTTTATATGGATTAGAGGTTGTGATAATTTGCTTTGGGGCGATAAAAGATATCATTCATTAAATTATGAATTGAAAAGAATATTTGGAACAAAAGTAGTGAAATTATCTGTTGACGGGGGATTTACGTGTCCTAACAGAGATGGAACTGCTGGAGATAAGGGATGTATATTTTGCGGAGAGGAAGGTTCCGGAGAATTTACTTTTTCAAAGAATCTTTCTATACCAGAACAAATAGCAAAGCAGAAGGAATTTATGTCTAAGAAATGGGCTACGGGAAAATATATTGCATATTTTCAGAACTTTACCAATACATATGGGGATACGGAATATTTAAAGGAGAAATACTATGCTGGAATTTCTCAGAAAGGAATGGTAGGACTTGCTATAGCCACGAGACCCGACAGTATTTCTCCTTCTGCATTGGATTTGCTTGAGGAAATCAATAAAAAAACTTACCTGTGGATTGAGCTTGGACTGCAGACTATCCATGATACTACCGCAAATTTTATAAGACGGGGGTATGATTTATGCTGTTATGAGAAAACTGTGGAAGAATTAAAAAAGAGGAATATCAGGATTGTAACACATCTTATATTTGGACTTCCAGGCGAAAGCAAACAGGATATTCTTGAATCAGTAAAATATGTATCCGAAAGGGATACATGGGGAATTAAAATTCATCTTTTATATATTCAAAGAGGAACGGATTTGCATAAATTCTACATGGAACATCCTTTTCATATATTGACTCAAGAAGAATATGTAAATATGGTCTGTGACAGTATAGAGATTATTCCAAAGGATATGATTATCCACAGATTAACGGGAGATGGTAAAAAAGCTCTTCTTATAGAACCTAAATGGAGCCTTGACAAACTAAAGGTATTATCTGATATAGACAAAGAACTCAGTATTAGAAATTCTTATCAGGGTAAATTTTTCAAGTGAATTATGATCTTTAAATTTATATAATAGTATGCCATTAACTACTGGCCATGATATAATTTTAGATTATAGGAAAGTCCTATTTACATTAATATAGATTTTCCATGAAATGGGTTTCAAAAAGGCCTTCTTTATAAAATAATAGATATAGATGAGGATGATATAGGAAATGGATCTTATTGTTGGAATTGCTTTTTCATTTTTTGCACTAATATTTTTTTTATATAAAGATTTTCATATTGAGTTTTCCGTTCTGATATGTTTTTTTATATTTTTTATCATTGCTTTAAAAAGAGGATATTCTTTTAAATCAGTATTGAAAATGGCATATGAAGGAGGAAAGAAGTCCTTAGTAGTAGCGAAAATTCTTATATTGATAGGGATTATCACAGCTTCGTGGATGGCATCGGGAACTGTCCAAAGCATCGTATATTACGGGATAAAAATCATAAATCCCGATTTTTTCATAGTATATACTTTTTTAATATGTACTGTTGTTTCGTATATGCTGGGGACAGCTTTTGGAACGGTTGGAACTGTAGGTGTAGCACTTATGGTAATGGCGAAAGGAGGGAACTTAAATCCTAATATTGTATCAGGCGCCATTATTTCGGGAGCATATTTTGGAGACAGGTGTTCTCCAATGTCTTCCAGTGCTCATTTAGTCAGAAATTTAACGGATACGGATATTTATTCCAATATTAAAAATATGGTTAAAACATCAATAATTCCGTTTATCGTTTCTTTTTTTATTTATTTTATTATTTCATTGAACAATCCTTTGAAACTGGCAGAAAACAATTTGAATTTTGAGATTGAGAAATTATTTACTATAAACTTTCTTATGCTTTTGCCTGCAATAGTTATTCTGCTTCTCAGCTGTTTTAAAGTAAACGTGAATAAATCAATGATTTTGAGTATCGTTACAGCTTGCATAATAGCCATGTTTATCCAGAAAGTATCTTTTTACAAATTGGTAAAATATATAATATTCGGATATAAAATCGATAAGAATACTTTTTTAAAGAATATATTAAAGGGCGGAGGTATTCTTTCTATGGCAAAATCCTCATTTTTAGTATTGATATCCTGTGGCCTTGCAGGAATAATTGAAAGTTCCAATATGTTAGATGGACTATACAAGATTTTTAATAATATCTCAACTCATTCAATTCTTTTTCTGGCTACTTTGTTAGTGAGTATAATAGTCAGCAGCTTCGGGGGAAATCAATCTATAGCCATTGTCCTTACGGCGGAAATAATGAGAAGTACATATGAGAAACTTAATATCAGCAATTCTGATTTTGCAGTAAGTATAGAAAATACGGCGGTAGTATTATCACCTTTTATTCCTTGGAATATAGGAGGACTTATTCCTACAAGAACTCTTAATATCAGCAGTGTTGGATATCAAGGTTATGCTTTTTATCTTTATCTGATTCCTGTCTGGAATCTAATGTACTTAAAAATAAAAGAGACAGGAAAGAGAAAAGCAACATAAAATATTATGAAAACTATAAGCAATTATCGCTTTCACTGCATAGTATATAATGAACAAAGTTTAGAAAGAAAGGTGGTAAATATGTACGATTTCTATGGTTTAAGCGGTAAGTGTCCTTCGGGCAGTATTTCCCATACAATAAGATCAGGGGATACCTTATACAAACTTGCTCAGCAATACAATACAACAGTAGAAGCGATAATTGCTATAAATCCGGGAATTAATCCAAATAATCTTCAAATAGGCCAAATAGTATGTATACCTGCTTCTGCTCCTCCCAAACCTCCATGCTCGGGTGGATTTTATTATACAATAAAAGCGGGAGATACATTATATAATTTAGCCAATAGATATAATGTTACCGTAACAGATATCTTAAGAGCTAATCCTTTTATAGATCCGAACAATTTACAGATAGGGCAGGTAATATGTATTCCGGGGGCTGTACCTCCTCAACCGTCATGTCCGGGGGGAACATTGCATACGATAAGAGCAGGAGATACATTTTATAAACTTTCCATACAATATGGAGTAAGTCTTGAAAGTATATTAAAAGCAAATCCCGGAGTAGATCCGAATAATTTACAGATAGGGCAGGTAGTATGTATACCGGCACATACTCCTCCACAACCATCATGTCCTGGAGGAACATTGCATACAATAAGAGCAGGAGATACGTTTTATAAACTTTCCATACAATACAAAGTAAGCCTTGAGAGTATATTAAGGGCAAATCCCGGAGTAGATCCGAACAATTTGCAGATAGGGCAGGTAGTATGTATACCAGCAGCGACTCCTCCTCAACCTTTATGTCCAGGAGGAACATTATATACGATAAGAGCAGGAGATACAATATACAATTTGGCTAACAGATACAATGTAAGTGTAGACGATATATTAAGAGCCAATCCAGGTATAGATCCGAACAATCTACAGATAGGGCAGGTAATATGTATACCGGCACCCAGATGCCCTGGAGGAACATTATATACAATAAGAGCAGGAGATACAATATACAATTTGGCTAACAGATACAATGTAAGCGTAAATGATATATTGAAGGCCAATCCAGGTATAGATCCGAATAATCTACAGATAGGGCAGGTAATATGTATACCGGCAGCAACTCCTCCTCAGCCGTCATGTCCAGGAGGAATGTTATATACAATAAAAGCGGGAGACACAATATATAATTTGGCTAACAGATATAATGTAAGCGTGGACGACATATTAAGAGCCAATCCAGGTATAGATCCGAACAATCTACAGATAGGGCAGGTAATATGTATACCGGCAGCGACTCCTCCTCAGCCGTCATGTCCAGGAGGAATGTTATATACAATAAAAGCGGGAGACACAATATATAATTTGGCTAACAGATATAATGTAAGCGTGGACGACATATTGAAAGCAAACCCAGGTATAGATCCGAACAATCTACAGATAGGGCAAGTAATATGTATACCATGTATGCCGGCACCGACTCCTCCACAACCGTCATGTCCTGGAGGGACATTATATACGATAATGGAAGGGGATAACCTTGGAAGTATACTGATAAAATTTAATATATCCGTTAATGATCTGATTTCTGTGAATCCTAATTTTGATCCGCATAAAATAGTTGCAGGACAGAAATTATGTATTCCTCCTCATAAATCTGGAATTTGTCCTTCTGGCACAAATCCTTATTTGATTACATCTCATGATGCTCCGCAGGAGAAATTGGTAGTGGCTCATCTTGCAATGAAATTTAAAATTAGTATATCAGATTTAATGTTAGCTAATCCAAATCTTGCACCAAGTGATTTTACAGTAGGAATGAAAATCTGTGTACCTTCTAAATGAAAAGGTAAATGAAACTGATACCTATCCTCATTAGGTATCAGTTTTATTTTATAACTTATGAAGAACTTTTTTCTATAATTCATAGGAAAGTCAAATTATTCCTTAATATAAACTTTCCGTTAAATGGGTTTCAAAAAAGGCATCCTTAATTTATAATGTTTTAATAGAAACTTTTTTCATTAATTGAAGTGTTTGTTTAGTATTTTTGTTATGTTATAATTTATATAGAGACAGTTGGGTATAAATTATAATATTGCTAATAGATATAAGTATATAGTCTTTTGTATAAATTATATAAAGGAGGAAAAGCAGCAGAGAACTGCAATAGTATGAAAAAATTACATTTAGGTATTGATATTGGTTCAACCACCGTAAAATTAGTTGTATTAAATGAAAAGTTGGAAATTCTTTTTTGTGATTACAAGAGACATTTTTCTGATATTAAAAGTAGTGTAAAAAATCTTATCCTCGGAGCATATAAAAAGTTTAAAGATGAAAATATAACCGTTATGGTTACAGGCTCGGGAGGACTTTCCGTTAATAAATGGCTTGATGTTCCATTTGTTCAAGAAGTAGTAGCTTCAACTACTGCAATCAGAAAATTTATTCCAAAGACAGATGTAGCGATTGAACTTGGAGGAGAAGATGCTAAAATTACCTATTTTAGAGGAAATGTAGAGCAAAGAATGAACAGCATATGTGCAGGAGGAACCGGTGCTTTTATCGATCAGATGTCATCTCTTCTTCAGACAGACGCAGAAGGATTGAATGAATTGGCAAAGAATTATGAGCATATATATCCTATAGCTTCCAGATGTGGAGTATTTGCTAAAACAGATATACAAGCCCTTATAAATCAGGGAGCATCAAAAAATGATATAGCTGTTTCCGTATTTCAGTCCGTAGTCAATCAGACAATTTCAACATTAGCCTGCGGCAGACCAATTACTGGAAGAATAGCATTTCTCGGAGGACCTCTTCATTTTTTGTCCGAGCTCAGAAAAAGGTATATTGAAACCTTAAGGCTCAAAGATGATGAAATAATAGTTCCCCGGAATTCACAGCTATTTGTTGCTTTAGGAGCAGCAATAGAATCTATTGAGGAGATACCCATAAGCTTTAAAAAATTTATAGACAAGCTAATAAATTTCGACAGACCTATAGATATGAGTATAAAGAAAATACAGCCTTTATTTAATAACAGGGATGAGTTGGAAAAGTTCAGGAAAGATCACGAAACTAAAAAACTTTTAAGAGGTGATATCAGATCTTATAGAGGGAAGTGTTTCCTGGGGGTTGATGCAGGTTCAACTACCACTAAAGCTGTATTAATAGATGAAAATGATAAAATATTATATTCATATTATAATAATAATCAGGGGAAACCTTTGGAATTGGTAGTACAAATATTAAAGGAGATCTATTCGGTTCTTCCTGCAGAGAGTAAGATTGTTTATTCTGCAGTTACAGGATATGGAGAGGATCTTATAAAAGAGGCTCTTGGAATAGACGTAGGAGAAGTAGAGACTATAGCTCATTATAAGGCAGCCGAATTTTATCTTCCGGGAGTAGACTTCATATTAGATATTGGTGGGCAGGATATGAAATGTATGAAGATTAAAAACGGCGTTATCGACAGTGTACTTCTCAACGAGGCATGTTCTTCCGGATGCGGTTCTTTTATAGAGACTTTTGCTCAATCTTTAAATATGAAGGTAGAAGATTTTTTAAATGAAGGACTTTTAGCTGAAAATCCCGTGGACTTAGGTTCAAGGTGTACTGTATTTATGAACTCAAAAGTTAAACAGGCTCAAAAAGAAGGAGCAACTATAGGAGATATTGCGGCAGGCCTTTCCTATTCTGTTATAAAAAATGCTCTTCAGAAAGTAATAAAAATAAGGGACCCTCAAGAAATGGGAGAAAAAATAGTTGTACAGGGGGGAACCTTTTATGGAGATTCTATATTGAGAAGTTTTGAGTTGATATCCCATAGAAAAGTTGTGAGACCAGATATTTCAGGATTGATGGGAGCACTGGGAGCTGCACTGATAGCAAAAGAACGATATGAAGACGGAAAAGAAACTTCATTGTTAAAAATAGAAGATCTAAACAATTTTAATTACAATACTAAGATGACAAGGTGTGGAGGTTGCGGAAACAATTGTTTACTGTCAATTCATACTTTTTCAAATGGAAATAGATATATTAGCGGGAATAGATGTGAGAAGGCTCTGGGATTAAATAAATCTTCAAAAAATATCCCTAACTTATATGATTATAAATATAAAAGAACCTTTGACTATAAACCTTTGAATGAGGAAGAAGCAAAAAGGGGTACAGTTGGAATACCGAGGGTATTGAATATATATGAAAATTATCCCTTTTGGTTTACTTTCTTTACGGAACTGAATTTCAAAGTTGTACTTTCGGCTCCATCGAGTAGAGCCATGTATGAAAAAGGAATCAGTACGATTCCCAGTGAAACCGCATGTTATCCTGCTAAGCTTGTCCATGGGCATATTTCAGACTTAATTGAAAAGAAAGTTAAATTCATTTTTTATCCTTCCGTATTTTATGAAAAAAAGGAAGATAAAACTGCTAATAATCATTTAAATTGCCCGATTGTTACTTCCTATTCGGAGGTTATAAAACATAATATGGATAATATAAAAAAGAATGATATACTTTTTTTGAATCCGTTTATTAGTTTTGACGACAAAGAAGGTTTAAAGAACAGACTTGAAAAAGAATTTAAAATATTTTCAATCGGAGGCAGAGAAATAGATAAAGCTGTAGAAAAAGCATGGGGAGAGCAGGCTAATTATAGAAAGGATATTCAATTGAAAGGGGAGGAAACTTTAGATTATATAAGCAAAAATAAGATCAGGGGAATAGTCCTTTCGGGTAGACCATATCATATTGACCCGGAAATAAACCATGGAATTCCAAATCTTATTACATCATTAGGGATGGCTGTTTTCACAGAGGATTCAATTGCTCATTTAGGTAATGTTGAAAGACCTTTAAGAGTAGTAGATCAGTGGACTTATCATTCAAGATTGTATAGAGCAGCAAGTTTTGTTGCTCAAAGAGATGACTTGGAATTAGTTCAATTAACGTCTTTCGGTTGTGGTCTTGATGCTGTTACCACGGATCAGGTACATGAGATATTGGATAACTACGAAAAAATATATACCTTATTAAAAATAGATGAAGTAAATAATTTAGGAGCGGCTAAAATAAGGATCCGTTCATTGAATGCAGCGCTGATGGAAAGAGATAAAAGAGGATTCAGGCCTCATAAAGTAGGAGGACCAATTAAAAGAGTACTTTTTGCTAAGGGAATGAAAGAAAGACATACCATACTTTCGCCTCAAATGTCCCCTATTCATTTTGATTTACTTCAAACAGCCATGAGAGATTGTGGATATAATTTTGAAGTGCTTCCGTCTGTAGACAGAGGTGCCATAGAAGAAGGGTTAAAATATGTAAATAATGATGCTTGCTATCCTTCAATAATAGTTGTAGGACAATTTATAGAAGCTCTGAAATCCGGGAAATATGATTTAAATAATACATCAGTCATCATAACTCAGACAGGAGGAGTATGCCGAGCATCAAATTATATTGGATTTTTAAGAAAAGCTTTAAAAGATGCCGGATTTGGAAATATTCCAGTCATTAGTGCGAATGCCTATGGCATGGAAGAAAACCCCGGGTTTACCTATTCGATGGATATGGCATCAAAGGGTGTGATGGCAATAATATACGGGGATCTCCTTATGAGAGTATTATACAGGGTAAGACCTTATGAAAAAGTAAAAGGGTCGGCAGATTCATTGTATATGGAATGGAATCAAAGATGTAAAGAATCTTTAAAGAATGGAAGTAAAAAATTGTATAAGAATAATATCAGGAAAATAGTTGAAGATTTTGATAATATTGATATATATGATATACAGAAACCAAGAGTAGGGATAGTTGGAGAAATACTGGTTAAGTATCATCCTACCGCCAATAATGATATTGTAAATGTTTTGGAAAAAGAGGGAGTAGAAGTTGTGGTTCCGGATTTGACGGATTTTATTCTTTATTGTGCTTATAATGAAACCTTCAAAGCAGAATATTTATCTCAGAGAAAAAGAAATAAATTTTTCGGTGATATTGCAATATCATATATAGAAAATTATAGGAAGGATTTAAAAAAAGCATTGAATGAGAGCGAAAGATTTTCTTCACCAATGTCTATTAAGGAGTTGGCAGGATTGGTTAAAAATTTTATCTCTTTAGGAAATCAATCCGGAGAGGGTTGGCTTTTAACGGCTGAAATGTTGGAGTTAATTGAAAACGAAGTAGAGAATATTGTATGCGTTCAGCCTTTTGGGTGTCTTCCAAATCATGTAACGGGAAAGGGAATGATTAAATCTATAAGGGAGATGTATCCTAAGGCAAATATTATTCCCATAGATTATGATCCGGGAGCAAGTGAGGTAAACCAACTGAACAGATTAAAACTTATGCTTTCTACGGCTCGCCATAATGCTGATGAGGAAGAAGAAAAAGAAAAGGATGAGAGAGCATTGAATATTTAAAGATAAAGAGTCAGTGTCAAATTTATAGACGCTGACTCCTTTTTTTTAGGATGTAGTTATACGTAAATATAAAATTTTCCCCTATTCTACCGACTTAAGTGATTCAATCATGTTGATTGTCTGCAACTTAAAATAAGTAATGATTTGCATGATTACAGAGAATATCAGAGTAATCAGACATGCCAGTACAAAGCTGAGCCATCCAATTTTTTTGAAAAATACAGTCGCATTTATTTCAATAATATCAATAACGAAGTGATGAAGGAAAATCCCCCCAATTAGGCCTATCCCAATACTAATTAAAGTCAGGATAAAGGTCTGACGGTAAATATATCCGTTTGTTTCCGTATCGGTAAAGCCCAATACTTTAAGAGTGGCAATTTCACGCGTTCGCTCGCTTATATTGATTGATGTTAAATTATACAGCACACTGATTGCTAAGAGGGAAGCAACCACCACAATCAAGACAATGATACCGTTTAGGCTTTCGCTAATCCCAAGGGCATTTTGCATCATATCGTTAGTAAAGACTACATTCAAAACCAAGTCGCTGTCTATTAGATGTTTGGCTAAAGCTTTTTCACCAGCTCTATGGTTTGATACAATTGCATTGTAGGATACAGGTTTGTCGAAAATTTTATTATACAAAGCGTTGTTCATGTAAATATAATCAGCATTATAGTTTTCAGCCACATCTGCAACAGTTAACTGATAAGCATTGTTATCAGCATCTTTTACAGTGATGTTATCTCCCTTATTAACTTTGAAAACCTTGGAGAGTCTTTGTGTAATCACGACGCCATTATCATTCAAAGCTAACTTACTTCCGGTATCCGCACTTTTTAGATTATAATATTTATAAAAAATATTTTCGTTCTTCGGCACGATCAAAAAGGCATCAAGTGATTTATCATTGGATTCACATTTTAGGGCAGTCTGTTTTATTAAAAGAGGTTCTTCTATTTTTTCTTTTGTTAAAAGATTTTCTAAATCTTTACTGATATTTTTGGTTTCATCTTTGAGAATTATCATGTCATCATAACGAAAAATTTCACCGTACTGCTTTTCCGCAACGCCATCCATGCTGTCCTTCAGCCCAAATCCTACAAGTAACAAAGAAGTACAACCTGACACGCCTATTATGGTCATAAGGGCTCTCTTTTTGTATCGAAACATGTTTCTCATGGTGATTTTCCATGTGAAGGAAAGGTGTTTCCATATTGGCCCAATTTTTTCGAGAAAAATTGTTTGCCCGTTTTTAGGCGGAACCGGACGCATTAAAGCTGCAGGATTCTGTTTTAATTCTTTATTGCATGAAATTATTGTCACCAAAGCCATAAGCGCTAATGTAATCGTCAAAATCAGCAAAAATGTCATCATATCATATTGGATGATAAGGGGCGGCAAATTAGATTTAAAATTTGAAAAATTTGAGTAGATAAGCGGTGGTATAATACGGCACCCCGCAAAAAATCCTACTGTTGCACCTAAGCCCGAAGCAGACAGAACATAGAAGATATATGTGGAAATAATACTGCTATTTTTATAGCCGAGTGAGGTTAATATGCCGAGTTCATTTCGCTCTTCCGCTATCATACGAGCCATTGAATTGGACGCCATAAGCATTCCGATCAGTATGAAAAAGAAGGGAAAAACAGCGGCGATCGAGGTGATCACATCTATACTGGATTTTAATTCGCTGTAGCCGATGGCGGCATCTCGGTCAAAAATATGCCATTGTGTTTTTTCAATATCAGAAAAATCTTTTTTGGCATCATCAATTTTTTCCTGTGCGTCAGCCATTTCTGTATTGAATTTTTCTAAATTCTTATTATATTCCGCATATCCGTCTTTCAATTTCTTTTCATTTTCCTCTATTTCACTTTTACCTTTTGCGATTTTGTCCTGAGCTTTTTTAATTTCGGAGTTAAAGTTTTCAATTCCCTTATTAAGTTTTGCTTCTTGAGCTGTTAATGTATCAACTGATTCTTTGAGTTTCAAGAGTCCTTCACGAGACTTGGAATATTGATCTATAGTTACACTGAGTTTGGCATATTCCTGACTTCCGGAAGGAAGCTGACTAAGTTGTGTTTTCATAGATCCAATAGCAGTATTCAACTTGTTGATTTTTGTGGGTAGTTCCTCTTTTTTAACGCCGTTTTGTATTAGCGCGGAATTGATTTCGTTCCAGCCATTTGCAATTTTAGCTTTAGAGGATTCAAACTCTGCATTTTGCCTTTTAATGTTTTTTTGTAAGTCTGTCTCGTTTTTAGCAAGTTCATTTTTTCCGTCTTTCAGCTTCTGTGTGCTGTCATCAAGCTTGGCTTTTGCATCAACCAGTTTTTTTTCACCTTTTGCCTTTTCATCGTTCAGTTTTTTTTCATTTTTGTTTATTTCCTGATTTGCTTTTTTATAAATTTCCTGATACCGTGTATTTTCCCTTTCCGGTTTAATTTTTATCAGTTCATTATTAAGTTGCGATGCCACACTATTATAATCTTTTGAATATGCAGTAGTGTTTTTAGTGCTTGCGGCAACGAGATAGATCTCGGTGTAAGCGTCTAACATAAAATTATCCTTGTTTATAAAAATAAAAGATGATAATTCTCCGTCGCCAATATTGGTACTCCCATAATTATTTGTCAAATATAGTACCGATTTTGCCGTACCAACAACGGTAAATTCGGTATTTTTTAATTTTCCGCCGACATCACTTGTTATTCTGATTTTATCACCGATTTTATAGGCTTTACTATCCGCAATGCATTCATTATCAGTCTTAGGCATCCGTCCGGAAATAAGTTGAACCCTATTGACTGATTTTTCAATTGCATGAACACGAATCGCTTTATTCTGATCCAAAACATCCAAAGAATAACTCGGAATAACGGTGTTTACATTTTTCAAAGTTTTTAGCGCATTGACATCACCATCTGTTAGACCCATTGAGCTGACGATTTTAAAATCCATTAAGTTATGGTCGCAATAATAATGATTGGCTACAGCAACTAAATCAGGCGCACTTTCCTGTACCCCTGCGAAAAAGCCTACACCCACCATAACAATAATAAACAATGACAGATATCTGCCAATAGATTTTTTTATTTTAATCAGGGTATTTTTATACAACAAACTGATCACCACACAATCTCTTCTGCTTTTTTGGGATTTTTATTTATAATAATATCTTTGACCGTTCCATTTTTGATTTTAATAACTTTATCTGCAACATCTGCAATTACGGTATTGTGAGTAATTATAACAGTAGTCATGCCCATTTTTTTACAATTTTTTTGTAAAAGTTCAATAATCCGTTGTCCTGTTACGCTGTCAAGTGCGCCGGTAGGTTCATCACACAAGAGAAGCTTCGGATTTTTTGCGACCGCTCTCGCTATGGCAACACGCTGCTGTTCTCCACCCGACAACTGAGAGGGAAAGTTGCTTATACGCTCCGATAAACCGACCTTTTCTAAAATTGTTTTGGGATCAAGTGAATTAGGACATATCTGACACGCAAGCTCAACATTTTCCAGTGCGGTTAGATTTTCCACAAGATTATAAAACTGAAATACAAACCCAATATCATTACGCCTGTAATTTATCAGTTCCTTTTTGTTATATTTATGGATTTCATTTCCGTCAACTGTAATATTGCCGTCGCTTGGACTATCCATCCCGCCGAGCAGATTCAACACCGTTGTTTTTCCCGCCCCCGACGGACCGAGTATAACAACCAATTCATTTTTTTCTATTGAAAAAGAGCAGTCATCAACTGCTGTAATCGCTAAATCACCGACTATATATTTTTTTTCAACATTTTCAAACTCAATAAATGCCATTTCTACACCTCCGATTTTAAACAACATAATGTTGACGATTAAACATTAATGCAATATACTAACATCATGGAACAAACACAACATGAATAAATTATACTAACATCATGAAATAAATACAACAATCAGATGTTTAATAAGTGTAGGTTTCACAGCAGATTTTCAAAAAATGTTTAGAAAACGACAAAATTGTTTATAAATTTTTTATAAGGGGGGGACTTAGATGGCGGCAGAAAAGATCGACAGGAGGGTAAAATATACCAAAATGGTTATTAAGGAGAGCTTTGTTAAATTTCTAAAACAAAAACCAATTTCAAAAATCTCTGTTAAAGAAATCTGTGATGATGCAGATATAAACCGCACGACCTTTTATGCACATTATGTAGATCAGTATGATTTGCTTCAGCAGATTGAAAATGAAGTAATTGATGATATTAATCAATATTTGAAGGGATACGATTTTAAAAACAATAAAGTTGTACCTACGGAGATGATTGAAAAAATCTTAGAATACATAAAGAAAAACTCAGAACTTTTTGACCTTTTACTAAATTCAAACAGAGATATGAAATTTCAACAGGAAATTATAAAGATTATTGGCAGGCAGCATTTTATATCCGTTATCGGAGATAATTCTTTAAATAAAGAAGATGCGGAATATATATTTTATTTTTTAGCAAGCGGTGCTGTCGGAGTCATTCAGATGTGGCTGAAGGGTGGGATGAAAAGGCATCCCAATGAAATGGCGGAATTGATATTAAAAATAGCGATTAACGGCAGATCATCGGTTATTTAAATGATAACTAACTTTTGCATTACAGCCACTTTTTGATTATCAATATTTTGAAGGCAGAAATTCAGGATAAAGCAAAGAACGAATCAGAATCAGTTCTTTGCTTTATCCTTTTGTTTTTAAGTTGTTAATTAGTATACCTTATTTTCTTATTGCTTTAAAAAGAGTGTATTAATTTAAGCTGCATTTAGATATATACTTTTTAATGTAAACAGAAAACTATTGAAAGAGAGGTGTAAAGATGTCAACAGACTGGTTAGGG
Organism: Acidilutibacter cellobiosedens; assembly: GCF_004103715.1. Taxonomy (NCBI): domain Bacteria; kingdom Bacillati; phylum Bacillota; class Tissierellia; order Tissierellales; family Acidilutibacteraceae; genus Acidilutibacter; species Acidilutibacter cellobiosedens. The sequence goes on along the minus strand of NZ_CP035282.1, from coordinate 3,516,662 downwards.
ATTTCCGGAAAAGTTGTAATTGTCACGGGAGGCTCTTCAGGAATCGGAGAAAGTATAATAACAGAATTATTGGAGCAAGGGGTAAAGGTAGTTAATGCAGATATTCATGATAATGGGAAAAAACATGATAATTTGTTGTTTGTAAAAACAGATGTATCGTCAAAAAAGGATGCGGAAAAAGTTGTTGAAGAAACTCTCAAGGCTTTAGGGACAATAGACGGCCTTGTAAATAATGCGGGAATAAATATTCCAAGGCTGTTAGTAGATAAAAAGCATTTTTATGGTAAATATGAGCTTTCTGAAGATGTATTTGATAAAATGACAACTATTAATCAAAAAGGTGTCTATTTAATGGCACAAGCTGTGGCGAGAGTTCTTGTCAGGAAAAATTCAGGAGTGATTATAAACATGTCTTCTGAAAGTGGCCTTGAAGGTTCAGAAGGTCAAAGCTGTTATGCTGCTACAAAGGCTGCCATAAACAGTTTTACCAGGTCCTGGGCGAAAGAACTGGGGAAATCAAATATAAGAGTAGTGGGGATTGCTCCCGGCATAATGGAAGAGACCGGCTTACGTACTTTGGAATATGAAACTGCCTTGGCATATACAAGAGGAATTACCGTAGAAAAACTAAGGGAAAATTATAGTAGGACAAGTACTATACCATTGGGGAGGAGTGGAAAGCTTTCTGAGATAGCGGATTTAGTATGCTATTATTTATCCGGCAGATCCAGTTATATTACAGGAATAACTACAAATGTTGCAGGAGGGAAAAGCAGAGGTTAAAGAATGGAGGAAGGTGTTAGTGTCTCTCGTAAAAAAGTGGTATCTAATTTTAAATACACTTTTAGTAAAGGAATATATTACTGTTGAAAAACTAAGTGACATTACTCAGACAACTTCTCAGACTTTAAAAAAGAATATTGAATTATTGAATGATCAACTTAAAGGAATAGCATCAATATTGTGGGAAAAAGGCAGCTATTATTTGTATATCGAAAATTATTCGGCGTTTAAAGAAATTATGAACGGAGAACTGAAAAAGGATATGGACTTTAATTCTTCAAGTAAGCGAATAGCTTTTATTTTAAAAACTTTGTTAAATACCAAGGGATTTGTTACAATGGACAGTTTGGCAGAAAGAATTGAAGTAAGCAGAGGAACGGTAAACAAAGATGTGAAGAATATAAAAAAAATAATTTCAGACTTTGGCATAAGTTTATATGGAATACCGAACAAAGGTATAAAAATTGTCGGGGACGAATTAAACAGACGGTTGTTATTGCTATATTATGTTTATGATTATTATTTTGCGGATTACAAACTAAAGAAAAGCACAGTCGAATATATAGACAAAATTGCAGAAGAATACCAGTTAAGCAATTATAATACGGCTATCATGAAAAAAGTTGTAGGTATTACTTTAGACAGAGTAGGAAAAGGCTTTTATATAAACAAGGAAATACCTTACTATAATAATTATGAAGGAAATTCAAGCTTTATAAAGAGGTTTCTTTATCATTTGGAAAAAGAATATGACATAGCCTTGGGGCCGTATGATCGAGACTTTGTCATTTTCCCGGTTAATATCAGAAATTCTGCTTATGTAAAGAAGGAGAGTATGGAGAAATATGAAAAAGGCATAAAAGACCTTTTCAATGATATGATAAGGAAAATCAGGGCAAATTTTATGCTTGAATTAGATGACAATCAGTTATTTGAAGAAATGAAATATCATTTGATGTTTATGGTGAACAGGCTTGTATTTCATATAGAATCGTTTAATTTGTTCTATGACGAGATTGAAAAGAAATATCCTTTTTCTTATGAATTGGCGAAGATGGCTGCGAATGTTATAGAGTCACGTTTAATGATAAGTGTGGCACAACCGGAAATCAGTTATCTTGCCGTATATTTTGAATTAATTTTATACCATAAAGACAGAGAAAACAGGCAAAAACAGATTGCGATAGTAAGTAATTTTGGGAAAGGCACGTCAATGTTAATAAAGAAGCAGATTCAGGAAATTTTGGGACCTGAGGTGACTATATTGCAATTTTCGGAGCAAAATTACACAAAACAAAATTTTAAAATTTTTTTTGCAGTTTTTACCACGTTTCCCATAGAAATAGATAAAAGAATACCTGTAATTCAAGTGGCTAATTTATTTGATAACAACTGGGTTATTAGCGAGTGGAATAAAATAGAACAGGAACAAAATTTTGATATTGCTTACATTGATTTTTCATTTACCGTTCTGGACGAAGAAAAAAGTTATTTTGATAATGTTAAGTTTATGATTTGTAGATTGATTAAAGATAAGAAGTTAAATCCTAATTTTATAAATTTATGGCAGGAAAGAGAAAAAAAACAGTCCACTATCTTTGAGCAGGGGATTGCGTTTCCCCATACGTTAAATAAAGGATTTAATAAAATAGTGTTGAGTGTAGGAGTATTTAAAAATCAACTATTTGTTGGAAATCAAAGTATTCAAATCGTATTTTTGGCAGGAATACCCGAAAATATAGATGATGGTGCTGAGAATTCTTTACTGGAAATGTATGATTTGATATTTCGAATAGCAAGAAGAAAAGAAATTCATCAGAAAATCGGAGAAACAACAAATGGAAAAGAATTTATTTCACTTTTAAAAAGGGAGGGAATATTGCGGTGAATATATATATATTTGGATTGTTTGTACTCTCGGCCTATTTATTGCAAGTGTTTTTTGGGGCAAAGCAAATTCGACATTTTAATGAAGAATACGGTAGATTGAAAAATAAAGGAAAAGTAGCGATAGGAAAAAGGCCGGGAAAATTTCATGTTGGTACTATTGTTATGCTGGCAACAGATGATAACGGGGAAATTTTAGAAGCTGTAAAAATGCAGGGAATTACAGTATTATCTAAGTTTAAACCTATTATCTCACTGACGGGACAATATATTCAGTTGATAAATGAGCATTCTTTAATTGATTGCGGAGAAAACAATCTGACTAAGAAAACCATATTAAATGCAAGAGATGTATATCTGCATGTTAGCCGGGGAGAGAAAATACCTGAAACAAAAAGTCCTCTTGCTCTGCTAACCTCGAAGATAAAATTATTAAAAATAAAAAATTAAAAGGATGGTGTTGAATAATGGCAGCAGTAGCAAAGATTGCTAAGGGATTTATGAATTTATTTGAAACAGGAGGGAATACCTTTTTAGGATGGATGAAAGGTATAGTGCCTGTTGTTTTAATGCTGATGGTATTAATGAATACCATAATCAGCCTCCTGGGGGAAGAAAGAGTAACAAAGATTGCAAAGGCTTCTTCAAAAAATCCGTTTACCCGATATTTAATATTACCCTTTTTAGCTGCATTTATGCTGGGAAACCCCATGTCCTTTACATTGGGCAGGTTTTTGCCGGAGTATTATAAGCCAAGCTATTTTGCATCTTTAGCACAATTTTGCCATACAAGCAATGGCATATTTCCTCATATTAATCCGGGAGAACTCTTCGTTTACCTCGGTATTGCTCAAGGAATAGAAAAGTTAGGATTAAACACCATGGATTTAGCAATTAGATATATGTTAGTCGGGATACTGATGAATTTTATTGGAGGCTGGGTCACAGATTTCACAACAGCTTATGTTTGTAAACAACAAAATATAATGTTAAGCAAACAACCGAAAGTAACAGCTGAATAAGAAAAAGACCAGCTAATTAAAGTCAATAGATTTTAGCAAAATAATATTAAATATTTTTTGAAAAATTAATAATAAAAAAATGCACACCTAATAAACCAATGATTATTGGTTTAAAAAACGAAGCTGTTATTTAAAATTGTTCTTTGAAAACTAAACATTAAATACAGATCATTAGGCTACTGAAGACCTAGTAAGAAGTAGTTCCTCATGCTCTTCTGGGGTTCTTAGCTCAAAAGGCTTTTTGTCTCTCATGACGGCGAATATAATATTTACTAATTTTCTCATTACAGCACCTAATGCAACCTTTTTGGGCTTGTTTGTACACTTTTTTTGGTAGAACTCATAGAGCACTGGATTAGTTTTGTCACCATTTCTCTTACTTCGAATATTGGCTAAAGCAGTTGTAAAGATGACCCTACGAAGCAATCTAGAGCCCCTTTTAGACATTTTGTTACGGGTTCCGGTGAATTCACCCGATTGATTAACAGAGGGGTCAATTCCAAAGAAAGCTACAAGTTTATTGGGGCTAGAAAATGCAGAAAAATCACCAACCTCAGCAAGTATCGTGGCAGCAGTTAGTATCCCGATACCAGGAATACTGCATAGCAGATTAATAATAGGTGCCAATACAGGATTATCTTCTAAAGAATCTGCTAAAATAATTTCATTAATTGCGTCAAGTATGTCTTTTTGGGCATCTTGTAAGGTTCTTACCATGGAAATATTAACTTTGAGAATGGCTAGATTTCCAGGGTTATTGATGCTTAAATCTTTAAATTCCTTAGCTTTTAAAACCAAAAGTTCATATTTTTCAGTGGACCACGCTAAACCTTTTTTAGAAGTTTTTTCAATAAGTGATATTAATGTTTGTTTGTTAGCCTTTAGAATTTGCTTAGGTGAAGGATACCTATCAAGTACTGCTAAGGCAGTGTTTGAATATACATTTTGGAAGACATCTGTAAAGTTTAGCATTACTTGATCAATAATGCCAATAAGCCTATTCTTGTAAGTAGTAAGTTCATCACCTAACTTGTAATATTGGCGACAAAGGCTTTTAAGGCAGTCAATAACATCATCAGGAACAACAGTAGTCTTAATAAAAGAAAACCTATAAAGCAATGCAATCTTATGGGCATCAAATTTATCATTTTTTACTTTCCTTATTCCAATATTTTTGATAGAATCAGATTGGATGGGGTTTATGATAGAGACCTCAAATCCAGAATCAGAAAGATAGTGGAAGAGGATTTTGTGATAGTGCCCAGTGGATTCTAAGACTACGACAGGCCTAATTGCAAAATCCTTTTCTGCTTTTTGCAATAGACCTATAGCCTCTTTAATACTGTCAATTGAATCATGATAGATCTTAATACGATGATAAATCTCATTATTAGGGGACAAAATACACATCTCACTAAAATTTTTACCAACATCAATTCCAGCTACAGGTGGATAATCCATAAGAAACCTCCTAAATAAAGTATTTGGATTTAGAAATCCATTCCTTCTCAAATAAGTACACAACCTTGCATGTGACACGAGGAACCAGTGTTAACTGGCCTCAACCAGCCAAATAATGTAATCTTATGAGAATGGATAGATACTCTTTTTTACAGGTAGTCGCATAAAGGCGTCCTAGGAGGAATTGCATCAACCTCCAAATCCATAAATTAATTATACAATATTGTTCATGGTTCAGGCCAAATTAAACTGGCTTTATGGCTAGGGTGAGAAGCCAAAGAAATGTATTTAATGATTAGAAAAGAAGACTATATTATTATTTAAGAAATTGATAATTATTACAGTGGAAAACTGTAATTTGATTATAACTATATTGTACAAGGAGGAATTTTAGATGGCAAAGTACAGAAGTATAAAAATAAAAAAAGGAAGCGGTGGTTTTGGAGGACCTCTTATAATTACTCCGACCGAAGAAAGATATAAAATTTTATATGTAACAGGAGGAGGAGAAAAACCTGATATAGTTGATAAAATGGCAGAGTTATCAGGGATGGAAATAGTTAATGGTTTCAAGACGTCGATTCCCGATGAAGAAATCGCATTGGCTGTAATTGACTGTGGAGGGACATTAAGATGTGGGATTTATCCTCAGAAAGGAATACCGACAGTAAATATTGTACCTACAGGGAAGAGCGGACCTTTAGCAAAATATATTACAGATGATATATATGTGTCTGCCGTTGGCGTAAATCAAATAGAATTAACCGACAAATCAGAAGCTTCTTCCGAAAAAGCTGAAAAGAGCAATAAACAAGTAAAAAGAGAATATAAGTACGATACTACTAAAAAGATTACCGAACAAAAATCTGAGAAAAGTCTTATTGCCCGTATAGGAATGGGAGCAGGTAAAATTGTAGCTACTTTTAATCAAGCGGCAAGAAGTGCGGTTCAAACAATTTTAACTACAGTTATACCATTCATGGCTTTTGTATCTTTACTAATCGGAATAATAGAAGGTTCAGGAGTCGGAAATTGGTTTGCAAATATTATGACTCCTTTAGCGGGAAATATTATTGGATTAATTATAATCGGATTAATCTGCTCTCTGCCGGTTTTGTCTCCTTTATTGGGTCCGGGGGCAGTTATTGCACAAATTATCGGTACTTTAATAGGAGTGGAAATAGGAAAGGGAAATATTCCTCCTCAACTTGCTCTGCCAGCTTTATTTGCAATTAATACACAAAATGCTTGTGATTTTATTCCAGTTGGCTTAGGGTTAGAGGAAGCTGATGCGGAAACTGTTGAAGTAGGTGTTCCGTCTGTTTTATATTCGAGATTTTTAAACGGTGTGCCTCGGGTGATTGTTGCATGGCTTGCCAGTTTTGGATTGTATAGCTAATAAAGTATAATTATAATATAGGAAGGAACAGGAATAACTGATGAAAATTTTTGAAACAACAGTAAAAGGAATTGGCTTGAATGCAGAATTGTTTAAACATGAAAACTTATTAATACTCTTTGGTGAAAATGCACCGGATACTTTGGCAGATTATTGTTTTAATATTGAAATGAATAAAAGCGAAAGGGAGATAAAGCCCGGTATGACCTTAAAATTTGATGAACAGGATTATAAAATAACAGCGGTGGGAGAAAAAGTAAAAAAGAATTTAGATGATTTAGGACATATTACAATAAAATTTGATGGTTCTACAAAAGCAAAACTGCCGGGTACTCTTTATGTAGAAGAGAAAGAATACCCAGTCATTCAAATCGGAACGAAAATATCTATTATTTTGTAAAAAAATATAAAAATAGCAAAGGTTGTCATTCCTACACCTTCAAATGGAAAACTTGAATTTGTGGTATACATTATAATTTTGGCAAATGTATTGCTTTTGTATATATAATAGCATATAATTAATATATGGAGGGAGTGATTGGCAATGGCAAAAACAACAAATCTGTATATAAGGATTGAACCTAAACTTAAGGAACAGGCAGAGTTAGTTCTTAAGCAATTGGGAATTCCGGTATCTAATGCAGTGAATATGTTTTTAAAACAAGTTGTTATGCAAAGAGGAATTCCCTTTGATGTTAAGCTTCCTGCAACAAAGCCTGTGGGAACAGCCGGCTTAACAGAGAAAGAGCTAAATGCGGAACTTGAAGAAGGCTATGCGGATTTTGTTCAAGGGAATACAAAGTCGGCAGAGAAAACTTTTTCGGATATTCGCAAGGATTATGAGATATGAAATATAAAGTAGTATTAACGGAACAAACAGATGCAGATTTAAGAAGTATATATGAATACATTGCATTTACACTGCTTGAACCCGGAATAGCAGTTAAGCAATTAGAGAGAATTGAGAAAGCTATATAAAGTTTAGATGAAATGCCTGATAGATTTAGGGCATTTGAAAATGAGCCGTGGCATAGTAGAGGACTACATCAAATGGTAGTAGATAATTTCGTTGTATTCTATATTCCGAAGTTAGAGGATAAAGCAGTTACTGTCATTCGTGTTATGTATGGAGGACGGGTTAAAAAGATTAATCAATATTGATAAATAAAATTAGAATTTATATAATATCTTCATAGTAAAATAAATGGGATAATAAAAATAGCAAAGGATAGCGTATTCTTTGCTATTTTTATATAAAAAATCTCTCAATTACTTTAACACCCTTTTAATAAATTTCAGCTTATCTCCGTAGGGAGGATATCTTAAATTTATATCTATTTTAGTGCTTTTTCTTAGGACACTTTTATAGTGAGTAAAGGTATCGAAACTTTTCTTTCCATGATAGCTGCCTATTCCGCTCATTCCCACACCGCCAAAAGGAAGGTTTGAATTTGCGATATGCATTATAGTGTCATTTATACACCCACCGCCATAGGACGTATTTCTTATTATCCTTTGAATTTTTTTCTCATTATTTGAAAAGAAATATAAAGCCAAAGGTTTTTCATGTTCATTTACTATGTCTATCACTTCATCTAAGGATTCATATTCTAGGATTGGAAGGATTGGACCGAATATTTCTTCTTTCATTACGGGTTCATCCCAAGTTACGTCCTTTAGTATTGTTGGAGAAAAATACAGATTATCTGAATTTATTTTTCCCCCGTATACGATATTGCTTTTTTCAATAAGTTTCTTTAATCTGTTTAAATGATTGAGATTTACTATTCTTCCGTATTCTTTATTGTTTTCAGGATCTTTTCCGTAAAATTCTTCTATATAATATATCATATTGTTTATAAGTTCATCTTTTATTTTTCTTTGGACTAAAATGTAATCAGGGGCTATACAGGTCTGTCCGCAGTTTAGAAATTTTCCCCATACTATTCTTTTAGCGAACAATTTTAAATCTCCTTCCCAGTCTACAATACAGGGGCTTTTTCCTCCAAGTTCAAGGGTTACGGGAGTTAAATTCTTTGAAGCTTTTTCCATTATCAATCTTCCGACAGAAGGGCTGCCTGTATAAAAAATATAATCAAATTTTTTGTCTATTGCCTTCCTCCCTTCTTCTCCTGTAACAACGTATAAATATCCTTTGTCAAAATTATTATTTATGATTTCTTCGATTATTCTGGTAGTATTGACAGAAGTACTTGACAGTTTAATAATTGCGGTATTTCCGGCGGCTATAGCCCCTATAAGAGGCCCGAAAGCTAATTGAAAGGGGTAGTTCCAAGGAGATATTATAAGGGTGTTGCCGAAAGGCTCCGGATATATGTAGCTTTGTGATTTAAAATTTGTAATAGGAGTCCTTACTTTTTTTACGGCACTCCATTTATTTAAATTGGATACTGCATACGCTATTTCACTTAATATGAGTCCTACTTCGGTGGAATACCCTTCAAAGGAAGATTTACCAAGATCATAATTCAAGGCATCCAATATTTCTTTTTCATTTAAAATTATTAAATTTTTTAATTTATTTAAAGCGCCCTTTCTGAAATTTATGTCTATGGAAGCTTTTGACTTAAAAAAATCCCTTTGATTATCTAAAATAACATCTAAATTATTCATCTTTATCACCTGCTTTTAATAATACTATACCCCTTTTCATAAAATTTGTAACTTTTTTGTAACTCATAACTGATTTAATTCTGGTATACTTAAAAAAGAATATAAATTTGAAAAAAATTTTTACTTTAGTATAATTGTATTAACGGGATACAAAGATTAATGAAAGAGGTAATGTTATGAGATGGAAAAAAGGGATAGCTTCATTTATTATCATACTATTAATAGTTATTTTAATAATAGGCTGTAATAAGAAGAAAGAAAATGGGGGAAATACAAATACAGGAGAAAATAAGCCCAACGGATCCGAAAAACTGACCGAAAACAATGAGAAAAAAATTATGGAAGGATTTAGAAAGCTCACCTCCGGCAATAAAAAACCTTTTGAAATAGCTAAATATATCGATGCCAATATTGCCAAAGTCAGCAAAGAAAATGCTCAGGAGATGATCATCGGCTTGGAAGAATCTCAGGAATATTTTTCACAGGAATACATAGATGAACTTTTTAAAGGAAACAGACAAGACCTTATCATTAAAGCTGGAGGACCTTTTAGCTTTGACTCATCTAAGATTGAAGCTATAGAAGATAAAAGCTTAAAATCTGTTATTACAAATATATATGACGGAAAATACAAATTGATGGCAGGAGAAGGAAGTTATTATCCTATTATTGATTATGACCGATATAAGGATTATGAAAAATATTTGCCGGATGGGATTAAAGAATATATTGATATAAAGTCAATGGAATCCTCAGATCCTTCTATGAGAGATGCAGAACTTGGAATATCCTGGGATGAACTTGGAGAGAGATTGTTGAAAACCGAAAACTATTTGAAAAAATATAAAGCAGGAGTTAAATCCGAAGAAGTAACCAGATTGTATGGAGAATATCTGATAATGTATCTGCAGGGAGGCGATAATTCTCCCATATATGATTATCAAACAGGCTTAATACACAACGAGGTAATGACAAGCTATAAAAAATTAGTGAACAATAATGCCGATACTATTTCCGGTGATATTGTTAATAAATATATAAAGGCAATAGAGCAAAATAAGTTGAAAATAGACAGCAGTATTACAGCAAAAGTGATTGAGCTGCATAATCAAGCAATAGCTAAAGTAGAAGAAAATAAATAAGCCACCACAGGCATAGTTTCTAAACCCCTTCAGAAAAATGTAGAAACTATGCTTATTTTTTATTATAGCCACCTTAATCCCCTAGGATAATGATTTTTAAGTACTCCATTACTCATCTTTCCCCATCCTATGGAATATCCGTCTACCAAAACCAAATTCCATCCTTTTGTTCCATGAAAATTTAATGTTTCACCCTTTAAATATCTTATTATTTCATCACTGTGGGAGGAAAATGATATTGAATTTTTAAAATCATCCTTTTTTAGATAAAGGGCAAGAGAATGAGAAGGCTCAAATCTGTTTTTTTTCAATATTCCTATATGGAGACCCGGCCTTAGCACCTTTAAGCCTTTTATATCTATATTTTCCTTTAACATATATATATTATCTCCAAAAGGGAATATATTTCCGTTCAAATCCCTTTTAAGATAATCTTCCTCAAATTGATAAAAATCCCTCAATTTATTTTTATCAAGGGGATATTTAACTTTGTTGAAGTGGGCAGAACTACCTCCGTTTTTCATCATCACCGCTATGAAATGGCCTTCTCCTTTTACTTTATGGGGCCATATTCTGATGGCTTTATCTATCTCTTTAAAATTACTTACAGTCCATTTATTTTGTCCATGCTCAAATGGATAAAAATCTTTTTGCTTTTCCAAAGAAAATTCTTTGTTTTTCTTTAAAAATTTTTCTATAACCTGTTCGTTTTCTTCAGGAGAAAAGGTACAGGTGGAATAGACCAATAATCCGCCTTTCATGACCGTATCTTTTGCATATTCTAAGATATTTAGCTGCCTTTCCGCACAGGTACGAACATTTTCCAAACTCCATTCTTCTGATGACAAGGGCTCCTTTCTGAACATTCCCTCACCTGAACAGGGGGCATCTACCAATACCTTATGAAAGAAATCCCTAAATTTTTTTGAAATAGTTTCAGGAGGCTCGTTTGTTACTATAGTATTTTCAATTCCCATTCTTTCGATATTCTCCGAGAGAACCCTTGCTCTTTTAGGATTTATTTCATTAGATATTAAGATGCCTTCTCCCTTCATTTTTCCCGCAATTGCAGTGGATTTTCCGCCTGGAGCGGCACATAAATCAAGTATTCTCTCATTAGGCTGAGGATTTAGAAATTCGACTACTGCCATGGCGCTTGGTTCCTGTATGTAATACATTCCTGATTCGTGATAAGGATGTTTTCCCGGATTATCCCCGGGGAGATAATAAAAACCTTCTTTACACCAAGGAATAGGACTCAAAACAAAATCATTTATATTTAAAAAATTATCTATTGATAATTTAATGGTATTTACTCTTAAGCCATATGTTCTTTCATCTTCATAACTTTTTATGAAAGAAAGATAATCTTCGCCCAACATTTTTTTCATTTTTTCTTTATATTCTAAAGGTAATATCATAGGTTTTCTCCTTTTATTTATAGTATATCACTTTACATTACTGATTTATAAATTTATTTTGTGGTATTATATAATAGTAATAGAAAGTTTTTAGGGAGGGATTTTTTTGAAAGAGATATTGGTACTATTAGCCGACGGATTTGAAGAAGTGGAAGCATTAACGGTTGTAGACTATTTAAGAAGAAAAGATATACTGGTTAAAACATGCTCCATAAGCAAGAGCAAAATAGTGATTGGAGCACATGATATTCCTGTGGAAGCTGATTTACTTATTGATAATATAAGAAATATTGAGGACTGCAATGGAGTAATAATCCCCGGGGGAATGCCGGGAGCTGAAAATTTGAAAAACAGTAAAGCGGTAATCAATACAGTGCAGAAATTTTATAAGGAAAATAAATTGATAGGAGCAATATGTGCAGGACCTATAGTATTAAAAGAAGCGGGAATTATTGAAGGAAAAGATATAACCAGCTATCCGGGATTTGAAGAAGATTTGAAGGGAGGCAACTATAAAGAAGACTTGGTAGTTCGGGACGGAAATATTATTACTGCAAGAGGACCTGCTGCGGCAGTATATTTTGCCCTTGAACTTATAGAATATATATCGGGGAAAGAAAAATCAGACGAATTAAAAAATGACATACTTTTAAATATGGTTGAGGAAAGGTATCAATAGAAATACTAAGATATCATCATGGCTTTTCTATATTTTTAATTTAGTATGGGAAAGCCTATTATTTTTTTAACATTAGGGTATATATATTAAAATAGGTTTAAAATCTTTAGAGATGCTAATTTATTGTGAAGGGGAGCTAATAGTGGAAGATTATGAAAAGCAGATAGAAGAAATAACTCGGTATTTCAGAAACAATGAAAAGAAAAAAGAAGATTTTAAGTTGGGAGTAGAATTAGAACATTTCATTATAGACAAAAATACATTGAAAACCGTTTCATATTATGGAGATAACGGAGTAGAAGAGACATTAAAGGATTTGCTTTTTAAAGGCTGGGAAGGAATGTATGAAGGAAACAACCTTCTTGGCCTTATAAATAAAAACAACACCACTGTAACTTTAGAGCCGGGAAGTCAAATTGAGCTGAGTATAGAGCCTCTTAAGGAAATAAAGGATATTGAAAAAGAGTATTTTGATTTTTTATATGATATAATTCCGATATTGGAGAAAAAAAATCAAAATATTATTGCTGTGGGGTACCAGCCCAATACGAAGATATCCGATATAAGGCTTATTCCCAAGCAGAGATACGACTTTATGTATGAATATTTTAAGACCAAAGGTTCCCATGCTCATAATATGATGAAAGGAACTGCTTCTCTTCAGGTATCCGTAGATTACAAGTCAGAGGAAGACTATATTAAAAAAACACGTATAGCTAATGCTTTAACACCTGTTATATACGATATGTTTGATAACTGTTTGTATTTTGAAGGGGGAATATGGAATAAGTTTAATCTCAGGACTTATATATGGGAAAATTGTGATAAAGACAGATGCGGTACTGTAGAGGGAGTCTTTGACGAAGATTTCGGATATGCAAAATATGCGGAGTATATTTTAAACAGGCCCATTATATTTACCGAAGATAAAAAAGGAGATCATTTTACCGGAGAAAAATTATTTAAAGAGATGTTTGACCCGAATCATTATTCAATAGAGGAACTGGAACATGCGCTGACCATGTTTTTCCCCGACGTAAGAACCAAAAAATATATTGAAATAAGGATTATGGACGGAGTCCCTTACCCTTTGAATTTTTCTGCCATAGCATTGTGGAAAGGTCTTCTTTATAATGAAGATAGTCTTAATTTTTTATATGACCATATAAAGAACATGAAAGCAGAAGATATAAAGAAAGGAAAGAAGGAGATAATCGAGAAGGGACTAGGCGGAATATACTTGGGAAGAAAAGTTAATGATTTGGAAAAATGGTTGTTGGATATTTCAAAGAAAGGGTTAAACGGCAAAGAATTAGATTATATTTTGCCTTTGGAGGAAATGGTAAGGGAAGAGAAAACGCCCCGCAAGATAACCGAGGGGAATATGAGACTTGGGAAAAGAGAGTCTTTGAATTGGTGTGTTATAAATAATATAATATAGCGGAGATGAATAAAGATGGACTGGGAAAAAATAAACAATGAATATATAAATTTGATTGAAAAGAATCCTTATGAATACTATGAAGATTATAAAAAAACATTGGAGGCAGTCAGAAATTCTACTGCCATATATAAAGGAGAACCTGTGCCCTTTTTATATCATCCTATGTTTTATACTCCGGAAGATGTGAAGGACTTCGAATATATAGGTAAGATCATCATGTCCATAGCCAACAAAGTGGCTAAGAGGTACATGGATTTTCCGGAGTACAGAACTAAATTTGAATATTCCAAATTATTGGAAGATCTCATATTGATTGATGAGGGATATCATATAAACGTACCTATCGGAAGATTTGATATATTTTATGGCGGGAAAGATAATTTCAAGTTCTGTGAATTTAATACGGACGGATCTTCTGCCATGAATGAAGACAATACATTGGCAAGAATACTGATGGATACAAAAGCCATCAATAATATGAAGAAGAAATATAATATAAGTTACTTTGAATTAATATATAAATGGGTCGAAGAAAGCACTAAAATATTTAAAAAATTTAATCCTGATATAGAAAAACCAAATGTAGCTATTGTGGACTTTAAAGAAAGCGGAACTCCCTATGAATTTGAAGAATTTAAAAAAGCTTACATAAATAAGGGGTTTAAGGCAGTAGTGGCAGATCCGAGAGAGCTGAAATATATTGACGGGAAATTGTATTTTAAGGATATAAAAATTGATTTAATATACAGGAGAATAGTAACAAAGGAATTTGTAGACAGAATCGATGAAATAGAGGATTTGGTCAATGCATATAAAGACGGCAGTGTCTGTATGATAGGCTCCCTTAAATCTCAGATAATGCACAATAAAATAATATTTAAAGTACTTCATGAAAAGGAAACATTACAGTTTCTTACAGAAGAGGAAAGGAATTTTATAAAAAAGCATATCCCCTATACGGAGGAATTCAACGGAGAAGATATATACAAAGAGGTATTGAAAAATAAGGATAAATATATATTGAAGCCTAAAGACCTGTATGCATCAAAGGGAGTATATGCAGGGAAGAGTTTTTCTTCAGAAGATTGGAAAAGAATAGCAGACGAATCTTTGGGGAAGGAATATATATGCCAGGAATTCTGTGAGCCCTTTACCAGGGAATTTGTCAATTTCGAGGATGGAAAACTTAAAGTTAGCAAACTTAAAACGATAACGGGGATATTCATGTATAATGAAAAATTTGAAGGCCTTTATACAAGACTGGGGAAAAGTACTATTATTTCCGGACTTCATGATTACTATACCGTTCCTAATATAGTTGCAGAAGAAAAATGATTTTTTTATTATTTCGACATATAAAGGAAGATAAGAATGAAACTTAATGATAATTTTTATTTGGAAAATACCGAAACAGTAGCAAGGAAACTTTTGGGAAAGATTTTAGTTCATAATATAAACGGAAATATTCTCAAAGGAAAAATAGTAGAAACAGAAGCCTACATGGGAGTCACAGATAAAGGGGCCCATTCCTACGGAGGAAGAAGGACCAAAAGAGTGGAAATCATGTATGGGCCGCCGGGAAGAGCTTATATATATTTTATATACGGAATGTATTACTGCCTCAATGCTGTTACTCAAAAAGAAGGAATTCCGGAGGCAGTCCTCATAAGAGCATTGGAGCCCTTGGAAGGCCACGATATTATGGCATTAAACAGGTTTAATAAAGAATATAAAGATTTGACATCCACTCAAATAACAAATCTGACAAACGGACCGGGAAAGCTTTGTATGGCTATGGGAATAGATAAAAAATTAAACGGAAATATGCTTTCAGGGGATACTTTTTATATAGAAGAAGGAAATAACGATAAATTCGATATAATAAAGACCAAAAGAATAGGTATAGATTATGCGGAGGAAGCAAAAGATTTTCTTCTGAGATTTTATATTAAAGGCAGTCCTTTTGTATCAAAAAAGGGTTAAAATAAGATTAAATGTTACACATGATAATTATATAAAACAATGTGAGGAATACTATGAAAAACAACGGAGAATTTCATATAAGAAAGAAAAGAAAAAAGGAACATATAGATTATTTTCTTAAATCCAACCATAATAGAAGCAATTTGTTTGAAGACATATATATTGAACATAATGCATTGCCCGAGCTGAACTTGGAGGATATAGATACAAAATGTTTATTTCTCGGGAAATATGCAGAATATCCTATAATGATAGATGCAGTTACGGGAGGAACGGAATTTTCCCGGGAAATAAACGGAGATTTGTCAAAATTGGCTCGGAAATTTAGTATTCCCATGGCGGTAGGTTCCCAAACCATAGCTTTGGAAAATGAAGGGAGCAGGGAATCATTTAAAATAGTAAGAGAAAATATGGGAGAGGAAGGAATAGTCATAGCCAATTTAAATGCTCATTCTTCCTTAGATGATGTTTATTGTGCCATAGATATGATAGATGCCGATGCTGTTCAGCTTCATCTGAACACAGCTCAGGAATTGGTAATGAAAGAAGGGGACAAAGAATTTAAAGGCATTTTGGAAAATATCAAAAATATAGTTTCTTCTCTTTCCAAGCCTGTTATTGTAAAAGAAGTAGGGTTTGGAATATCGGGAAATGTATTATCAAGATTATATGATGCGGGAGTTAAATATGTTGATATATCAGGAGCAGGCGGAACAAATTTTATAGAAATAGAAAATGAAAGAAACGATGAAATGGATTTTTCGGATATTTATTCTTGGGGAATACCTACTGCTCTAAGCCTTATTCAGTGCAGAAGATTTAAAGATGATGTCCATATTATTTCCAGCGGAGGAATCAGAAATTCTCAGGATGTAGTTAAATCTTTAATATTGGGGGCCGAAATGGTAGGCATAACGGGAGAAATTTTAAAGCACCTTCTCTATAGCGGTTACGAAGGGGCCTATACATATATTCATGGGATTGTATATAAACTGAAAATGCTTATGCTTCTGTTGGGAAAAGAAAATTTATCGGAATTAAAAAATACCCCTTATAAAATTAAAGGGGTATTGAAAGATCTCATTTAAAATCCTCCGGCACCGCCACCTCCGGCACCGCCACCTCCGCCTCCGGAGAAGCCGCCGCCGCTGCCGATGTTTCCCGAAGAAGGAGCAACAGGGCTGAAGGCACTGTTAATACTTCTGTCAAACGTGTTATTTTTCGTTGAACTCATAAGAAAATACCAGTAAATCCATCCGTTATTATTATAATAATAGTCATCGGAAAATTGGACTTTATAATTGTTTAATGTTTTTCTGTTAATGCCTAAAGCCAAAGCATATATCAAAGCTGTATCCGGAGGATATTTAAAGATATTCTTTTCCTGTGTATTTTCTTTTTCTTTCATGTATTTTATAAACTCTTTCCATTTTCTTTGCTGGGATTTACCTAAATCCGACGGCCTAAGCAAAAGAATTATTCCATATATCAAGGAAAATATGGACATAATCAAAGGGAAAAATCCATACGGTTCCCCAAACACGAAATCCATAACTGATATAACCAATAACACAGGAAATAGTATGATGAACATAATGCCCCAAGGTTTTCCCTTTCCGTCGAAATATCCTCTTTTTCTTGATTCTTCTTTAATCAATTTTTGCCATTGATAATATTCCTGTGAAAAGCTTTTGTATTTTTTCTTTCCGTAATCTTCAATTTCTTCCGTGGTGACTCTGCCTTTTTCTCCAATAGTGTCTATAATCCAATTCATAAAATATTTTTCATGGTCTAATAGATCAGCCTCTTCATTTTTAATTTTAGTTATGATTATATTATTTAAATTTTTCTTGTATTCCCCTCCGTCTTCGATTTTTAAGTACCCTCTTCTGGCTAAGTCCAATATCGTTGCAATTACCGCATTTGTTGTTACGGACATATTACAGAGATATGAAGCTACAGCAGGGCTGCACTTTTCAGGTATAAAATCAGGATTCACCTTTTCATACAAGTCATTTTCTCTTTTGAACTTACTCAGTGAAATAGAAATGAGAATTAAAACTATACCTCCCGATATCAGGGAAATATAATTAAAAACATTTCCCATATATTCGTTTCTGATGGTTTTTTCTCTTGCTGATTCTTGAAGCTGACTTTCCTCTTTTAATATTTCGTTGTAATTATTTTTGTCAACCGATTTTTCGGAGTTTAAAATAAATTCCGTGGGGAAAAGTATCCTGCCCTCAATAAATGTTCTATCAGGTACATTTTCTACTTCCAAATGAACAACATCATTGCCTTTAAAATTTATTGTTCCGTTTAAAGGCCCGTGAGCAAATATTTTAACTCTATCTGTTCTATCCTGAGGGAGTATTATATTTACAGAAAAATATTCTATGGGAGTTTCGTTTTCGTCTCCAAGAAATTTATAATACAATTCTCCCGTGTCATTATATTTAACGGCAACATTTTTAACGGTATATTTAATTCTGAATGTTTTTTCTTCGTTCTCCGAAGGAGAGTATATGGTTATAAGGCTGTTGTCTGATTTTCTATCTATATTGAATACCCTGCTATCTCCATTTTTAGCATTATCCTTTTCTTTGTATTCAATTTCTTTTCCGTTTACCATTTGAAAAACTTGAACACCTTTTATTCCGTCTGTTTTTTCTGAACTGACATCCCTGAATACCCCGTTAAAATCCCTATTGAATTTAAATGTCAAATCCTCTTCTATATATAAATCTCCGTTTTTCCTAAGCTGTGAATTTACTATCCATCTGTTAATAAGAATATCACTTTCCGCTGATACTCCTGGTGAAAAGGAAACAATCAAAAATAGTACAAAAACTATAGGCATAAAGTATCTGAATAACTTTTTAATTGATATCACTCCTTTTTGTACGGCATATTTTTTTCACTTATCTTGTAATATATTCATATCGATAAGATTTTATCAGCTTTTTGTAATAGATGCAATAATAATTGTTTTTAGAACATAATTATCTATATATTGGCAGTATATATATTAACAAAATAAATAGTAAAGCTTATTATATGAAAATAGAAAATCGGGGAGTGAAAATAATGTACATGAATGTTCTCACATGGAATATTAAAGCCGGACAGAATAAAGACGGCAGTTATCCAATCCCAAAGACGAAAAATTTGGACAGAATTGCAGAAGCTGTTAAGGATTCCAAAGCTTCAGCTGCCTGTTTTCAAGAAGTAGATGCCTGCACCTTGCGATCCGGTATAAAAATTCATCAGGCCGCATATATTGCCGACAAACTTACCTCAATTACCGGAAAGGCTTGGAATTATGAGCATATTGTCTCTAAAAATATGAATCCGGGCTATTACGGGAATGCAATTTTAAGCTGTTATCCTTTGACAACTGCTTTAAAAATTTCCTTGCCCAAGGTAAACAGCAGAGAAGACCGCAGTTTTCTTCTCACAAGGGTTGATGGGGACAATTTTTGTACATATGTAGGCACATTTCATTTGGGACTGCAAGGAGATCACAGTATTCAGGCACAGCAGATAAAGGATATATTAAACAATAAAGGTTATTTTAACAAAAGATTGATTCTTGGAGGAGATTTAAATGCGCGGGAAGGTTCAGACACTTATGATATAATGATTAATCACGGTTTTCCCATGATTGACATCGGCCCCGCAGGAGTCTGTACTTTGAACTGCTATAATAACCCTGACAATCCGAAGATTGATTTTTTGTTTATGAGAGGACTTTCGACATATGTTTTAAGAAGTGAAGTACTGTCTGCCGATATATCGGATCATAGGCCGGTAAAGTTGTGTCAATGTTGAAGGGAAATAATTTATGTTGATAAATAGACTGTTCATATTGATAAAAGTACTGTTTGTCCAAAGTTATTGATATGTTTTGGGGGAGTGATAAAATTAAGGTAGGAAAACGATATAGGGGTGGGGGCTGATATTATAAAATGTAATACTTATTTGTGGACTTAGTTTTACCTTTTATCCTATGAAGATGGCAACAAAGAATATTTATTATTGTGATCGGAGCTACCTATGAACTATATTTGTATACTGAAATTAATAATATATAAATATCTACTATAAGAATATTACGTTAGGGTCATACTGTGTTTTTGTTTTTTTACTGGTTACAAATAGCGAGAGATTCTTTTGGCGAGTATAAGAATAAAGAGAAAGAGAGGAGGTGAGCATAATGAAGAAAGTATATTCATCACCTGTTATGGATTGGGTAGAAGAATCTGATATTGTTGAAACGCACGCTCCTATTGTTGTTGGAGTCTTAATTGTTATTGTAGGAGTTTTAATACCATCTCCTGGTGAGTAGTTATAATTAATTAAAAATTATTGAATCTCTCGCTACATAATTAATTGAGGTGAAAAATTATGGATAAACTTGACTATATACCATGGCGTAGGACTTCTATTTTTAAAACAGATAAAGAAGAGACTAAATTGTATGTTGCGAGTATAAAAGGAGAAGGCATTTTTAGGATATCTGGCGTAGGGGCATTCCTTTGGGCCCGAATAGATGGTAACGCAACTATACGTGAATTAGGTGAAAAGATTACTGAAAACTTTACAGGAGCTTCTATAGATCAAATTAATCGAGATGTTTGTTTACTACTCGATCAGATGGCTGAGAAAGATCTTATCGTATATAATTGGGATCCTTTAGCATAGATGTATATAAATAAGTAGAGTAGGTAATTATTTTTTACATTAATTAATATATCTGATTATGCTTGTATCTACTGTTACAGTTTAGTTATGGTCTTGAAATTATTCAAAATATGGCAGTATCTTTTTAGAATTTTGCTTAAGGAGGGAAAAAATGAAAAGGTTATTGGATGTACTATTAATTGCAGCACCTTCTCCATCTCCTCTGGCAGTGATATCTAATCGTGTTACAAGTTATCCTCCACTTGGAATTTGTAGTATTGCTACATACCTTAAAATCCATAATTATGTTGCTGAAATTTGTGATCTTCAACTTGAGCACAACAATATTGGTACTATAATTGATATAATAAACATTAAAAAGCCACGTATAATTGGCATTTCAACAACTACAGAATCATATCAATGCGGTTTACGCATAGCAAAACTTTGTAAAGAAACGGATGATAGCATTATAATTGTTATGGGTGGAGCTCATGTAACATTTGAATATAATGATGCGTTGAAAAATTCATTTGTTGATATTATTTCTCTACGGGAGGGAGAAGAAACGCTTAAGGAGTTATGCGATTTTTATATTGGGAAAAGTATCACATCTTTATATGAAATAAGAGGCATTGTATATAGAGATGGAAATAAAGTTATGAAAACGAAAAATCGAGCTTTTATTACAAATTTGGATGAGATACCATTTCCAGAACGAAAATTTGTTGAAATTAATAAGTATAGAACTCCTGGTACAATTTCATCAAGCAGAGGTTGTCCTGGTAGATGTATTTTCTGTGCTGCTGGAGCTATGGGAGGTGGAAGATACAGAAGTAGAAGTGCGCAAAGTGTAGTTGATGAGATAGACTATTTAACCAAACTAGGTATTAACTATTTTCATTTTGTTGATGATACTGTAACTGCAGATGTAGAACGTCTTGAATTATTAATTAACGAGTTTACTAAAAAGAAAAATAAAGATAATAATTTTCAATGGGCTTGTGAATCACGCGTAGATATTGTAACCAAAGATCTAATGAAATGGTTAAAGAAAAGCGGCTGTGTATCTATACAGTTTGGCGTGGAAAGTGGCTCTCAGACTATGCTTAATAGTATGAGAAAAGGAATAAGCTTGGAACAAATACGAAAAGCTTTTTCTTTAGCTGCAGAAGCTGAAATTCCAACTTCATGCTGCTTTATTATCGGGAATCCTGATGATACAAGAACTACAACAGAAGAAAGTATTGCTTTTGCAGAAGAGTTATCATCTATAGGGGCGTATATTGTATATTCAATCTCAACTCCTTATCCAGGGACATATATGTTTAACCATGCTGATGAACTTGGTCTTGAAATATTTGATAAGAACTGGGATCATTATACTACGTATACTTCTGTTATGAATACTAAACACCTTACAACACAAGAAATACAAACATATTTTTTTGATGCTTCTACCAGCAAGTCGATTAATTGTTCGGAATCGCATAAAAAACGTACTGAATATATACGAAAATCGATTTTTAATGTTAAAGGAGAATAATGCAAAAATGAATCTTAGAATTTTACAGATGTACTTAAACAAGAAAATTTCCTTTTTACAGATAGTGCGTTCTATATTAGGACATGGTGTATTATGCAAAAGTAAAATTTTGTTTATATTTGCACTGTTATCTTTATTTGATATTTTCAAAGAGACAAAACTTGTTCTTTTGCCAATATGTACTTTTTCTTTTCTGCTATCTTTAGCAGTTGAAGAATCATTGCATGTCCTAACCGCTGTACATTTAGGCCGATTTTCAGCAATTCAAGGTATTATTTTACGTGTGATTTATATTAAAACAATACCATTATTATGTTATAGTGCATCTGTTCGATTTACAAAATCAGATTTAAAGGAAAAGGACTTAGCATCTATTGCTTTTAATGGTGCCTTTTTTTCCTTTTTATTTTCATTAACTGTTGTTATTATTATATATTTTTTAAAAATTAGATACAGGAAACCTATTGCGATATCTTTACTGATATTGCCTATACTATCCTTATTTCCATCAAAGATTGTTGGCTACGAAAGTGATGGCTATATTTTTGTTAAGGCTCTAAAACATACTTCTAATATACGATATGTATTCGATACTATAAAGAGTATGTTTATAAATACTAATTATTGATTTTTACAAGTAGTTTTCTCTTATCTGCTAGCATATAGACACGGAAGAAATATCTGAATGGAAGCGTTTATGATTATGTTTACAAGGAGTTGAAATCCGAATGAAAAAGTATTTTTACTATATGCATATGGAAATTAATACAAGTATACTTAAGAAAATATTGTATGTCATATTAATACTATCTATATTTTTATTGCTTATCATGGAAGACGTACTTCATATGTCTTTTGTAAGTAATAAAATACATATGCGTGTTTGTATCATTCAAATCTATTTATTTATCGTTCTTTGTGTTTCTGGCATTTTTTGTATGGAAAGATATGTAAATTCACAAGAATATCGTTTCTTTCGGTCACTACAACTTTCTTCTTTTTTTCGTGGGTTCGTTATATGCTGCAAAGTGTTACCATGTGCTTTGGTGTATACTTTATTATGTATTCTTTTTTGGAATGTTAATAATGGTACTGCTGTGTATCAGGCGATATACAGTTTTTGGGGGATTATTGTAATTTCGATAGCAATATATGATTTATATACCATTATTAAAAAATGGATAGTCAAAAATAGATGTATATCAATCATTCTACTATGTATACCATTGTTAGCTGTAATTATATCAGTATTTATCTATAAAGGTGGCAATAGTGTTTTTATGATTCTATATTCTAAATTTTTTGTCGCTAAGTGGTATATCCTATGTTTGTATTTTGTATGGTTAATTTTATATAGTACAAAAGATCATACCTATGAAATAATCATATTAAATACAAAAAGACGAAAAATTAAAGAGCATAGTAAAAAAATTTTTACAAATATGTATTGCAATCTCTTTTATAAAGATATAATATCTTCATTATCAAATCCTATAGTTGCTGCATTTTATATTATTGCATTGATTTTAGGTTGCCTTTCGGCAATATACCACTTCAATATACATGCTAATTATCTTATAGCAATTATTTATACGTTTGTAACCTCAACACTTAGTGAAGAAATAATGAAAGATGATATGTCAAACATATCGTTTATACGTACCCTACCTATTAGCCAACATAAATATTTTGTATCAAAAATTTTTAGTGTTTCGACAGTACTGCTTATTCCATCGTTAACTTTTTTAGAAATTTCATTACTTAATGGTTCTTATTCAGTTATGAATTTGATTGTAATACTATGCATAGTATTGATAATTAACATACTTCTTTGTGCTATGCAATGTGTTCTTATTATGAGATATTTATATTCTCAGGATAAATTTATAATAATACTTACTATTTTACTTTTTATTACTGTGATTTTCCCGGCACTTCCGGTTTTATATTTGTTGATAGCAACAAAGAAAGCGCAAAAAATTTTCTGTGGAGGTCGTGATTAATGTTATGCCTTTATAATATTTCAAAAGAATATGCTCCTGGGATTGGTTTATTATATGCTGATTTTATAGCTAATTCTGGCGATATTTTAGCCATTGTTGGGCCAAATGGAGCTGGTAAATCCACATTGCTCAAAATAATATGTGATGTACATCGTCAGGATAAGGGAGAATGTCTACTTAACGGGAAACCGATTTTTCAATGCAAAAATAAAATTGGCTACTTACCTGAAATACCATATTTAATTGATAATTTGAATGCCTATCAATTTTTAAAATTTATTGCTGGTATGAAAAATATTACAACATATGAGAATATTGATCGGTTAATATATTACTTTAACGTAGAACAATATGCAGATTATAAATTAAAAAATTTGTCACAAGGACAAAGGAAGAAAGTAGCATTAATAGCCTCCTTGGTCGGGGATCCATATCTGCTTGTACTTGATGAACCAACAAACGGAATAGACACGATGACATTGATAAAGTTAAAGGAGTTGTTACGAGAGCGTAGTATAAAAGGGAAAATTACAATCCTTTCAAGTCATGTACTTGATTTTGTAAAAAATGTTGCTACAAAGGTGGTATTTATAAAAGAAGGAAAAGCAATGCTTGAAAATATTAATATGCAAGAAATCGAGCGAATATATCTAAAAATATTTTCTTAAGTGTATAATGGAGGAAATAGTAATGGATATTTTAATAAGAATGGTAGATGTATATAAATTTTTTGGGAAACAAGAAGCCCTTTCCGGGCTATCTTTTGAAGTTGATGAAGGAGAAATATTTGGATTTTTAGGGCCAAGTGGTGCAGGTAAAACAACAACAATCAAATTATTGACAAAACAATTAAATGCTGATAAAGGTCAAATATCAATATTTGGGAATCCTATTGCACTGTCTCAGAATAACTTCTTCGATAATATTGGTGTTTTATCTGACACGACAGGTTTTTATGAACGACTGACTATTCAAGAAAATCTAGAATTGTTTGCTGGAATACACTCATTAACTGAAGTTACAATAGAAAAAATATTAAAAGCAGTTGATCTTATAGATGAGTGTAAAAAAAAGGCAAGTAATTTATCGAAAGGTATGAAACAAAGATTAATGCTTGCTTGTGCTATATTACATAAACCTAAGCTACTTTTTTTAGACGAGCCAACATCTGGATTGGATCCTATAACTGCAAAGAATATACATGAATATCTTATTGAACTAAATAATACTGGAACTACAATTTTTCTCACAACACATAATATGGAAGAGGCAGATAAATTATGTGATAGGGTTGCAATTCTTAATCAAGGGAAAATATGTGCTTGTGATACACCAGAAAAATTAAAACTGGAATATAGCAACGATACAGTATATGCAAAGGCTAAAAATGGAAAACAAAAAATAGTGGAGAAGAACAAAGAAGGACTTTATGATCTTATGAATTGGTTTGAAAAAAATGGAGGCATACTTACAATACACTCATCAGAACCAAATTTAGAAGAGGTTTTTCTTAAAATTACTGGGAGGAATTTATATTGAAGAAACTGAATAAGATAAAGGCTTTATTAATAAAAGATATTCGTAATAATCTTAGAAATAGTAATACAATAATTTTTACATTGCTTCCGATATTATTCACGGAACTTTATCATAAATTTAGTTTTGGTGGTAAAAAAATGGATTCTTTTTATGTGTTTACTATTGGTTTATTAATGAGTGTATGCACAATGCCTATATCTTCAATGGCAATTTCAATATCAGAAGAAAAAGAAAAAAATACATTAAGAACATTGATGCTTGCAAATGTGTCTCCAATTGAGTTCTTATTTTCAAAAACGTTTATAATTTTTTGTTTAACTCAGTTTGTCGGGACCATTGTGTATTTATTAACTGGTGCGACTATAGATTATAGCTGGTATTTTTTAACTTCTTCGATTACAAATATAAGTTTAATTTGCTTAGGCGCTGTAATAGGAATACTTTCTAAAAATCAAATGTCAACTAGCATTCTATCGACACCTTTGATTTTAATTCTATTAATTCCTACTGCTCTTGGCAATTTAAATGATAGTATTGGAATGTTTGCACGCTATTTACCAACGAATGCGATGTTAGAATTACTAAAAAAACAAAATATGAAATTTAATTGTGCTACCATTTCGACATGGCTACTAATTAGTATTTGTCTATTTATATACTCATATCGAAAAAGAATGGTAGATTAGAAAAAAGGTATTTTTTACAAAATGAGATTGGCTCTTTCCCAAAGATTTTTTCTCTAAAGAAATTTTAATATAATAATATAGATAAAAAATATTATAACCAAAAGTAAATTAATTAAATGGTATTTTGAAAACCCCCAAAACTAAGTATAACCAAAATTTAAGAGAGTGTTTCAAATGTCAAATTACAGCATCTGGAGAATATTTCTCATCTCTAATCTTTTTCTCTATGTGGCTAACTAATTTGTGATCTTTTCCTAATTTTAAGGCATCTACTTATGATGGGAGCAAAAAGCAATAGACAATTTTACATATAAATTTGAAAAAAACAAAAAATATGCGATTGTCAGGGAAGGCGGATGTGATAAAATAATTCTTATTAAATTGATTTTAGATTATTATGATAATTATGATGGAGAAATAATGATTGATGAGAATGAGATCAGAACAGTGAACCAATCGTCCATTGTAAGGTTAATATCAACCATACATCAAAATATATATGTTTGATAAATCTTTAAAATACAATATATGTTTATCAAAAGACTTTTCTGACAATAAGATATCTGAAAGTTTACAAATAAGCGGTGCAGATAAGTTTATTAATAATATGGAGAAAGGATTGAATTCTTTAGTCGGGGAAAATGGTTCCGACCTATCTGGAAAACAAAAATAGAGGATAGCAATAGCTCGAGCATTAATACAACATACTCCCATATTAATTTTAGGTGAAGCCACATCGGCATTAGGTACTTAAACCGCATATAATATTGAGGATATATTAGTCGGTATAGATGATGTAACAATCATAACAGTAACTCATAAATTAAATGGATATATATTTAGAAGATATGGTGAAATTTTATTTATAGATAAAGGGAGTATGGCAAAAAATGCAAATTTTAATGAATTAATAGAGAAAAAAGGATATTTCTATAATTTTTATAAAATTGATAGCTCTAAGCCTGAATTATCATTAGGAGAGTCATATCCAAATAATATAAAAATTGTTTTTTATAAGTATTTGATAATTATAAAATTAAATAATATTATTTAATTCTTTTAGAGGAAATAAAAAAATAATGTAGAATTATAATAATTATAGAAGTAAATAAATTAACATAAATGTTCGAAGGGGGTATTTAAATGAATAAATTGCTATTGGTCAAAGATAATTCAATTTTTGTAAAGAGTTTGGCAGAAGCAGAAAAATCTATACGTAGCGATTTAAATATCACTGTAGCGAATTGTGTTGAAGAATTCCTAAGATATATAAAAACAGATCGTTATGATTTATTTATGCTGGATGTTGGTTTAAAGAATTGTTCACCTATTGGATTAGCTAAAAAAATAAGAAATATGGATGTTTATAGACTAACACCTATATTTTTTGTTTTTTTCGTTTCTATGGCAAAAAGCGATATGTTAAAGGAAATGCATTGTTGGAATTATGTAACCGATTTTTTTATAGAAAAGAACAGGAGAAAAAATCCATCGGAGTTGTGCGATAATTCCGGACCATACATTATATTGAAGAAAAAAGATTTTTCCTATGTTGTTAGAACAAATGAAATCATTTATATTGAATCGGCAAAAAAATCAATAAATGTATTCACCGTTAATAAAGAAATTTCTCTTTCTTCCTATACGTTTACTTTGGAAAAGCTATTGGATGATTTAAATAAACTGACAAAAGACTTTGTAAGGTGCCATAGAGGCTATATAGTAAATATTAGGTATATTGAAAAATTTAATAATGACAGTATTAAACTTATAAGTATAGAAGAACCTATATCAATAGGGGAGAAATACAAGGAAGATTTTGAAAACAAAATTACCTCAGCTAATTGTATCGTTGAAACTTGGAATTGAGGTTTTAATAAAACAAAAGATAAATTTGAACTGAGATTTGGGATTGAAATAAAGAATTTTCACATGAGTTTGGAATATAAATTATTTCTGAAAGAATAAAGGGGATAAACAAAAAAATGAAAAAAATTATTGCTTTGGCATTTATCTTAATTTTAATTATTATTTTAGCTGTATTTATAGTTAAGATTATAACTAATGCTAATAAACGATCAAATAATTAACATTGACAAAAATTAAATTTTTTAACGGATTTCCGCTTTTGAAATGTTAAAAGAAATTGATTCCTTATGTTAGTCTTAAATTCGAATTATATATTAATAGAAAGCGACATCATATTAATATAATAAAATATGATGTCGCTTTCTATTAATATATTCAATCTTATAATAATAAAAATTAATATATACGATAAAAAAATTAAGCTTTTCTATTGATATATTTTTTAATAGTGATATAGTTGATTTAGGAAAGCGATATAGAAATTTTTAATATTGGGAGGCTGTAATGAAAAAGTATATTTTCAAGTATAAGGGAATATTTTTTTTAAGCGTTTTTATAAGATGTGTAGAAGGTGCTGCAGATGTATCAATAGCATTTTTAATTGAATATATTTTGGATTTTGGCACCAACAAGGACATGCCGGGTTTTATTAAAAATTTAAAATATATTGTATTGTACTTGATATGTTATTTTCTTATAATTTATCTTAGAAAAATAACTCAAGCAGTGTTTGTCAAAAAAAATATACAAAGTCTGAGGAATGATATATATACTAATGTTATAGATAAAGACATGCCGGATTTTATCAGCAAAAATAGTGCTTCTTATATTTCAACTTTAACAAATGATATAAATATATTGGAGCAGGACTACTTTATAAATTTGCTTGATTTGATTGGAGAGTTGGCTACACTGGCAATCGGAACTTTTGCAATCTTTAAAGTAAATGTACAAATTGCGGCAGGGGTATTTATAGTGGGAGCTATTACACTGATTATACCTATAATATTTTCTAAAACCGTAAGCAGCCTGAGAAAAAAATATTCCGATTCATTATCAAATTTAACTATAAATATGAAAGATACATTCAGCGGTTTTGAAATAATAAAGGGTTTTAACATAGAAGACAGTATAAAAGAGGAATTTAGCAACTATAATTTCAAAACAGAGGATTCCAAATTTAAGTTTACAAAATTTAGTGCAGGCGTGGAAACTTTATCTCAAGGTACTGGCTTTTCTATATTTTTTGTAGCTATTTTATTGGGGACTTATTTTTTTATACAAGGGAAAATTACTTTTGGACTTCTTTTTGCAGCGATACAGCTTATGAATAGCGTAGTGCCGCCTATAAGCAGGTTTTCGGAAAGAATTAACAAACTAAAATCCACTAAATTGATAGCCGATAATATTGAATCCATTTGTACCAAAAAAGAACTGGCATCAAACGGAATATCTAAAGATGATTTTAACGATAAAATAGAAATTAGTAATCTAAGTTTTTCTTATAATAGTGATAAAAAAACTTTAAGGGATATAAATTTAACTATAGAAAAAGGTAAAAAATATGCCATTGTAGGAAAGAGCGGTTGTGGAAAATCCACTTTTTTGAGGATATTATTCAGATATTATGATAACTTTTCCGGAAATATATTGATGGATGGTACGGATATAAGAAATATCAATATTGATGATATATATAAAATAATGTCTATAATACATCAAAATGTATTTATTTTTGATTCGACTGTAAAGGATAATATAACTTTATACAAAGATTATAGTGATGATGAAATAAATACCACCATTAAATTATGCGGACTGTATAATTTTGTAAACAGTAAGCCTAAAAAATTGCTTGAAAATGTAGGTGAAAACGGGGTACTTCTTTCAGGCGGTGAAAAACAACGTATTGCTATTGCAAGAGCTATTATAAAAAAGACGCCTATATTGATATTAGACGAGGCAACATCATCACTTGATAGTGAAACTGCCCACAGTATTGAAAATTCACTGCTCGATATTGATGAGTTGACTTGCATAGTTGTTACTCATAACCTTTCGGAAAGTATACTGAAACAATACGATTCGATTATTGCTATGAAAGACGGTCAAATAGAAGAACAAGGCAATTTTTATGATTTGTTGGACAAGAAGGGCTATTTTTATAGTTTGTATAATGTTTTTAAATAAGTATGGCATAGAGCCATCAGGTTGCATAGATGCTTTAAATATTGATATATTTTTTAAGGCGATATAATTAAAATCAGGGAAACGATATAGAGATTGGCAGCGAAACGTAAACTCTTGTTAAGGAGGTTAATTTAATGCTGAAGTATAATATGTTATCAAAACAATATAAGGACCATGTTGTTGTAAATAATTTAAATATTGAAATAAATGATAAAGATATTGTCGGATTTTTAGGCCCTAACGGTGCCGGAAAGACTACCACCATAAAGATGAGCTGCGGCTTGATTACACCTACAAAAGGGGACGTGGAATGTTGCGGTTATTCATTGAAGAAAGACAGGAAACAGTATTTAAAAAATATAGGAGCCGTATTGGAAGGAAACAGAAATATTTATTGGAAACTGTCTCCCGTTGAGAATATAGAATATTTTGCGGGCATGAAGGGCATCGGAAAGAAAAAAATAAGGAATCAGATGGATGAATACTTGGAAATGTTTAGCTTAACAGAAAAAAGAAATATGGAATGCGGCAAACTTTCAAGAGGGATGCAGCAGAAGGTTGCTA
This sequence comes from Acidilutibacter cellobiosedens, assembly GCF_004103715.1. Lineage (NCBI taxonomy): Bacteria > Bacillati > Bacillota > Tissierellia > Tissierellales > Acidilutibacteraceae > Acidilutibacter > Acidilutibacter cellobiosedens. Next base: position 3,485,727 of record NZ_CP035282.1, on the reverse strand, counting down.
TATGCTGCAGTTTAATTCATAATCCAAAGGTTTTATTTCTTGATGAACCTACATTGGGATTGGATGTTCAATCGGTTTTGCTTATACGTGATGTATTGAAGAATTTGATAAAAGAAGACAGAACCATGATAATAACATCCCATGACCTTAATTTTATCAGCTCATTGTGCAATAGGATTATCATAATAAATAACGGGACGATGGTATTAGATGAGGATATTGATTTTCTAAACAGGTATTCCGAAAGTATTGTTTATGCTGTAGAAGCAGACGGCGTCCGTGATGATACAGAAAAAATCATAAAAGCAAAATTTGATGTGGAAATTGAAAAATTTGAAGATAGTGTTGAATTCATGGTTACATTGAATAATGACAATGAAATTCTTGATTTTTTAAATCTTTTGAAATCGAATGGAATGAATATAAAGGATATATATAAGAAAAAAAGCGACCTTGAAGATATATTTACCGAGGTGATAGGTAACAAAAAGACGGTGAAATCCGTACCGGAAAATTAAGTCGCCAAATTTTATGGAGGAATGAGTAATATGGAGATACTCAATATATTTAAAAGTGAAACCAAAAAGATGTTAATAATTCAAAGAAGATATTTTTTGAATTTTTTAGCGGATATGCTGGTATATTATTTTGTGTTTATAGGACTGTATATTTTTATTAAAAGCAATATGAACATAATGTCTGCCGAGGAAATAAACAGGGCGGTTACTACACAATTTGTAGGGTACATATGCTGGTTTTTCTTTTCATTTACAATTAGTTTTATGAATAACGGAATCTACAGAGAATTGTTGGAAGGGACCTTTGAACAGGTATGCATAAACCATCATAGTATAATGGAGATATATGTAATAAGATTAATAATATATTTTATAAGAAATATTGTATTGATACTGCTGCTGAGCTTGCTTCTGATGATTTCCACAAATATTAAATTAGATATAGGAATGGATACGATAATGATATTTATGATATCGTTATTGGGAATAGCAGGTTTTTCCTTTATGATAGGAGGGGCAACCTTGATATATAAAAATGTGGGACAACTGTCTTTTATTATCAGCATTCTTTTTCTTGGGACCAGCATTGTTGATCTTTCGGTACTGCCATCCAAAATTCAAAAGATTATATACTCTCTTCCATTTACTAAAAGTGTAAGCCTCCTAAAAAATATAGAAGGTGCGAATTATAATATAGGGGGACAAGATATATTGTTCTTATTTATAAATTCCATAGCATATTTAATCTTGGGAATAGTTATATTCAAATTGAGCTTTAAAAAGGCAGCAAAAGAAGGTTCTTTTTCAAGATTTTAAGTTTTTAATAGAGAATTTTATATCAGGTCATCCTTAGCATTATATCGTTGGAATTTCAATTCCTGTTTCTATTATTTCCTTTACTATTCCGACAGGTTGTCTATAGTCATCCATAGTAAATGGTTGCGGTTCAAGATCAATTTCATAATCCACTGCATTTAACAATAAAAAGTAAAGACCATCAATCCTATTCATGTTTTTAAAATAATCCGAAAAGATTGCTAAATCAACATCACTATATTTATGAGGAGTGCCTTTTGCATAAGATCCAAACAATATAGCTTTATCTATTACAATCTTCTTGTTTAATTTTCTAATATAATCTTTGATTATTTTTTGTATTGACTCAGGGATTCTATCCATTTGAATACCTCCTCTGTAGTAGCCAATGTTCTTTTAGCTCTATCTGAATTTATCAAATTAGACATTTTTTCCTTATAACTAGGATATCTGCCAGATATATAATAGGATAATAGTTCAGCGAAAAAACTTTTATAATTATTTAAATTGTATTCAAATTCATTTATAGATAAATACTCTTTAAAATTAATTTCTCTCTTTAGGTAATTGAATATACTCGAAATATTATGAATTAATGGTGGTTCGTTATTAGTATATAATGTATATATTCCTTTGGTGAGTTTTTCTATTGCCTGTTGACACATAAAAACAACATAAATATATCTTCCGTTATTCATCATTATCTTTGCTGTTTCTAAATCATATTTAGCAGTTTCTAACCAGTATTCATATTTTTCTCTGTTATCCATTATATATCACATCCTTATACATATTATATCCAATTTTCTAATAGGTTTCACTATTAAAATGAAAAAAGAAAAAATATTCCACAGTATAATCTGTTACTCTGTTACATTACATAAATTGAAGGCGATATTTATTATTGATATATTTTTCGATGGTGATATAGTTAAATAAGGAAAACAATGTAGATGTTGACAGCCAAATATAAACCCTTATAACATGAAAGAAGGACAGTTAATATGTTGAATATAAAAAGTAACATAAGTGAATACAAAGGTTTACCGAGAGAAATGTATGTATTGTTTTTTATAAGAATAATTAATGCTGTAGGAAATTTTGTTTATCCGTTTCTTACATTAATATTAACCGAAAAAATGAATTACAGTCCTTTTGAAACAGGGATAATAATGTTGATCACATCGGTTATATATGTGCCTGCCTCGATATTGGGAGGAATATTGGCTGACAGGTGGAAGTATAAAAGCACATTCATGCTGTTTTCGGGGTTTACCGGAATATTATTTCTGATATGCGGATTTTTACTGAATTCAAGAATAATGATTATATTTTTAATATTAGCCAACGTATCAGATGGAATTTCTCAACCTTCCAATACTGCCATGGTTTCCAACTTCACTAATAATGAAAACAGAAGCACAGCTTTTTCTTTGTTGTATCTGGGGCATAATATAGGGCTTTCGGTAGGACAACTTGTTGGCGGTACTATATTTAATAATTATACAAAATATTTGTTTATAGGAAATGCGGTAACCATATTTTTATGTGTTATTTTGATAAAATTTTTAGTAAAGGAAGGTACAGAATATAATAATACGGAAAGTGATATTGACATAGGGGTTAATACTGAAGAAACTAATATAGATAAAAATGACAATAAAGGATTATTTAAAATTATAATTGAAAACAAAAAATTGATATTTTTATAGATTTATCAAGAAATCTTTATTTTTTCTTTATTATTTCTTTAAGTCTTAAATTTTCTTATTGAGTATAATAGACTCGACAAGAGATTTTAAGACTTAAAATTTATATAGCCCAGAAATTGACCATATGAAAGATTTAAAAGATGTGAAAAGTATTTTAGTGATTCAAAAATAAGTTCAGATGTTTAATAAATGAAAGTTAAGCTCAAGGAGGTCATAGTGTGATTCAAACTCAGCAACTGACAAAGAAATATGGTAATTATTTTGCGGTTAACAATGTTTCTATGTCTGTACAAAAAGGAGACATATATGGTTTAATAGGCAAAAATGGTGCCGGGAAAACCACTATTTTTAAACTCTTAATGGGACTTATCAAACCTTCGGGTGGTTCTATTACTTTTTTAGAAAGTTATAATTTGGAAATGGCTCGCCATTCTATTGGCTTTATGATGGAAGACGGATTTTTCTCTTATTTAAATGCTCATGATAATCTGATGTTTGCCGCTAAGCTTAAAGGAATCGAAGATGAAAAGGAAATCAACCGAATTTTACAGCTTGTAGGACTTAAAAATTCGACAAAAACATTCAGCACATTTTCAACGGGAATGAAACAAAGGCTATCAATTGGGCAGGCTTTATTGGGAAATCCTGATATGGTTATACTTGATGAACCGACTAATGGTTTAGATCCTCAGGGAATTGCGGATTTCAGGAACCTTGTGATGGAGCTTAATCAAAAATATCAAACTACATTTTTGATCTCTTCTCATATTTTGGGAGAATTAAATCTCATAGGCACTCGTTTCGGATTCATAAACAAGGGTTATTTAGTGCAGGAAATTAGTGCAAAAGAACTGCATAACAACATACATCAAGGTCTTATATTTCAAGTAAACAAGCTTAAGAAGGCTTGTGAATTATTAGAAAATAAATTAAAAATCACTGATTACAGGGTAACTAAAAATAAGGAAATTATTTTGCCCGGTTATGAAGACAGACCTTATATCATTGCCAAATGTATGGTGGAAAACGGTCTTGACTTGATGCAGCTTAAGGTGAATCAGGTATCCTTGGAAGAATATTTCTTGAATCTTATAGGAGGCAATACGAATGTTTAATTATTTTAAATCTGAAATATGGCGTTTAACTCATAAACGAAGCAGTTTTATTTATTATGTTTTTTTGATTTTCGTATATATTATAAGTATTTTGTTTTTGGCTATACAAGATCTTTATACACCTAACACATTGCTTGAAAGTGCACAGAGTATTATTTCCTTACTACCTGTATTTGTGGGCACACAGGTATTTTTAGCCGTTTACGGAGATGATTTAAAAGACAGAATGCTTATAAAGATTATAGGTACCGGACTGCATAGATTGGCATATCTGCTTGTTAAGGCCGTTATATTTATCTTATATTCGGCTATAGTATTTTTGATTTTGGGTGCTGTTTATCTTATTTCGTTTATGATTGCGGGTGGGCATCTAGCCGTATATGCACAGGATATTCAATCAATTGCGGTTATGGGGATTATAACCTATTTAAAAACACTTGCTTTTTCTCAGATTGCTGCTGCTTTTTTATTCTGCTTTCAAAAGACGGTTCCCGCATTGGTGTTATTTTTGACATTAATAATGGGTGTGGTACTTTTTGTATTTAATATCATGGCCTATGTATTTCCGATTATAGAAAAATTTACAAACTATTCCGTGTCAACATTATCCCAAAATGCCCAAACTATGTGGATCAACTTCCGACAGTTCGATACTTCTTTTATTATAGGCATAACGATATATATTGTTCTTGCATTTGCAAGTCAAATCATGATATTTAAAAATCGAGATATTAAAGGATGATGTAAATGAAAGCTACCCTCGAACTTTTATTTATAAGAATAAGGGGTTTCAGCTGAAATATTAAAATAAATTAATTCAATTCCCTGTATATATTATAAAATTGTTCTCTCTTTTTAGAGGAATTAGGAAAATAATGTAGAATTTAATAATTATAGAAGGGATTAAAAATTAAATAATGATTCCATGGAGGTTGAAAGAGAGCATAGTGAGCTTAATATCAATGAAAAATGTTTGTCAAAAGTATAAAGGGAATGATTTTTTCAGTTTAAAAAACATTGATTTGGAAATATCCAAAGGCGAAATATTGGGATTGATAGGGCCTAATGGTGCCGGCAAGACGACACTGATTAAAATATTGAGCGGATTGTTAGTGCCTACGAGTTATGATGAATTAAAATTACTTAAAAAGAATGATAAAAAAAATACGAGAGTCGGCTTGATATTGAATTCCAATCAACTGTATGACGAACTGACCGTTCTTGAGAATATAAAATTTTCTTTAAGCCTGTTCAAGCAGAAGAGGACGATGGATGAGATTGATTCAATGTTAAAGTTGGTAGATCTATATGACAGGAAATCAAAACTTGTCAGGACCCTTTCAACAGGAATGAAACAAAAGCTGAATATTATTAAAACCATGATGTTAAACGTGGAATTGTTGATTTTAGATGAGCCTACAAGCGGATTAGATCCCATATCAAAAGTGGAGATAAATAATTTGCTGTCAGAACTGTCGCAAAAATTTAAAGTCACTGTTATTATAAGTTCTCACGTTATGAATGAAGTGGAGAGATTATGCTCAAGAGTGGTATTTTTAAATAAAGGAATGATAATTGAAAATTGCAGTATGGGTGATTTGTTTGATAAATTTGGGAAAAAGATTTATGAAATTCATTTTCCATGTGAGGATGGGAAATTAAAGCCCTTTACAGAAAATATGAATCCGGAGGACTATATTGTATTTCATCAAAATAATTCAACGGTAATGATGATATTCCATGAATTAAGCGACTTTAAAAAGTTTTCATCAAATGATTTTATTGAATCTTTTCAGGAAAGAAGAATTCAGCTGGAGGATATCTTCTTTTATTATATATATAAAAACAAGGAGAGTGTGGTTTAGAATGTTTCGTCTATTGTTTTTAAGTTTGGCAAGAAATAAGTGGAATTTGGTAAAGATTTTTTTGCTTTCACCCTTTAATATGATTTTGCCGCCTTTATTTATAGGTATGGCAATAAGCGGTTATGTAGATGAAGGAACAACCTTAAGGTTATGCCTGTGGTCTTGCTTTTCTTTTTCTATATTTGAAGTAGTTAACAGGAGAATGGAAACTTTTAATACGGAAAAAATCCAAGATGTAATGATATCGGCAACATCACTGTTTTCTTTCAGTTTTTTTCAGACATGTGCAGTAAATGTATTATATATTCCTTCACTTTTTATAACGTTATTTTTGTATAATATTATTTTTAATTTAAAAATTGATTTTGCTTTTGCTTGCCTATGCGTTTTTCTGGTTTTTATAAATAATTTGTTGATGAGTTATATTCTACTGGCTGTTCAGATGAAAACACCGAATTATTTTAATCGCTTTAATTTTCTTATGGATGTGATTTATGCATTGTGTGGGGTTTTGTATCCCATTGAGATAATGCCTATATTTATTAAATATATTGCAAGGATTTTACCGATTACTAATATTATGGAATTCAGTTATTCTCCGTCTGTTGAAATAACTCACAGATTTGTCATGTGGGTAGGTTTTTTCGTATTATCATTTTTATTGGTGAGAAGCAGCAAAAGGAAATATTTGCATTCAGGAGGTTTTTATGGTTAGTTTGATAATGAAAGACATATTTTATTACAGAAGAAACTTAACTGAATACCTGCTGTCTTGTTTTAGAATGTTGTTATTTATAATTCCTTATTATATATATTCCGTGTATTTGAAAAATACTGATTTTAATATTCAATTTGCGGTTCTGACAATGACGGCTGTTAATTTTATTATGTCTGTTATTGTCGGCATTAATTTTGAATTATATAGAGAAATTATTTCCAATAAAATGGTTCAATTTAAGATGTCAAACTTGAGCATCGAAAAATATGTAGCGGCTCAGTCTCTCTTTTACTTTTTTTCCAATATGGTTCAGGTGGTTGTAATAATTATTCTGTTATCCCTATTAACTGAATTTAAATTGAAATTTAATGCTTTTCTTATATTAAGGGTTATATTGTTTTTAATATATCTTTTTCTTTTTATTTGCTTATTCGGTGCGGCGTTTTCCATGTTAACCATAGCTACAAAAAGATTTTCTTTCAGCGGTTTATTTATTAATATAATTTTTCTGTTCTCTTCTTGCTATACATATTATGCCGATTCCCCTAAGCTAATTCGAGTTATTTCATTAATTTCTCCTATAACCTATTTATTCAATCTTTTTCGCAATTTTTTTGGATTGGAAAGTCTCATATTATCCGGAATTTTCACTTATTTTATCTTATCGGTCCAGTTAATCTTACTTTATCTTATTTTTAGAAAATTAATTGTTCCGAAGATAGATAAAGCAATTATAGATTCGATTTGATGAAGACAAATTAAGTAAAAATTATATATATTGAAAATGCATAATTTTTTATTTAAAAAATGGGATAAAATGATGGTATCAGGAATTAAGGGAACTCTTTTAACCGCCATGAGCATGAGAATGAAAGTTACACAATCGTCCTCATGGCTGTTAATTTATATTTTGTTAAAAGGGATGAATAGTTCCGTTTGCAATAAGAATAATGGATAATACAGCAAGAGCGATGATAAGTCCAAGTAATATCCTATCCCTGCTGTTATCGAAATATTTTTTATTCTGTTCTCTTTTACCCTTTATATAGACCAATGTACCCGGTGCATACAATATTGCCATTATAAGCAGAGACTGCCAACCGGTGGAATAAACAAGCCAGAAGGCGTATATAGTTGCAAGAACAGCCAATATTCTATTTTTTAGTACATCCGAGGAAGAATCTTTCTCGAACCCGTCCTTTTTAATTGTAATTTTAAGAAAATAAAGAGCACTTAATAGATAAGGAGGAATTATCATTCCTGCCGAAATTGTATAAAATATCTGATAAGTGCTTGCATTAAAAAATGTTATAATAAGGAAAAGCTGTATAATAGAATTTGTAAGTAAAAGTGAATTTATAGGGGCATGATTTTTGTTTTCTTTTGCAAATGCTTTTGAAAATACTCCGTTTTGAGCAGCTATATAAGGACATTCGGAAGCGATAATCGTATATCCCAATGTGGCACCGGCCAAAGACAGTATAACACCGAAATTTATAATTGAAGCTCCCCATTTTCCAACGGCTTTTTCAAATATAAAAGCTAAGGGCGGATTGCCGAGAGCTGCTAATTCTGTTCTTGTCATAATACCCATGCTTAGAATAGAAACAAGTAAATAGATTAAAAGTACTCCGAGAAATGCCGAAACTGTAGCTTTACCTACATCACTCGATTTTTTTGCCCTTCCGGATATAACTACGGCACCTTCAACTCCTATAAATGACCACACAGTAGTTATCATTGTAGCTTTTATCTGTTCCAAAAATGAAGGCCCTCCCGGCTCCCCCCAAAAGTTGCTCATAAATATTTTAGGATCAAAAGCTTTAATAAATAATACTGTTATAATAAATATTAGTATCGGAACTATTTTACTTATTGTAACAACAAGGTTTATACCTGCCGCTTGCTTTACTCCTTTTGAAACCATATAATTCATAATCCATATTAAAATAGAAGCGCAAATAATTGAAATAAGATTGTTTCCTTGCTCAAATACAGGTATGAAATACCCGATAGCCGAAAACAACAAGGTCGCATATGATACATTTGCCAGAAGAGCACTTATCCAATATCCCCATGCGGAATTAAATCCTATATAATCCCCGAAACCTTCCTTTGCATAGCTGTATATTCCGCCTGTCAAATTTGGTTTTCTTTTGTTCAATTCAAAGAAGCATAAAGTTAAGCAGAGCATTCCGATGCCACAGATTCCCCAGCCTGCCAATACTGCAGCAGTGTTTGCTCCGTTTGCCGCCATATCCCCTGAAAGACTGAATACTCCTCCTCCTATCGTTGCACCTAATGCAACGGCGGTGAGCCTGAGAAATCCTAATCCTTCGGTCTGCTGTACATTTTTAACTTTATTTTCAGTCATTTTTTAACCCCCTTATATTAAGAGTCCGTTTTATATAAGACGGACTCTGATATATTAAAAGATTTTGGATTAGAATCTCAAGGATAAACAACTGAGACCTCCATCTAATTTTCTGAACTCTGAAGTATCAACTATTTCAACTTTGTATCCCAATTTTTTTATTGCCTCTTGAGTTTTTGGATAACCCATGGGAACAAGAACATGATCGTTTACCCATATACAGTTTGCGGCATACCCTTCATCTTCGGGTATTATTATTTTGTTGAAATCTTTGAAAACAGGATTTTTGATGAATTCTCCCGCAATTAAAAGATTATTGTTTTCCAAGTATGCAAGTCCGCTTTTTAGATGGAGCATCTCATTAAGAGGAACTACAGAACCTGAAAAACCGTATTTTTCTAAGATTGATATCATTTGTTCTGCCCCATCTTTATTTGTTCTGGCAGACAATCCGATATAGAAATGATCTCCTACCATCATTATATCTCCTGCTTCTACTGTTCCAGGTTCTTTAATTTCTTCAATGTCCGAGTAGAACTTTTTCAAAACTTCTTTCATTTCTACTTCTTCACCGCGTCTGCTCAGAGCCCCGGGTCGTGTAATAATAGCGCATTTTTTTGTACACAATGCAACATCTTCAACAAAGCAGGAATCAGGGTATTTTTCGTCCGCATCCAATATTGTAACTTTCACTCCGCACTTTTTTAAAGTTTCAATATAAAATTCATGTTGCTTTTTTGCTAATTCAAAGTCGGGTTTACCCAAATTTGCGGAAGTTATTCCGTTTACCATTGCCTTACATGGTTTTCTTACAATTACGTTTTTAAACATTTTTTATTCCCCCTATTATATATACGTGGTATATTGTATACAATATATTATATACTGAATACAATATACCACGTATTAATTTTAATTGCAAGTATAGAATTAATAAATAGGTTTGGTAAATAAGATTTTTTTGGAAAACTTCTAAAGTTGAACGAATCTTCCATATATGATATAGTTATTTGTATACAATATACATTTAAAAAGTTAATTAGGAGGAAAAATGAATATCTACAAAACATTAAAGGATTATGTTTATGAATATATATCCGAAGAAATAAGAAACAACAATATAAAACCGCGGGAAAAAATCAACGAAAGCAATATATGCCAGACCTTAAATGTAAGCAGAACTCCTGTAAGAGAGGCATTAATAGAATTAGCGAGCGATGGGATATTGGAAAGACATCCGAGAAGGGGTTTTATAGTGAAGGAAGTCCCTTTGGAGAAGATAAGAGAAATATATAAAATCTTAGGAGTGCTGGAAGGATTGGCGGGAAGACTTTCCGTAGATAATTTAACCGAAAAGGATATTATTAATATGGAGAAAATAGTTGAAGAAATAGACGAGGCCATTCAAAATGAAAGTTTCGAGGATTATTATAAACTACAGATGAAATTTCATTCAATATTTATATCAGCCTCAGAAAATTCTGAATTAATAAGGATTATAGATACTCTCAAAAAAAGCTTAATAAAGCAGGAGTATAATATTAAAGGTTCAGATAAAGAAGTAAATAATATTTTAAAGGAAACAAACAGTCAGCACAAAAAAATTATTGAATTATTTAAGAATAGGGATAAAGAAGGGATTGATAACTACTTAAGAAACATTCACTGGAATTTATCATATGCGAAATTTGATTCTGTTTGGGATTAACTGATTAAGAAAATAACTGATTATATTTTGTGTATGTTGACACATAATTTTATAAATAATATAATGGATTTAATAGCATTAGTTGAATAATCTGGAAGAGAGGTTTTTTATAATGGAAAATGCTCAGGATGTACAAAGCAATATGGACAAATTCTTAATGGACAAATTATTAAAGTCCCGTTCTGTGTTTATAAGCGGCGAAATAAGTCAGGAACTTGCACAGAAAGTATGCTCACAGTTGTTAATTTTGCAGGAATTAGGGGATGAGCCGATAAAGCTGTTTATTAACAGCCAGGGAGGCCATGTTGAATCAGGTGATACTATTCATGATATTATTCAGTTTATAAAACCGAAAGTATATATTATCGGTACAGGCTGGGTCGCAAGTGCAGGCATAACCATTTTTCTTGCATCCGAGAAACAATACCGTCTTTCATTACCTAATACAAGATATTTGATTCATCAACCTATGGGCGGAGCAAGCGGCACAAGTACAGATATAGAGATTGAAGCAAATGAAATTGTACGTGTCCGCAGTCGTATAAATAAATTGATAAGCGATGCTACGGGTCAACCCCTTGAAAAGGTAAATAAAGATACGGACAGAAATTATTGGATGAGCGCTGAAGAAGCTATAGATTATGGTATCGTCGGTAAGATTATCACACGAAGTGATGAACTGTTAAATAAATAATAAATAATTCCCATCTGTATTGAGATGGGAATTATTTATTATTTTTGATGCTATTTTAAATCAAATATTTCTATAGATCTGTCTAATATGCCGTTTAAATAAGCAAGGAGTATACCATAATTCGTAATAGGAATATTATTGTCTCTGCATATTTTTATTCTGCTTTGAATTTCCTTTCTGTTTACCATACATCCTCCGCAGTGGATTACAAGGCTGTACTCCTTCAACTCTTCTGTAAAATTATATCCTGTTTTATAAGTGTATTTAAAATTTTTCTTAGTTACTTTCGTTAACAGCTTTGGTATTTTAACTCTTCCTATATCATCGTGGAAGGTATTATGAGTACAGTTTTCGGCAATAAGTATATTTGCATTATCGGGAAGACCGGAAATTGCATTTACACCCTTTATAAATTCCTCCAAATCTCCCTTTTGCCTTGCAAAGAGTATCGAAAAGGATGTCAATTTTATTTCCCTCGGAACTATTTCGGCTACTTCCTTAAAAGCTTGGGAATCTGTGATTACCAAATCTATATTTTTCAATTCCTTTATGGTACTTTCAAGCTCGGTATTTCTTACTACGTGAGTTTTGATTCCGTAGTCGAGGAGATCTCTTATTACCTGAACCTGAGGCAATATAAGTCTTCCCTTGGGGGCCTCTTTATCTATGGGAACAACTAAGACGGCATCCCCATTATAAGGAAGGAGATTTCCTATAATAGGCTGATCCTCTTCAACAGATTGTATTCTTCTGACTAATTCATCTTTGAGCATATTCACGTTTATTTTTTTTGTTGATGAAGTGAATATAGCATTTTTATATTTATCTTTTACTTTATTTAAATATTCTTCACTGACTTCATCTATTTTGTTCATAACGAGAATATATGGAATACTATATTTGTTGAAATTGTGGACCATAGAATTTAATGAATCTTCATCTATATCTGTTATATCCATTACATATAGTGCTATGTCGGTTCTTCTTGCAGTTTCTATACTTTTTTTCATCCTCAAAGCACCAAGTTCTCCCTCATCATCAATTCCGGCCGTATCGATGAACAGTACCGGGCCTATGGGTATTAACTCCATAGCTTTTTTTACAGGATCTGTAGTAGTTCCGGCTACATTGCTTACAATAGATATTTCCTGTTCTGCTAAGGCATTTAAAAGGGAAGATTTACCTGCATTTCTTTTCCCATATATTGATATGGTAATTCTGTTGGAATTTGGTGTGGAATTCATAGTGTTTTCACTATACATATATATCCCTTTCTCCTTTTTCCAGTAGAGCTATTTTTTCTTCTATCATTTTTCTTCTTCCCGGATCGGACTCTCCTATTTCTTCGAGTTCTTTGTTAATCAATGCTTCTCCGTTTTTTCTTGTTTTTTCTGAAGCATAGTCCAGAAGATATTCCTTAAATGTGAGTATACCGTTGGGAACGCAGAATTTTTGAATCAGTCCCGGTTTCGCCATATCCATAAAATCCTCTCCCGTTCTTCCGCTTCGGTAACAGGCCGTACAGAAGGAAGTGATATGGCCGTTTTCACACATTTCGTTTACTACCGTATCAAGGGCACGGATATCTCCGAGATGGAATTGTTCCTTTTCCGGAATGTAGTCATCTTTGGTGTATCCTCCTATACCTACTTTTGAACCTGCATCTATCTGGGATATTCCAAGAGGAATTATTTCTCTTCTTACTTCCGGGGTTTCTCTTGCAGTAAGTATCATTCCCGTATATGGTACGGAAAGACGAAGGATTGACACTACCCGTTTGAAATCTTCGTCGGAAACCTTGTATTTTGTTTGATCGTAAAATTCTGTATTTATCGCCGGTTCAATTCGCGGGAATGAAATAGTATGGGGACCTACTCCGAAGGTTTTTTCCAAGTGAATGGCATGATATAAAAGTCCCATTACTTCAAATTTCCAATCGAACAGCCCAAACAATGCTCCTATTCCCACATCGTCTATTCCTCCTTGCATTGCCCTGTCCAGTCCATATAATCTCCAAGGATAATTTCCTTTCATATCATTTTGCGGGTGAAGAATGTTGTAGGTCTTGTGATGATATGTTTCCTGAAATATTTGGAAAGTCCCTATTCCGACTTTTTTTAGTTTTCTATATCCTTCTACATCCATAGGTGCAGCGTTTATATTAACTCTTCTGATTTCTCCATTGTGATTTTTTGTATTATATACGATTTTTACGGTATTCGCTATAAAATCCGCATTGTAAAACGGATGCTCTCCATATACGAGAATCAGCCTTTTATGGCCTTTGCTTTCCAAAATTTTTACTTGCTCTACAAGTTCTTCTTCCGTGAGAGTTTTACGGACTATGGCCTTGTTGTCTCTTCTGAAACCGCAATATAAACAGTTGTTTATACATTTGTTTCCTATATACAGAGGGGCAAAAAATACTATTCTGTTTCCGTATATCCTTTCCTTTAATTTTCTTGCGGCAGCAAATATTTCTTCTTGAAGCTCCTTATCTTCTGTTTGGAGCAGTTTAGCTGTTTCTATAGGTTCAAGACGAATTTTTTGAAGCGACTTGTTGATTATTTCTCTTATTTCGTTCTTTTCGGCATTTTTCCCTTCCTCTAAAAGTTTGAATATCTCATCATCGTTGATAAAATCTTCCGAATACATTTTAATTCCCCCTATTCGTGATTTAATTATATGTCCAACTCTTTTTTTGAAATTGAAGTTTTAACTATACATTCATGTAAATTTCCAAGCTTACCTGTAAGGCTGTTGATCTCGTCTAAAGTACCTACAACGGTGATGGATATTACCGAAATGTCTTCTTCATCAAAGGGAATCCCCATTCTGCCTTTAATTATCCGTTTATATTCAGAGACTATTTTATTGAATTCATACTGAGAACCTTTAGGGTTTTCAAGGATGGCACTTATTACACCAATTCTTTCTTTCAAAAATTTTCCTCCTTTCTCCATAAAAAAACTTCCTCTCAAAGGAAGTCAGGTGTAGTCAGAGACCCGATTCCCTTTCAGGTAAGATCATTCTCAACCCGTCAGGTATTGGCTGTATTTTTTATCCGAATGACTCAAGAATACTCTCAAAAAACTCGGATTATGTTCCTGATAATATATTAACAATATTATATCTAAAAGTCAATAAGGATTACAAATATTAAATAAATGTATCAAAGCTGTGCAACTTTTTTAGAGGAGATAATCAACAGATTTGAGTTACAAGAATTTAAATGACTGGAATATAAAAAAAGGCTTCTATTAAAATATATATAAAGAAGCCTTTTTTATAAAATATTTAAGTTCTTTTTATAAATTTGGTTTTACAACTGGGACATGTAATGCATATTTTTCCTTTTCCCCTTGGTACCCGAAGCTTATTTGAACAATTGGGGCATTTATAATATTTATATATCTTCATATCCCTTATTCTGTCTCTTTTATTGTAAAATCCATATTTTACTTTATTATAATATCCCATAAAAATATTATTTTCCTGATAACGCTTCTGTATATTTTTGGAAAACATTCTGAAAAAGCAAAACACAAGGGGAATCAAAGAAATAACGGAAAGTACATAAACATTGGTAAACCGTGACAATAACGATAATACCATATAAAGAATCATCAAGGCAATAGATAACTGATCGGGTCCGTATCTTCCTAACATTACTCTTCTGAGCCAGTTCATAAATCATATCTCCTTTTTCAAGATAGTTATATAAATACATTATACTATGACTGTTTTTACATTACAATAAAACCCGATAAAAACAATAGGAAAAAAATTAATATATGCTATTATTAATGTATGACAGTATATCAATAATGGTATAATCCTATGAAGGGAACCGTCAAAAGTTTAAGGAGGAGTATAAATGAAACTGACTAAACCAAAACTGTCAAAGGTACTTAAGGAAGATGTTGATCTTCAATCTGCCATACAGCAAGGAATTGAAGACGAAGAGGATATCGAAGGGTCTCATTTTGACAATAGCTATGTAGAAAATGTACAAGTACGTAATATTGAATTTAACGACTGCATATTTGAAAATTGTAACTTTATAAAGTGTAAATTGAATAAGGTATTTTTTGTTGATGTTGTATTTGAAAGCTGCGATATTTCCAATATTGATTTTGAAAGCTGTATTTTTCACCGGGTTGAATTTAGAAATTGCAAGGCAGTAGGGGCTAATTTTGCCAGTACTGATTTAAACAATATGCTAATGACTAATTGTAATTGTAAATATATAAATCTATTTTCCGCCAATTTAAAAAATACATCATTCGATGATTCTGATTTAACAAATGGAAATGTGCAGGACTGTCAATTGAAATTTATTGAATTTCATAAATGCAAACTAAATGGAGCTGATTTTTTGCATACTTCTTTAAAGGATGTTGATTTTACTACCGATGATATTGAAGGAATTGTGGTTTCGGGATATGAACTGAAAGGGGCGGTTGTTACTCCCTCCCAGGCATGTGAGCTGTCTCAACTCTTGGGCTTAATTATTAAATCATAGAATAAATATGATAATGGGAAACCTGATTTTACGGTTTGATGAAAAAGCTTGAAAAGTAGAAGAACATTTTTTCATTCCTTTTGGAATATATATCAATGGTCTTTTCCAACTTAAAATTTTCTAAGTTATATACATATAAATTTTCTAAATCAGCAGAATAAAGCGTATTTCCAAATACATAAATTTGACCGATGGAGTTTTTAAAAGTAGTTAATTTCTGCAAGTGATCCGTAGGATCAAATATGGTTAAGTCATTTCCTCTGTTTTGAACAAGGTCATAATGAGAAATTAAAAGTTTATTGTTATATTCAAAGATTTGATAGGGAAAAGGCGATTTAAGCTCATAGTTTTCAGCTTTTTTATTGTTTATATCAAATACGCTTAATTTATAACCCGGGTTTCCATCTATATCATATTGATTTGTAAAATATATTTTATCATTTATTTTTAAACTATAATATTGTCCCGTTCCGCATTCTGTAATATCTATAATATCATTTATTTTTAAACTCACGGGATCAATCAAATATAGGAAGGATTTATGCGCCGGTTCATCATTCATCTCTTCGCCGAAAGCATATAGAGTATTATCGTAGGCATCTAATCTGCTGATGTAGACATTATTTATATTCAGTGTCTCCAATTTATTTGTTGATTTATTGCATTTGGTGATAATTGAACTCATATTTAAAGTATTTGCGGTGTAAAGAAAATTTTCATCTACAGCAAAGGTATTTATATTGTGCTGTTTCACGTCATAAGTGTTTGTATTTCCATTGCTTAAGCCATATTCGAATACGACAGTCAGGTCCTTTGTTATTAGGCCCTTTGGTACAACATACATACTGCCGTTGAATATTCTGGGAAGATCAAAGGGAGAACCCATGGAACCCAATTCAATCTTTTCCCGTTTGATTACTTTCAGATTTTGATCTAAAAGTGTTAAGTATGTTTCATTTGATTGCCCTGTTGTTTCAATAATACCCATATGAAGATTTGAATTACTGTTTACCATATTTCCCGTATTTGTACATCCTATAAGCACAATAGCAGATAAAAATGTAATTCCCAAGAATTTTTTGATCATTTGATTTCCTCCTTATTATTTTCTTAAAGTTAAAATTAGGCACTCCAAAAACAACGGTATTGAAAATAAGATTGTTTGAGAAGTGCCCTAATATATTAATGCTTCAATAGAAGCCCTTTCTATTTTTTATTATTTTTCATATATGGTCATTGTTTTATCTGTATTTACTAATTCCATAGGATGGACTGCAATAGCGAATGCGGCTGTGTCGAGATTTATATCATATAAATCTAAAAATGCGGCATAAACAAGCTGCGAACAATAAAATTTACTTCTTGTATAAGGATTGAGATAGTTAAAATTATAAGGCAAACCTATTTTGTTGTAACAATAATTTGCAGCCGATGCATCTTCAGATATAGTTGTACTTGTCACAGTAACTCCGTAACATGTACCTCTGGTACGGTTCCAATCATTATTTCCGGTGGTCACGCCATTTGACAAAGATTCCACAACTGTACCGGAACTGTATATTATAGCTGCATGGCCTGTCGGAATTATTCCCTTGAGTTTATCTGCCGTAACAAGAATTACACCTTTTCTTGTAGGATATGTTCCAAAGGAATTATTTTGTTCTTTATCCGCATCTTCTGTTTTATCCGGTACGATTACTAAATTTTTTTCTATTTCTTCTTTTATTTTTTCCACAGTTTCCGAATCAAATACTTCCTCAGCCGTTAAAATTTTTTCTTTTTCTGCAAAGGATGGAATGGATAAACTTAAAAATAGAACTGCAATAATGATAAATGAAATACATTTTTTAAAATTTTTCATAGGACACCCCCAGTATTATTTGTTAATAAATTATATTCCTGTAGGGTGTTATTTATTACAAATCAATTCCCAATACCTGTTTAACGATTATACCTACAATAAAGGATATCACCGCTACACCCATGCTGATGCCTGCCATTTCAAAAAAGTTACGCTTAAATGGTTCATCTTTAGCAACGGAAATATAAAAATTAAACCCTGCGATTATGGAAATAGCAATAAGCATTGTTACAATCAATGCCGGAATATAATTGTCTTTAGAGAACAGCAAATAAGGTATAATTAACAGCACTACAGTAATCAAATAGGCAATACCTGTATAGGCAGAAGATTTTACGGCATTTTTGTTCCCTGATGCCCGAGATGATAGGTATCCTGATGCACTCATGGAAAGAGTAGCGGAAATTCCGGTAATCAAGCCGGCCATAGCTATAACCGACGTATTCTGCATGGCAAGGGTATATCCGGCCAATGATCCCGTTAATTCCACAAGAGCATCATTCATGCCCAATACCATATCTCCTACATATTGCAATCTTTCTTCATCCAATAGATCAATGAGTTTTGCCTCGTGGGCTTCCTCATCACGAAGGATGGTTTCCAACATAGGTATTTCCGCTATATGGGCTTTATATGAATTGATTGCCTTTTCTTCTCCTCTTTCAAACATTTTAAGCATAAATGTATATCCCAACATAATTGCTATGAAGTTGTAGAACCTTATCCGACTCATATTAGGTTTGAGAATTTGGTTAGAATATGAAGCAAATTTTTCGGCATGGGAGTTTTCATCCTGAGATATGGATTTTAAGATTTTTTTTGCTTCAGGATCCTTGATGCGATCGGAAATTCTTTTATACAGTTCTGCTTCATCCCGTTCCCGCTGTTGACAACTTAACAAAAAATAATTTTTTTCTTTATTATTTTGTTCCATTAAACTTTTGCTCCTTTCTTTAATCATATCTTGAATATATTATATTTCTATTATAAAATAACATCAAGACACTGGATATATTCGGGACCAGTGAAAAAGTCCAATTTTTTAATTTTTTGTATCTCCAAATCCGCATTTTTACTGAGTAATTTTTAAAAATAACGACTTTATCAGTAGTCCCGATATATTCACTGGAACTTTATTACTGCATTAAATTTTGCACTTGACACATTATATAGATACTTGTTATCATATAATAACAACATATAGTATATGCTGTTATTATTTTTTTGTCATATTATCCTATTCATTATAAAAATAAGGAGATGCTAAAATGATTACGAAGATCAAAAAAAGAGATGGAAGAGAGGTCCCCTTTAATATTGAAAAGATTTCAAATGCTATATTTAAAGCAGCAAAAGCGGCCGGAGGACAGGATTATGATATGGCAGTTGCTTTATCGGAAGAAGTTGCTGAAATACTAGAACGGGATTATATACATAAGGTACCCGAAGTTGAAGAAATACAGGATATAGTGGAAAAGGTACTTATAGAGTCAGGTCATGCCCGTACGGCAAAAGAGTATATTCTCTACAGAGCCGAAAGAAACAGAGTAAGGGAAATGAACACAAGACTTATGAAGGTATACGAAGATCTGACCTTTAAAGATGCCAAGGATAATGACTTAAAGAGGGAAAATGCCAACATAGACGGAGATACGGCTATGGGTACCATGCTTAAATTTGGTTCCGAAGGGGCGAAACAGTTTTATGATTTGTTTATATTAAAGCCCGAACATTCCAAAGCTCACAAAGAAGGGGATATTCATATACATGATTTGGATTTTCTTATGCTGACTACTACCTGCTGCCAGATAGATATCGTAAAGCTGTTTAAAGGAGGGTTTTGTACCGGCCATGGATTTTTGAGAGAACCTAACGACATTCAAAGTTATGCCGCTTTAGCCTGTATTGCTATACAGTCCAATCAGAATGACCAGCACGGTGGTCAGAGCATACCGAATTTTGACTACGGAATGGCACCGGGGGTTAAAAAAACATATGTAAAATTATATAGAGTAAATTTATTAAAAGTCTTTGAGTTGTTGACGGAGGATGGAGAAATTCAAGATAAAATTATAGATATCTTTGATAACATTCACAAAGAAAAGGGATTGAAGCCCTCCATTGCAAATAACGAGAAGTATAAAGAAGCGGAATTTAATTATCTTTCTGATCTTATAAAAGATCCTTTATTGATAAAAAAAGCCCAAAAATTTGCAGAAAAAAATGCGTTGAAAGAAACGGACAGAAAAACTTTTCAGGCAATGGAAGCATTTATACACAATTTAAATACTATGCATTCCAGAGCGGGAGCTCAGATACCTTTTAGTTCCGTTAACTATGGAACCGATACGTCTCCGGAAGGCAGAATGGTTATGAAAAATCTTCTTCTTGCTACGGAAGCCGGCCTCGGAAACGGAGAAACTCCCATATTTCCGATACAGATTTTTAAAGTTAAGGAAGGAGTTAATTATAATGAAGGGGAGCCAAATTATGACCTGTTCAGATTATCATGCAGAGTAAGTGCAAAGAGACTGTTTCCTAATTTTTCGTTCTTGGATGCACCGTATAATCTTCAGTATTATAAACAGGGCCATCCGGAAACGGAGATTGCATATATGGGATGCAGAACAAGAGTTGTAGGAAATGTTTATGACCCCGACAGAGAAATAATATACGGAAGAGGGAATTTAAGCTTTACTACTGTCAATTTGCCGAGATTGGGGCTGAAAAGCAAAGGTAATCTGGATATATTCTTTAAGGAACTTGATAAGGTTATAGATTTAGTTATCGATCAATTGTTGGAAAGATTTGAGATGCAAGGGCGCAAAAAGGTAAAAAATTACCCCTTCCTCATGGGGCAGGGAATATGGATTGATTCGGATAAATTAGGAGAAGAAGACGAGGTAAGAGAAGTATTGAAACATGGGACTTTGACTATGGGATTTATAGGCCTTGCCGAATGTTTGAAAGCACTTACGGGAAAACATCATGGGGAATCCGAGGAATCGCAAAGATTAGGCCTTGAAATTATAGGGCATATGAGAAAGAGAATGGACGAAGCAAGCCAAAAATATAAGATGAATTTTTCCCTTCTTGCTACTCCGGCGGAAGGGACAGCGGGAAGATTTGTTAAAATGGACAGAGAAATATTTGGTTCCGTTGAAGGGATAACGGATAGAGAATATTATACAAACAGTTTCCATGTTCCTGTATATTACGAAACAACCGCTTTTCATAAGATAAAAACGGAAGCTCCATATCATTCTCTTACAAATGGGGGACATATAACATATGTGGAGTTAGACGGAGATCCGACTCAAAACTTAGAAGCCTTTGAAAAAATTATAAGAGTAATGAAGGAATCCGGAGTAGGCTATGGTTCAATAAATCATCCCGTGGACAGAGATCCCGTCTGCGGATATACCGGAATTATCGGCGATACCTGTCCTAAATGCGGGAGGGAAGAAGGCAATATACCTTTTGAGAGGATCAGACGTATTACAGGATATTTGGTGGGGACCTTAGACCGTTTCAATGATGCAAAAAGGGCAGAGGAAAGGGACAGAGTTAAACATTTTTCCTGCTCTGTAAAATAGGGAGACAGATATGACTGATTTTTTAAGAATAGCAGGAATAATTAAAGAATCTATAGTTGACGGACCCGGTATAAGACTGGTAGTTTTTTCTCAAGGTTGTAAACACAACTGTAAAGGATGCCATAACCCGGAGACTCATTCTTTTACCGGCGGCAGACTGATAAATATTGAAGATATCTTGGAAATGGTAAAGGATAATCCTCTCTTAGACGGAATAACCTTCAGCGGAGGAGAACCTCTTGAGCAAGCTGAAAGTTTTGCGGTTTTAGGAGAAAAAATAAAGGAAATGGGGCTAAATGTCATAACTTATACGGGATATACTTATGAGAAAATAATTGAAAGTTTCTATGACAGACCGGATTGGGAGAGATTAATGAGATGTACGGATATTCTCATAGACGGTCCCTTTGAGATAGATAAAAGGAGCATTATGCTGAAATTCAGGGGTTCTTCAAACCAAAGGATTATAGACGTGAAAGATTCTATCCTTTGTGGGGAGCCTATAGTTATAACTCCTTGACAATATTAATTTGCATGGAATATAATGTTGATGAAAGTAATTTAATATATGGAAAAGATAAAATATAGCACAATAAGGAAAAGGGTGAAAAGCCCTTGCTGTAGTCGCAGCTGTAATCAGGAATTTAGGTTGGTGTTTTTGCCACTGTTTGTATACAAATGGGAAGGTTCGACCTAAAGATGATCTGAAAGCCAGAAAACTTGGTGTTGTATTTCTTCTCGATACTCCGACTTAGAGGAAAGGGAAGGTTGAGTGAAATGAATTTAAACCCTCTTCCTTGGAAGAGGGTTTTATTTTTAAGAGGAAGTGTGGGAATGTGAAAAAATTAGTTGGAATAGGTTTGTTAATTTTTATAATATTATCTTCATGGGGGATATCCTATGGAAGCGGCGAAACAAGAATTACAGGAATCATCGGATTTGGCGGAAAAGTAAAGCTGAAAAGTGTAAATCCGTTAAAAATCACCGTAAGTACCGGAAATTCAGGTATAGATGAAGGTATAATCCGCATAGAAACTGAAAACAGGAAATATTATGAACCCGTAAAGATAGATGATAATAGTGAAAAAGTATATTATTTTTCCATTCCCATACCTGATTCCGAGGGTAAAATAAAAGTAACGTTAGAGAATAAAGGAAAGAAGATAAATTCCGTCGAAATCCCATTTGAACCTATTTCCGAGAAAACAACCGTCTTAGGAATATTATCCGATGAACCGGAGAGATTGAATTATCTCAGCCAATTGAAACTAAATTTTATTCCCATGGAAGATATAGAAATAGTTGATTTGACCAAATACCTCAGCCTGAATGAAGAAGAACTTGAAAATTTAGATATGGTTTTTATAGAGAACTACAATTCAGAACAATTACCGGAAGAATTCGGGCAAAATCTTATTCAATGGGTTAAAAGAGGACACAATATTTTCATTGGAAACAAAACCTACAAATATAAAACTTTAACCGGAATATTTAAAAATTTAAATCAAGAAGAGATTTGGCATTTGGGAGAAGGTAACGTTGTACCCGTAAACGAAAATTTGGAAACGATATCCTTAGATAACATAAAAGAATCAATTGAAAAATATGCTACATATTTAAATCTTAACGATTTGATCAAACCTGAAAATATTTTTAACAGGGAAAATGAGTGGAAAAATATGTTTTTTATAGGAAATTCTCTGTTGAAACCCAGTTATAATTTGGTTTATATATTTCTGTCCTTACTGATAGTTTATTTAATATTTCTTATTATAGGATTGGGAGAAAAAAGAGGTAAAATATTTGGAATATCAATAGGAGCCTTTTCTTTGATATTTTTAATAGCTTTTTTTAGAGAAAATATCTATGGAAGCAATGTGGGAAAGGTTGAGATAAAGGAATACGGAGAAGGAGTTTTCTCTACAGGAGTTGCATATGTAAAGGGAACTAAAGAGAATTCGGAATTTCAGCTGAATGATGGATTCTTGGACGGATATGGAGAAGACAATATTCATGTTATGCCTTTAAACCAAAAGGTTCTTGCATTGAAAAAAGAGGTGTATCATATATTTTTTCAGAATCGGGATGAAAAAGAAAGTTATGTGCAGAAACTTTCTATAGACGAAAATTCAATTGTATCAGGTGAAATACAAAATATTCTCCCTTATGATTTGGATAACAGCTTCATCATAATAGGAGATACGGTTATAAATATTGGAACATTAAACGGAAAACAAAAATTGGATATTAAATATAGATTGGATGAAAATTTAAAGAATACCGGCGATTTTAATTATTTGGACAAGGTTTCTACTGCTGTCAAATTAGATGACGAAGAAAAACAGCTGTTTGAACAGTATTACTATGCTGAAAGTAATCCTAAGAACTGCTGCCTGATAGGATTTAGTACAATAAAGGATAAAGATGAAAAGACATATACAATGAATGTCTTTCAAATTGATTTTGAAGAAAAAGAACATTTAAACATTCCCTTCGGAGTTATTTGTCCGGTTAAAAACTATACTAAATACTCGGAAGATGAATATATAAGGGAATATACGTTGGAAGAGGGAGAAGAACTTCTTTTATACTATCCTATGCCTGTGCGAGGGGATATTGAATCCCTGAATCTTAGAGCAAAGATTGATTATGGCAGCTTAAAAATAGAGGCATTAAATCAAAAAGATAAAAAATGGGAAGAATTATCGTCTCAATTATTTCAGAGTGACAGAGTGAAGAATTTTACGGAAAATGGTCCGTTGACCATTAAGATAACCGGTAAGGGAAGAATTATGCTTCCTCAAATATCCCTCCGGGGGAAATTAAAATCAGGTGAGAATAATGAATAATTTTTTAGAGATGAGTAAAAAAAACAGAGAGCTGATATTCAGTTATGTATTGATTAATACCATAGTTCTTTTAGGGTGTTTTTTCATGATAATTTTAACGGATAATTCTTACGAGGAAGATTTAACGGGTAAAATGTATCTTTATTATTCCATATTTCAATTAATATTGAATTCGATTCTCATAACATTGTGGGAATGGGAAAAGAAAGGATTTTTTCATATTGCCATGTTTACATTATCTTCTTTTCCTCATACGATTTTACTCTTATCGGTAAACAATATGAGCGGATTGTACGGCCTTTTCCCTCTTATTATCCAATATATATGGGCAATGGTAATTATCAGCATTAAAAACATGATGATGTATAAAGGAAAAAGTGATTTTCATATACAGCTTATACTCAAGATATTTATATGTACGGTAATAATATTCAGTTTGATATTCTTTTATTATTATTATGAATATAGGAATTTAGTTATAGTATCGATATTCGACAGGAGAATTCCCCTTATATTTTTCTTAAATCCCGTGATGACCTCGGCGGGAACGGCTGCTTCACAGCTGGGTCAGCCAAATTATCTGGGACACAAACCTTTGGGTATTTTCTGCATATTCTGGATTTTAATATCCTTGGGAATAAGTATACTTATTAAGCATGGAAGGCCTTGCTATGAAAAAAAATAATGCTTTTACTGTTTTAAAAAAATTGAGAAAAAAGATATGGCTGAACAGATTATTAAATACCACTGTCTATTTTGGATTGGGGATTTCCGGCACGGTTTTTTTGATGGCCGTTTTAAGTCATGTATTCCCGATAGTTTATGTAGGGAAAAAGATTTTTTATATTGTTGAAGGGGGACTATTATTGGGAGTGCTTTATTCTCTTTTCAAAATTCCATCCATTGAAGAAACAGCAGAAATTGGAGACGATACAGGGTTTAAAGAAAGGTTTTCAACTTATTTGGAATACAGAAACTGTCATGGAGAAATATATGATGCTTTTTTTGATGAGATGAGGGAAGCTCTTTCAGAGGAAGATATAGGGAAGAAATATCATATTAAGATAGATAAAAAGATGATTTTAATATCATTGATTATTTTTTTTATTTCCCTGGGGATATTTTTTATTCCTTCAAATAAACGGGATATTGCACAAAGCGGAGAAGAAATAAATAAGGATTTAAAAGAGGAAGGAAAAAAAGTAGAAAATATTGTGGAAGATCTTAAAAAAGAAGAAAAAAACGGCAATATTACATCAGAAGAAGAAAAAGAGATGAAGAAAACATTAAAAAAACTGATAGATAAACTTTCGGATACTTATGATTATGAAGAAGGAGCCTATCATATTTTAGATGCCCAACGGGATTTGGATAATATAAATAAGAAATATGATCAAGATAATAGTATAATAGCAAGTATTTTTAACGGGACGGGGATTCAATCCTCCCTTAATAAAGAAGTGAGCAACATTTCCGGCGATTTGTCGGAAGAATATAGGCAAAAAGCCTTAAAAAATATTCAAGATATGAAATCCGACGGAGAAGAAAAGATGTCTCAAAAGGACTTAAATGTTATAAATCAAATGGAAAGGGAATTGAAGTCCGATGATTGGAAGGAGAATGTTAGGAATATTGCTGATGGAAAATCTCTTTCAAATTCCGTAGAGACAGCTCAGGTGGATTTGAATGACATGAAGGAGAGATTTTTGGACAAGGACGGGAACGGATTTGAGAGTATCGGAGGTAAGGATAAAACCGAAAGTTTTACCTCTGGAGAAAGGGATAATTACGAAGAAGGTGAAAGAAATAAGGGAGACTACAAAGAATCCATAGCAGGAAAAGGCCTCGGGGATTATGATGATAGCGGAGGAATCGGAGGAGACGGCAAAGGGGAAAATGATGTTTCTTTGCAAGAAGGGAATGTGAAAAAAAGTACGAAGTCCACAAGAATAGATAACGAAAAATCCAACCTTTTAAATATACAGGGAGTCCAGGGAGAAAAAGGAGATATAATTACAAACTCCAATGAAAATGGTATAGGAACATCGGGAATTGATAATTTACTTACCGGAAGCTATAGAGAATTTGAGAAGGACAAATTAAAGTACATTAATAAATATAAGATACCAGAGAAAAATAAAGAGCTTGTAAACAGATATTTTGAAATATTAACGGAGGAAAAATAGATGGAAGAAAATATGATACTGAATTTCAAGGGAAAATTTGAGAGTGTACTGAAAGAAGTAAAAAAGCAGATTATAGGTCAGGATGAAGTGGTGAGCAATACACTGATAGGAATAATTTGCAGCGGTAATATACTTATGGAGGGAGCACCAGGTCTTGGGAAGACCCTCTTAATAAAAACTTTGTCAAAGGTATTGGATCTTCCATTTTCAAGAATACAGTTTACTCCCGATTTGATGCCTATGGATATTATCGGTACCGAGATAATAAAAAATAACGGAAACGGTATGGATATTTCCTTTGAAAAAGGACCCATATTCAGTTCCTTGATATTAGCAGACGAGATAAACAGAGGGACTCCCAAAACTCAAAGCGCACTTCTTCAAGCCATGGCCGAAAAATCCATAACTGTAGGCAAAAATACTTATATGCTGGAGGAACCCTTCTTTGTTCTTGCCACCCAAAATCCTATTGAAATGGAAGGAACTTATCTTCTTCCCGAAGCTCAGCTGGACAGGTTCATGTTTAAGCTGAATATAGATATGCCTGATGAAAAGGTACTGATGGATATAGTGAATTTGACTGTGGGAGACAATGAAGAATTAAATATAGAGAAAAAGGCCGGAAAAGATGATGTTCTTCAGATGAAGGAAGTAGTAAGACATGTGGCTTTATGTCAAAGAGTAAAGGAAAAGGCCGTAGAAATAACACTTGAAACTCATCCGGAAAAGACCGGTTCGGATATTGTCAGGGAATATGTAAAATGGGGGTCAAGTCCGAGAGGAACTCAATCAATGATTTTGGGAGCCAAAGCTAAAGCTTTAATTGAAGGAAGGTATAACGTATCGTTGGAGGATTTATATTATTCCGCCTATTTGTCCTTGAGACATAGGATTTGCTTGAATTTCAGAGCAATGTCTGACGGAATGACAGCAGATCATATAATAGAGGAAGTGCTGAAGAAGGTGAAATAAATGGATGATTTTCTCAGACAGATAAGTGATTTAAAGATCAAGCCGAGGAAAAAGCTGACTTACGGCGAGACAGGAAATTATAGATCCCAGAGTCTTGGAAATTCCATGGATTTCTATGATCATAGACAATATATTCCTCAGGATGATGTCAGAAGAATCGATTGGAAGGCATACATGAGAACCAAAAATTTATATATAAGGCAGTTTACAGAAGAAAAGACAATACATATAAAAGTGATAATGGACAACAGCCTTTCAATGGACTATGGAACTTCCGTGAAATTCGATCTTGCAAAGACATTAACTAAAGGGATAGGATATCTGACATTGAACCAGGGAGATATATTCAGTTTTATTCCCCTTAATAATGGAACATATGGGGAAACATCAATTAAAGGCAAAGATAAATTTTATCAACTTTTTAAAGTGTTGGATAGCATAAGTTGTGAGGGCATGACCGATTATGAAAATATCATAAGATTAAATGAATTCAACAGAGAAAGAGGAGGAATAACCTTTCTCATAACAGACGGATTTGGTGAGAATATTGATAAAGTACTGGATTTTTTATGCGGCAGAGGAGAGGAAGTCTTATTTATTCAAATATTATCCGAAGATGAAGTAGAACCTGAAGTTAACGATAAGTTAAAGTTAATTGATAAGGAGACTAATGAAATTGTAAAGATAGATATTAACAGGATTATGAAGGATATGTACAAAAAAAAGATTAATTCATTTATAGACAACAACAGAAGCATGTCTCTTAAAAGGGATATAGTTTATACTTTTGCATTAAGCAGCGATTCCCCTCAAGAAATTCTAAGAAAGACTATTGGAGGTATGTAAATGAGACTTTTGAATATGCAGGGCCTCTGGCCGGTACTTCTTATACCTCTTATTCTGCTTCTTTATTTTAAAAAACATCAGGAAAAGGAAATAAAGATATCAAGTATAAAAATATGGGATGAAGTTTTAAAAGAAGCAGAAGGAATCAGAACAAAAAATATCAATAAATACCTTCTTCTGTTCTTAGAGATTATGATTGTAATATCAATAGCTTTGGCATTATCGGATCCGTATTTGGTTAAAGGAAAAGCTGAAGATGAAATAACGGTATTTTTGGATTCTTCCATCTCCATGAATTCTGTGGAGAAGGGAGAAAGCCACTTCCAATTGGCTAAAGAAGAAATAAACAAATTTCTTCATACTTTAAAGGATGATGTAAGGATAAATTTAGTCCTTATAGACAGTGATGAAAATGTACTTCTTGAGAGGGGAAGTAAAAAGGAAGGAATTGATATACTAAAAAAAATAAGCTGCTCGGATTTTCCGCTGAATTTGAACAAGTTCTCGGAAATAAAATCTCAGTTTGATGGAGAAAAAGTTTTCATAACGGATAAGGATGTAAATTTTGACGGCAGTGTAATAAAAGTAGGGAAGGATTTTGATAATTTGGGAATTACATATGGTTACTATGATTATTATAACGGAGATTTGATATATAAAATAAAAAATTATTCTTCAAAGAGAAAAGAAGTTCATATATCAATATCCGATGAAGAAGGGAATAAGGCTATAGATAAATGGTCAATCGGGCCTGGAGAAGAAAAGGATATGTTTTTTCACCCTAAAAAGGAAAAAAATGTATTTATTGTCAGCATAGAAAATGAGGATTCCTTATCGGAAGACAATAAATATACGATTCCTGTGGGACAGAAATATAAGAAGAGCGTGGTTTTAGTAGGGGATAACCTTTTTTTTGACAGTGCATTGAAAAGTATTCCTCAAATTAATTATGTAAAGAAGGACAAGATTTCTTCCGGTGATAAAAAATTTGATTTATATATATTTGCCGATAATCAATCCGCTGAAAATAATATTGAAGATTCAGGCGTATGGTATTTAGATCCCGAGTGGGAAATTTCTGGCTTAAAAACCCGGACTGAAGAAATTCACGAAGATGAGGGAAGTTTTTTATCAGACTTGGACATGAGCAAAACATATGTAAACAATGCTAAGTATTTAAATGATATAAAGAATTTTCACCCTTTGCTGAAAGGAGAAGGGGGTTCCTTCATGGTTTACGGCATGAAGAAAGGCGAAAAGGTCATGTATTCTTCATTGGACTTCAATAATACCAATTTTGTAATGACTCCATATTTTCCCATAGTTATAAAGGAAAGTATCGGCTGGTTTTTTGACGGAGATTATCTTTTAGATAAAGAAGAATTTACAAACCCGCCTTCTCAGTTGGTTGTAGGGGATATGAATAATAGAGATGCCAACGAAAGAAAAGCCGTTTCCTATACTCCTTTAAAGCCGATTAAAAATTATTCGATTCTTTTGGCTTTGGTATTGTTAGTAATGGAATGGAAGGTGTACAAAAATGCTTTCTAAAATTAAAAAGAATTTGTGGATTATTTTAAGAACGGGAGTTTTTATTCTTTTGATTCTTTCTCTTTTTGACATAAGAATTCACAGAGTTAATAAAAAAGACGATACCGTATTTTTGGTTGACCGATCCTTAAGCACGGCTGAAAGTAAAGAATCAATAGAAAAATATATAAACGAACAAATTCAGAAGAAGGATAAAAAAAGCCTTACAGAAGTTATTTCCTTCGGGGAAAACGCAATGACGGACATGCCTTTGACCGATAAGAAAGAAAAATTTGCATTTAATACAAATGTAAACCCTGATTTTACAAATATTGAAAACGGAATTCGGTTTGCTTTGGACTCTTTTCCTCAGGATGTTAATAAAAATCTTGTGTTATTCACAGATGGGATTGAAAATTTGGGAAGTTATCAACAGGTAGAAGAAAAATTAAAAGAAGAAAATGTTAATTTGTTCATATATCCTTTAAAAAGAGCGGATAAAAATGACTGCCAGCTGAAATCCATGAAAGTACCTGCAAAAATTTATAATAACGAGGAATTTCAACTGTCGGTAGAAATTTATTCAAATTACGGTACAACTGCCGATTTTCATCTCTATGGAGATGAGAAGGAGATACTGAATAAAAGAATAGAAATAAAAAAAGGCTTGAATTCATTAAAATATGATATCTCCCCCGAGGACAGCGGTTGGAAGAGTTTAAAGGGAGAGATAAAAGCTGACGGAGATACAAACTCTTATAATAATGTATTCACTATAGGATTAAATCCCGCCGGGAGCCCAAAGATATTGATTTTGGGCACAAAGGAAGATACGAAAAATGTGACTAATCTCTTAAACAGTATAGGTATTCAGATATCCCATTATACTCCGAAAGAAGTGAACGGTTCTGTTGATTATTTGGTACAGTTTGACGAAATAATATTGACCAATGTTTCCCATGATGATATATCGGAGGAATTGGAAAAAAATTTGGAATACTGTGTTAAGAAAGAGGGGACGGGCCTTCTGGTAATAGGAGGAGAAAACACCTTCTCCATGGGAAATTATAAGGATACCTTATTGGAATCGATGCTTCCTGTTAAAAGTCAGATAAAAGGAAATGAAAAGAAGCCTAATTCGGGAATTGTTCTGGCAATAGATACTTCGGGAAGTATGGAAGATGAAACAGGAGGCGTAAAAAAAATAGAAATTGCCAAAGAAGCGGCTATATCTTCCCTGGATATATTGGATGACAATGATTGGGCAGGAGTAATAGGATTTTCGGATAGGACAGAATGGGTTGTTCCCTATGGGAAAATCAAGGATAAAAAAAATATTGAAGAAAGTATAGGAAAATTGAAAGCTCAGGGAGGGACCTTGATAATGCCTTCTTTAAAGGAAAGTATAAAGTCACTGTCTTCAGGTAATACCAAAATAAATCACATAATACTCCTGAGCGACGGGGAAGGGGAAAAGGAAGGGTATGAAGATATATTAAAGGAGATGGAAGAAAAGGAAATTACCTTATCGACAATTGCCGTGGGAAAGGATTCCGATGAGAAGTTTTTAAAATATCTAAGTGAGGAAACAAAGGGGAGAAGTTATTATGTAGAAGATCCGGCAGATATTCCTAAAATATTTGCCAAGGAAACCTATATGGCAACAAGAAAGTATATAAACGAGAGAGCCTTTTATCCCCAACTGGTCAATAGTTCGGGAATAATAAACAAAAATTTTCTGCCTAAAATAAAGGGATATATTTCCACCAGCTTAAAGGACAGGGCAAATTTAATATTGAAAACCGATTTGGATGAACCCCTTTTGGCAGAATGGCAATACGGTTCGGGAAATGTTTTGGTGTGGACTTCCGATTTAAGCGGAAAGTGGAGCAAAGATTGGATAGAATGGGAAGGGTTTGAGAAAAACTGGTCTAATATAATAGACTATCTTTTAAGTCAAAGAAATTCGGGAGAAGATCACATTGAGATTATCCAAAAAGGTGGGAATGCTGATATATATGTGGATACTGAGAAAAATGGGGAAAAAGTCGATATATCCGTTACGGAACCCGACGGAAAAAATTACGAACTCGCTATGAAACAGTATGAAAAAGGAAAATTCAATCAAAATATAATATTAAATAAAAAAGGAAGTTATATAGTTAATTTAAAGGTAAGCAATGAAGACGGTTCAAATTCATTATATACAAGAGTGCTGTACTTAGATTATTCTCCGGAATATTTTTTGGAGGAAGAAAAGGATAAAAATTTGGAACTTATGAGTAAATACACTGTAATAAACGGTGAAACGGAAATTTTTTCACTTCCTATAAAGGATAAGAGTTATTCTGATATAAATATGAATTATATATTTTTACCTTTGGCCGGAATTTTATTTGTATCGGATCTTTGGGTCAGAAAAAAGTTTGGAGGGAATTAGTGTGAGAAAGAAAGTAATAAGGTTTATATCTGTTTTGTTGATTTTGATAATGTCCTTTTCAATTCTTACGGGATGCGGGAAAAGCAATACTAAAGAAATAACTAATATTGAAGATAAGGGAAATAAAGAAAACAATGACATATCAGGGTCAAAGGGAGAAAGCCCTGTAGAGATTTTAAAAAATAAAGAAGAGGATAAAAAGGAAGAAAAGGATAAAAATACGGAAGAAACAAAGGGTGAGCAAGACAAATCCCAAGATAAAAAGACGGAAGAGACAAAAAAAGAAGAAAATGTGGTAGTGATAGATGGTGTAACATACAAAAATTATAAAGGGCCTGTCCAGGGAGAAAAGAAGTACAAGGAAGGCACACCGGCAAAGAAAAATTCCGATGAATATAAATCATCGGGAGATATTGAAAGTCCATATAAAGTTAATCTGATAGTCACTACAGGATTTGGGCATAAAAAAATTTTTGCGAAAAATGTGGGAATGGTAAAAGACGAAGTGGGAATGGAAGTCCTGTTTAGGAATCTTGATATTCAAACCGGATATGGAGGAGGATTCGTTAATGCCATTAACGGCATTGAATCAAAATATACATTTTTTACGGGAGATGAAAGAAAGAAAGAAGACTGGTTTTATTGGGTCAACGGCATCCTTGCTCCTATAGGGGTAGCGGAATACAGGCCTAAACCGGGAGATGTAATATGGTGGGATTATCACGATTGGAGTATAACAATGTTTATACCCGCAGTAATAGGCTCTTATCCGCAACCTTTTAAGAGTGGATTTCAGGGGAAAAATCCGGGAACCGTAATATTGTATACGTCTTCTTATGCCAATGAGGCTGAGAGGTTAAAGAAAAGCTTGCAAAAACAAGGAGTTACACAAATAGATATAGGAAAATATGATGCAACACTTATCGAAAACCCCAAAAAATATTATATTGTATTGGGTGTTTGGGATGATTTGGTTACCCAAAGCAATATAACGAACAGCAAAGGAAAAGAAATAAATCTGATGAAGGATATCAATGAAAAAAATAAATTTGTCGGAGTTAATTCAAAATTTGAGGGGGGGAAAGTCCATGCGTTAAACTTTAAAGGGGAAACTGTTTCTTCCTATGACCAGGGAGGGGCAATATATGCTTATGCAGCAGGAATAGGAAGCACAAAGCCCATATGGGTTGTAACAGGAACCGATGATGAAGGATTTAAAATGGCGTATAACGTGCTTCTCAATGAACCCCAAAAGATCAAGGATTGTTTCGGAGCAGTGGTTTCTAAGAATGGAGTTGAAAAAGTACCGTATTTAAAATAATGGGAGGGATATGAATGAATAGAAGGAGAAGAATAATTGTATCGTTATTGCTCGTTTTGATTATATCAACAAATATATGTACAGGTGTTTTTGCCGCTAACGAATCCTCGTTAACAAGGGAAGAGCTTTATAAGGCGGCTCAGAAAACAATAGAATATTATCATAAAACCTATAAGTCGGAAAAATATGAAGGAATAATGGATTGGCCTGCCCTTGGATTATTCGGATTCGGAGAAGATGTAAGCGGTCCTAAGTGGACCGTAGACGGAAAAAATGCAGCTTATTTCAGAGAAGAAGAAGCTAAAAACGGGGTCGGTCTTTCCAAAACCAAGAATACAGATTTTCAGAGAACCATTATCGGTATTTGTGCGGCGGGAAAGGATCCGAGAAACTTCGCCGGGATGAATTTGGTTCAGATTGTAAAAGATACAATGCTTCCAAACGGGCATTTTGCAGATTCCGTAGCGGATAATAAAACAGGGAAACCCGTGGGGGACAATTTAATAAATGCTCATATATTTGGGGTTATTGCTCTACATTGTGCCGGAGAACCAATACCGAATAGGGATAAATGTGTGGAATGGCTTGAAAAGCAGCAGCATAAGGATGGAGGATTTACTTGGGATGTAAAATATTTTGATAATCCTAAGGATTATGATTATATTGTTTCCGATGTGGATATGACGGCAGCAGCACTGATGGCTTTTGCCATACTTGGGGAAGATGAATCGAATCCTGTAGTTGCCAAAGCAATACAGTTTTTACATGATGAACAGCTTCCGAATGGAGGATTTCATTCCTGGGGGACCGACAATCCCGAAAGCTGTGCATGGGCCATACAGGCATTGACATTACTCGGACAGGATCCCATGGGGCCTGAATGGACAAATACAAAGGGACAAAACCCCGTTACATCTCTTCTGAGATTTCAGAATTCCGACGGAAGCTTTGTTCATGTATTGGAAGAAGACGATATGATAGATGTATATGAAAACAGTATGTCTACTTATGAAGCATTATACGGAATGGCAGATGCCTATAACAAGAAGTCAGCCTACGATATGCTTTATGAAAAGTACAGACCTGAAGGGGAAAAATATCTTTTTAAGGATTATAAACCGGGAGATTATGCATTTAAAGAAACGGCGGATTTGGTTTATGACTATATCATATCGGGATATACCGACGGTACTTTTAAACCGGATAATAACGTAACAAGAGCTGAATTTACAAAGATGCTGAACAACGGGAAGGGATTCAGAAACGAAGCGAGAGATTATTCGGGAGAAAGTAAATTTAATGATGTACCTGAAGACCACTGGGCCTACGGGAATATAGGAGTAAGTGCGGAAAAGGGATATATCACCGGAGTTACCGAAGATACATTTAAACCGGAAGATCCCATAACGGGAGAACAGCTTATGATAATTTTAATAAGAGCGGCAGGTCTTGAAGAAGAGGACGACAAACTGAAAACAGGAGGCGGAGATTGGGTTGAAGGGTATATAAATTTGGCAAAGGAAAAAGGTCTTGTATATGAAAATTTTCAGCCTAAAGAACCAGTTACAAGAGCTCAATGTGCATGGAGCTTATATCAATTTTTGAATATTAACAATTAAATCTAATTGGAGGGAAGAACAGATGAAAAATATAGCTGAAAGTCAAAAAAAATATTTAGCCCGTGACAGGAATATTGGATTTTCATCTGTGCACCCCCTCCCTTGTTTAATATATTACATAGGAGTAATAATTTTTTCCATGATGATAAAGCATCCCTTATTTATATTTACGGGTTTGGTTTTAACCATATTTATCAATTATATAGGAGATGAGGGAAGAACCTTAAAAAAAAGTTTGAAGTTTTATCTCTTTATAGGAATGATGGTAGCCTTGATAAACCCTTTCATATCCCATGAAGGGAATACGATAATTTTTTATTTTTTCAGCCGTCCTATCACTTTGGAATCCGTAGTATACGGGATTGTAATGATGTTTTCTCTCTTAATCATACTTTTTGTATTTATATCATTTAATCAAATAATGACAAATGAAAAAATTTTGTTTCTTTTTTCAAATATATCACCGAATACGGGACTGATTGTCATGATGATATTGAGATTTGTGCCTCTTTTAAAGGATAGAATTCAAGATATATCACTGATTCAGGAGCAAAGGGGAATCAGTACAAAAGAGGGAAAAATTAAAAAAAGGCTGGAAAACGGAATGAAAATACTAAATGTCCTTATCGCCTGGTCCTTGGAAGAATCCATTGAGACGGCAAGATCCATGAAAGGGAGAGGATACGGAGTTGTACACAGGAGAACTTTTTATAATAACTACAGGATGGATAAAAGGGATTGGACGGTTTTCTTGGTTCTTTTGTCTTTAATATTTTTGATAATTGTTTTGCACGGTTTAGGTTACGGAAAATTTGAAATTTATCCGAAAGTGGGAAATATATTGTTTAATTTAAAAGATGTATTTCTGTACATATTATTTATTTTATATATGAGTATTCCTATTGTTTTGGAAGGGACGGACAGATTGAAATGGAACAAATTCAGATAAAAAATTTATCCTTTACTTATCCCAATCAAAAGAAGAAGGCTTTGGATAATATCTCCTTTTCGGTAAAAGAGGGGGAATTTTTAGTATTATGCGGTCCTTCCGGATGCGGAAAGACTACCCTTTTAAATCAGTTGAAAAAGGAAATTGCACCTAACGGGGGAAAAGAAGGGGAGATATTGTATAAGGGACAGTCCATTGAAAAAATGGATAGGAAAATTGCAGTTGAAGAAATAGGGATGGTATTTCAGGAACCGGAAGCTCAAATCGTGACGGATACAGTATGCCATGAATTGTCTTTTTCTTTAGGAAATTTAGGATATTCCTCGGAGGAGATGAAAAAGAGGATTGGAGAGATATTCAATTTTTTTGGAATGGAAAATAAGTTTTACGATGAGATAAAAAACATGTCGGGAGGACAGAAACAGATACTCAATTTAGCATCGGTACTGTGTCTTCATCCGAAAGTACTTCTTCTCGATGAACCTACTTCTCAGCTTGACCCGGTTTCAGCCAAAGATTTTATTCAGATGGTATATAGGTTGAACAGGGATTTCTTTATGACGGTTTTAATGACTGAGCACAGGTTGGAAGAAGTTTTTCCTATAGCCGACAGGATTATTATGATTAAGAATGGGAGAATAGAGTATGACGGAAGGCCTAAGGAGGTTGCCAAAAGTATATATGATAAGAAAGATAAATTATATATGAAATTTCTTCCGACAATAACCCAATTTTATTTTCAAAAGGAGAAGAATCCGGCAATCGGCAATATTCCCATTACGGTCAGGGAAGGGAAAAGATGGCTCAGCGGCATAGATATAAATAAAATAAAAGGAAAAGAAATTAATTCAAAAAATTTCGATTCCGTCATTATGGATTTGAAGGATATTTCATTTAAGTATGTAAGAGAAGGTCCATATATTTTAAACAAATTAGACCTGAAAATATACAAGGGAGAAGTATTATCAGTATTGGGGGGCAACGGAACCGGAAAATCGACTCTTCTTAAAATAATAGGGAAAATGTTCAAACCTCAAAGGGGAAAGATCTTATCGAATGATTTTAAAATAGGATATCTCCCTCAGAATCCAATGAGCTATTTTCTTTATGACACCGTGGAAGAAGAAATATGTAAGGAAAAAGAAAATAAGGATTTTAGAAATGAAAAATTCGAAAGGATTATAGAACTTTTTTCTATAAAAGATTTATTGAAGAGGCATCCATATGATTTGAGCGGAGGAGAAAAACAAAAGGTGATATTGGCTTCCATACTCATGACAAATCCAGATGTGATTCTCTTAGATGAGCCCACTAAGGGGATGGATGTTATATCTAAAGATGTTCTTAAACATATTATAGATAAATTGAAAAACAAAGGAATGACTGTAATTATGTCTATTCATGATTTGGAATTTGCAGCGGAAAATTCCGACAGATGTGCTTTGCTGTTTAACGGAGAAATAGCCGTTGAAGATATTCCCTCTCTGTTTTTCAGCAGAAATTATTTCTACACAACAGCTATTAACAGGATATTCAGAGATATAATACCTCAAGGGGTTATCAAGGAGGATTTGATAATTGATGATTAATTCGAAAAAATATATCATTTTAATTTTGCTTGGAAGTATACTTATATTGATATTTTCGGTATTGTGGACGGATAAACATTATATGATTTTCAGTATTCTGATAATTTTTTTGTCATTAGTTCCCTTTTTTCTTAAGTTTGAAAGAAAAGAACTGAAAGCAGAAAATACGGTACTGATTGCCATACTGGCATCGGCGGCGGTTCTCGGCAGGGTTCCCTTTGCAGCCATACCCAGTGTACAAGCCACATCCTTTGTTATAATAATGACTGCTCTTTCCTTTGGAGAGGAAGCGGGATTTATGGTCGGCGCCTTGGGGGCATTTGTTTCAAATATGTTTATGGGCCAAGGACCTTGGACTATATGGCAGATGTTTTGCTGGGGAATGATGGGGGTTTCGGCGGGAATATTGAGAAATACAAAATTTATGAAGAATATAATCGGACAGAGTATATTTGGATTTATATGGGGATTTTTATTTGGCTGGATAATGAATATATGGTATGTCCTGTATTTCGGTGCTGATTCATTTTCCTTTCAGGTATTTTTAGTGTCATGTATAACCAGTTTTAAGGTGGATTTAAACCATGCAGTTTCCAATGTGGTATTTATACTCATGTTCAGTAAGAGTTGGAAAAAGATTTTTGACAGAGTTAAAATAAAATACGATTTATAAGATAAAGATTAATTTTTTCTCTTTTTTCTTTTGTGATATTATTAGTATGAATAATCGTTATGTAATACTTCAGTTTATTGTCTTAATAGGTTTATTTTTCTAAATTGTATTGAGAAAGGAGGAATTATTGTTGACTGTTATAACCTTGATTATGGGAGTAATCGGAATACTTTTATTCATGTTTATAGCCTGCTCATTTAAGAGATTGTTGTTAGACAATGAAAGCGGGTTTTTGCACTTGTTAATGTCATTAATGTTTATTTGTTGGCTTCCGATCCCTTTTGCAATTTATATTAAAATGAAGGAGTATGACTTTTTGATGATTGGGACAATATTTGGCGTATTGTCGCTTTTACTTTTTATATTTACGATGCTGTTACAAGCAGGTCATTTATCATATTCTGCAAAGGTTCAAGGTACAGACAAGATTTTATGGGAGAACAGAGATGAATGGATGTTGAATGGCCTTTTAGGCGGATTAGTTGAATTAACGGCTGGGTTTCTTAAAGGCATATGGGCTATATTTCTTACGATTTGCTTTAAATTAAACGAACAAACAATATTTTTCATGATAGGTATTGTTTATTGTATATTGACCCTTTTTTATTTAAATATGTTATTTAACAGTAGTATTAATAAAAAACCAAAATTTTTAAAATACTTAAAACTTAATACCGTAGTTATGAATTTAGAAAATGTGGTATGGTTTGCTGTTTTATTGATATGGCTGGTAAAATAAGTAAAAAGAGAAAATTCAAAATTGTTTTATGTTTACTTTTTAACTGTTTATGGTATAATATTAATAAGGTAATCGGTACCGCAATGGTGCGGTTACCATCAAGTTGATTACATTATATAATCACCCTGTTAGTGGCAGGGTGATTAGTTTTTTCGATTGTTATTCCTATCTAAATAGGAGATAAGCGATACCAACAACACGCCAAACGCAATCATTAATGATATTGCTTGATATGCAGTCATACCGCACCACCGGCAAACACACCCTGCTTTTTCCGATTACCTTTCTTTTATTTTACCAAAATATTCATGCTTGTACAATAAAATATCATTTAAAGAAAGTTTAAAAATATTACAAAATTTGATTGTTAAATATTGAAGTAATTAGATTTATATGGTATACTGATTATAGTAAAAAAATTAAACTTTTAACAATTTAATAATAAATTGTTTGAGTTCTTTATCTCAAGACAAAGATTAAAAGGGAATCAGGTGAAAATCCTGAACGATCCGGTCACTGTAAGTGGGGAGCGTTCCTTCAAGAAGTCACTGTTTAGATAGTAAATGGGAAGACGAAGGAAAACGTTGCTTTGATCCACAAGTCAGGATACCTGCTTAGACATATTGCATTACCTTCCGATGAAAGGGACATGTGAAACTATACTTAACTGTTTAATATAATAAATATCGTAAATTATAATATTTAACGAGTTTAACAGCTCTGACTTTTATCGGAAGTCAGAGCTGTTTATTTTTTTACAAAATTAGGGTAAGGGGGGACAAGGGATAAACATAAGAGTTCAGAAAGGAGGAGATACACAGCAGCAAAAGGTATTTACTTTAAAAAATAAAAAATCTAAGGAGGAAATATTATGAAAAAATTTAAAGAAATTAACAAGTTCAGAAGTATTAGTATACTGATTTTGGTATTGACTTTATTTTTATCAAATGTAGTCTTTGGAGCTCCCGCCACAATAAGCTATAAAATAGTGAGCACCTCGGATAAAGGCGGCATTGTATTTCAAAGTGAAGAAGTTGCAGCAGATACAGACGAAACATACTTTGATGTTCTGCAGAGGATTTGTTCAGATAATGGCATTCCTTTGGATGCTTCCGGTTCAGGTGCCGGAACTTATGTCAGAGGAATAAACGGGGAATATGAAATGAGATATCTTCCCAATGAAGATTATTATTCGGGATGGATGTTCAGAGTGAATAATGTTCTTCATGGATATTCCGCAGGGGATCCGGCCAACTCTAAAGTTTCAGAGGGAGATAAAATTACATGGTACTATGCATGTCCGTCTTATACCTATTTCCCAATCCTTGATGATAATGATATAGACTTTGATTCATCAGGGAACATGATAATAAATGTAGAGGCAGAGATATTTGAAGATGTATGGAATTGGCAGATAATTACGGTTCCGTTAGATGAAGGCAGAGCTGTATTGGAAGATGATTCGGGAAATAAAATATATGCCACAATAAACGACGGAGAAGCCGTGTTTAATGAAACTAATTTAAAAAAGTTTAAGGGGAAAAATGTAAAAGCTTATGTGGAAGGAAAATGGTATGGAGAAACAGAAAATCCAGACCATTGCCCTAAAATTGTCAAATCGGAGATAGTGAGGGTACAGTTATAGAATATTTAATATAAATATATTCATTTTTATTAAAAGTTTTTAAGGGGAACTCAGTAAAAAATAAAGAAGATATCATCATGATATCTCCTTTATTTTTTATAAATATTATATTTTTGAATAATAATTAATTTTTTATGGTGTTGTTTATAATCAAAATATGTTATATAATAAAAATAGATTTGGAAGTAAACTATTGAATAATTGAATATTACCTTTAGGTTCTCTGTTTTTAGAGATTAAAAGGGAATCAGGTGAAAATCCTGAGCGATCCGGTCACTGTAAGTGGGGAGCGGCCTTTCAAATATACCACTGAAAATTTTATTTTTGGGAAGGGGAAAGGCGGCGTTGAGCCATAAGTCAGGAGACCTGCCTATATGGGGATAACGTTAACCTTCCGGGATTGAGGTAAAATGAAATTTATTATAAATTGTTGACTGTTAAAAAGTCTCGGATTCTATGTGGAAACCGGGACTTTTATTTTTTTAGTTATAAAGAGGGGGAATGTTAATGAAAAGGTTCAAACGTATTTTATCATTATGTATAGTTTTGACAATGATATTTACTAACGGAAGTTCTTTTTACGAAGAGATTTTTCGTTCTAAGGATTTTCCGAGGGGTATATCATATGCACAGGACAATTTGAATACGGAAAATCATGCAGATGAAGAAAATGATGTAATTCCTCAGGAATCCAATGAGGAAGATACAACAATTCCGGGGAAGGAAGGAGGGGAAGAAACAAAGGATATTGCAGTTCCGGAAGAAACCGGTCAAAACAAGGATATTGTTTCTAATGGGGAAGACCAAGAAAAGTCCGAACAGAATGATGAAATTGAAGAACAGTCGGAAGTATCTGAAGGGATAAGCTTTGATAAAGATATATTTTCGGCAGGAGAAAATATAACGGGAACTATAAATTATCCGGAACATAAAAATGAAAATGTGGATGTAATTTTTTATGACAGTTATACTAGAGAAGATAAAGGTTCGTTAGATAAGGTAACATTAGATGAGAACGGGACGGGCCGTATCGACATTTCGATACCGGGATATCTTGCATCCAACGACATAAATGACAATACGTATGCTTTGAAATTTGCTGTTGGTGATTCGAAACTGTCTGTCGAAAAGGTAAATATAAATTTTACTGATATTGTTACTTACGATAAAACCGGAATTAATACTTATGACAAGAATGGAAGGTTTATCAATGACAGCATAACCGCTACCATAAATGAAGAAATTTATAGTTCTGACTTAAAAATATATTTGGTTAACCCTTATAATGCGGATGAATCAATAGCAGTAGAAAATACCGGTTCGAAGGATATAGAAATATCTATTCCCGAAGATTTAAAATGGGCTAAAGCCGTTTTGAGAATAGAATCGGGCTCGAATATTTACACCGTACCGTTTCCGTTGAATTCTATAGTTGTTTACAATAGAGGCAGTATAAAAGCAGGAGAAAGCTTTGTTATAAATTTGAATATTCCTGAAATGGCTAATAGTGAGATAGAAGATATATGTATTAAAGATGGGGATTCCTGGGATAGCACAGATTTCACAGAGCTATTGAATAATAAATCATTAGACGGAAAAGGCGGATATACTTCGGAAGAAATTTCTCTTGTCAATTCTGAAGAAGTTTCTCTTGCAAATATAATGAAGTATAGCAATTCAGTATTAAGAATTCATTTTTACACAAATAAGAATGTTTATTATTGCGTTCCTTTTATCAATGTTGAAAATCCTGTTTCTAAATTCGATATAGGAGAAGAAAGTAGTTTTGAAGTCAATAAGGATACTATAAAGACTGATATCGAGGCTGCCGGTTTAGCTGGAAAAGATTTTGAATTGGTTATAAAAGATGAAACAGGGGATCCGACCGGAATTTCAGAAGAGGGAAAATTTGGCGAGGCAGGGGATGCTCATATTGAAATTCCTCTAACCAAAGCTGTTGAGACGGGCGAATATAAATTAGTCCTTGAATCGGAGGGAATCGAGTATAAGGAGATTCCTATAGATATAGTATATGATCCCGTTTCTAAATTTGATATAGGGGAAAAAAGAATATTTGAAGTCAATAAGGATACCATAGAGGCTGAGATTGAGGCTGCCGGTCTAGCGAAAAAAGATTTTAAATTAGTTATAAAAGGTGAAACCGAAGACGGAGAGGAAGTCAAGACCTTAAAAGAAGGATATCTTGACGAGAGTGGGAAAACCAGTGTAAAAATTCTTCTAACTAAAGATATAAAGCCACTCAAATACAGCTTAGTCCTTGAATTGGGAGGAATCAAGTGTAAGGAGATCCCAATAAGGATAGTATATAATCCCATAACCCTTGAGGCGGACAGATATGATCCGGATAATTTTATCCAGGGAAAACTCTATGCGGTATACGGTGGACCTGATGAAGATGACGGATATGAGTGGATTAGTTCCTATAAAGCCGTATGGGGAAAAGATGTTAAATTTAAAATATATGTAAATATAGGAGAAAAAGCCGAAAAGGATTTTACTATCAAACTGTCGCCAAATAAAACCCAAGGAATAGAAACAGACGAAATTGAGGCTTCGGGAAGGACAGATCTTGATGGACTGGCAACTGTAGAGTTTACTTTGCCTCATGATTTGAAACTAAGAGAAGACCAAGGGTTTATTTATTATTTATTTAGTTTGATTGTGGACGGAAACGAATTATCTTCTGAAAGTCTACAGTGGGTTTTTTCCGTAAGAGAGTATCCGAAAATAAATAAAACAGCTGACGGAAACAAATTGTATGTGCAACTCGATACTCCGGCCTGGGCTGAGGGAGAAGTTACTTTGTCTCTCAATAATGAAAGTTCGGGGCAGGGAGTTCTAATAGACGGAAAGTCCATATATTCTTTAAAATTAGATGACAAGGGCCAATATGAAGGAGAAATTTCTCTTCCCGATAAGCTCGATGGAGGTTCTTACAGCCTCCAGATAAGATACGGGGAAGTTTATACCGCTGCTCTACAAGTACGCTATACGGCGGATATCACGATTAATGTAAACAGCCTGATATTTAAGAATACCACATTTGAC
Source organism: Acidilutibacter cellobiosedens (assembly GCF_004103715.1). NCBI lineage: Bacteria > Bacillati > Bacillota > Tissierellia > Tissierellales > Acidilutibacteraceae > Acidilutibacter > Acidilutibacter cellobiosedens. The sequence goes on along the minus strand of NZ_CP035282.1, from coordinate 3,441,798 downwards.
TTGAATATTAGATTAGACAGAGAGTCTTATAAAGGGAAAGAATACGAACTCAAAGTTTATGATTATATAAACGGGAAATATCCGCTGATTAGTGGGGAAGAAGTAGTGTTATCCCAAGGGATTTTGGAGGGCAATATTAATACAGGATTAAACACTCCCGAGAACATGGGAAAACTGAACCAACTTCCCAGCGGAAAATATGCTTTGGAGTTTTCAATTGACGGGGATAAATATTACGGATATTTTGCATTGCTGGACAGATTCGTGATTAACAAAAACTTTATAGCTGAGGGAAAAGAAACGACAGTTGAGTTCCAGTTCGGAGTTAAGGGCGTTAATTCAAATACGGATTATAATATATATTTATATAATGCCAAAGATGAACCCGTAACGGATGAAGGAGGAAATCAGATAGGTATTGAAGGAAAGACCTCATCTACCAGCTCAGGATATAATTCCGGAAGTATAGTTATTCCTTCCACATTGGAAAAAGGTCTGTATAAATTTATTTTGAAAATAAACGGAGAGGAAGAGGAATATTCAGCTTCTTTCCAAATAAGTGATGCTATTGTTGATGAAGTGAGAAGTACTGTTGATGTCCTTTCCGACGTGGTACTTACCAACCATTACAGCATGGACTGGGTTTCCGTAGGAGTGAACAGGGCAGGAAAAAGCCTTCCGAGCAGTTATTTGGAATCGACTGAAAATTATATTGTAATGAATAAAGGAATTCTTCCCAACATAACAGATTACGAAAGAATAACTTTAGGAGTTACGGCAGCGGGAGGAGATCCTACCAATATAGGCGGGTATAACCTTATAGAGAAAATATATAACGGAGATATAGAAGGACAAGGGAACAACGGAGTTGCCTTCGGACTTATAGCGGTGGACAGTAAAAAGTATGATATTCCGGCTGATGCTAAGTGGAATAGAGACAGGATGATTCAGTATCTTCTTAATAATGAATGTACAAATGGCGGTTGGCAGTTGGGGGGAAAGGGAACGGATCCGGATCCCGATATGAGCGGAATGGTAATGACTGCTCTTGCACCCTATAACAATAAAGATTATCCTCAGGTACAAGCTGCCATTGCAGGAGCTGTAGATGCTCTTTCACAAATTCAAAGACCTGAGGGCGGATTTGCTTCGTGGGGTACGGTAAATTCGGAATCATGCTCTCAAGTGATAATGGGACTTTGTACCAACGGGGTGGATCCGACGGGACCTGAATTTACAAAGAATAAAAATTTAGTGGAAGCCCTTTTAAGCTTTAAAACTGCTGACGGAGGAATAGCTCATACGGAAGTAGGTGGAAGTCTGGCAACTAACGGCATGGCATCGGAACAGGCTCTCTATGCATTGGATCAATATATATTCTTTGTGGAGGGCAAGGGTTCCATTTACGACTGGACTCATGATGATGAAGATGAACATGATAGGATTGAACTGGGTAAAAAAGTAAAAATTTCTCAAGACGGTAAAATGTATTTTGCCGGCGGGATAGACGTTGAGTTTCCTCAATCCTCATATAATCCCGATTCTTCTACTATAATGGTCTCGGATGTAACAGATTCGAAAAAACCGGGAGAAGAGAGTTCCCTTAAATTACACGGAAAGATAATAGAAATTTCTCTTGAAGGCGTAAACGAATCGTATGATATTTTACTTAGAATGCCGGTAAATTCAGGAGAAGATTTAACCAAATCCGCCATATATATTTTTAACAATGCTTCCAACAAATTTGAATATCTCGGGAATGATGTTTCCAATAAAAAGTTAACCGTAAACATTACCAATAATTCTTCAATATACGGAGTATTCGGGGATGAAACAAAACCGACGGGAGTAAAATTTGATTATGAAGTAAGTAAAAATAAAGTAACATTAAAAAATATAACGGCAGTAAGCCAATCGGGAATAAAGTATTTTGAAATCTATAGAGACGGCAAATATTTAGGAAATGCCGAGGGAGATTCTTTTGTTGATCCCGATGCCTTAAGTTATAATACGGAATATAAATATAAAATAAGAGCAGTTGATAATCTTGGAAATATTTCGGATTTCAGTGATGAAATCATAATAAAAACCAAAGATATAAACGATCCGACGGATCCAAACAATCCTAATCCTCCGGCGGATCCTAACGATAAAGAAGTTACCGTACAGATAAGAATTGAGGGATATGATCATACTGTAGTATCTATGAGAGATATAAAGGTATCGAGGTTCGGATTGGATGATTATTTAGGGCCGGCAGGCGGAAGTTCCGCCACACCGTCAAAGGGTTGGGGAAAAGAAAAATTCAAAGGACCTACTGTGGCTCATGCCACGATAAGGGCTATGGAAGCTGCAGGGGTTGATTATGATTATCAGGATTACGGTTGGTCACTGTATCTTGCTATGGTGGATGGAGACAGGGAATTCGATTACAGATCTACGTCAGGTTGGATGTACAGGGTAAACAGATGGCTTCCTAATTACGGATCCCAAGAATATTATCTTAAAGACGGGGATGTAATAGAATGGTATTTTGGTGCCTACGGATTTGAGAATTGGTATACAAAGATTTCTGCCAACAAAACCAGTGTTAAAACGGGAGAGGAATTAACCGTAACTCTTACAGGAGAGTCAACAGACCTAAACGGTGAAAGCGGAAGAGGAAATACGGTAAAAGGCAAAGTCGATAATGCGGAAATATACGTAAACGAAGATGCATTTTCGGTAGACGGTGAGCCGGCAGTTACTGATGAGAACGGAAAAGCAGTATTGAAATTCAACAGCCCCGGGACATATTATGTATCGGCAGAAAGATTCAGCGGAGAAGGTATAAGGAATATAATTCGTCCCGTACCTGTAAAAATAACGGTAACAGGAGAAGAGATACCTCAGAAGGAAGTTACAGGAGAAGAAGAAGGAAAAGATAAGGTAAAACCTATAAAGAATTCCGAATATGAAATAGAATACAAAACGGTAACAGATCCTAATTCCACGGAAGATCAGATATTAAGGGCAGTGGAATCGGCAGTAGGGAAATTAGCAAGAGACGGAAAAGAGATAAAAGAAGAGAAAACTGCATTAAAAATAGCTCAAGATATGAGAGACGTATTAACAATAATGAATAAAGCGGCAGACAGGATAACCACAGAAGAAGGGATGAGTATAGTATTATCAAAGAATACGCAGATACAATCGATACTTATTAGGGCATCGGAAAAAGCCAAATTGCAGGAGAACAGAAAAGAAATAGAAGAAACTTCGGAAAAGGTACTGGAATTTGTACTTAAACTGATAAACAAAACACTATCGGAAAAGAAAACGGAAGAACTAATAAATGAAACCATAACAAATCAAGGTAAGATAGTTAAAAATATAGGAAAGGAATATGGAAAGAAAATAGAAACGATATCCGCAAAATTAGTGGAAAAAGGATCAGAAAAACTTTCGACAGTAAAACTTTCAAAAGAAGAAAGAACAATAGGGGAAGATTATATAAACAATAAATTTATAACTACAGCAAAAACAATAGAACAGAAACTTAAGGAACAAAATATAGAGCCGACAAGGAGCATACAAAATAAGGAAATAATAGAAATAGGAAAAGAACAAGGATATGAAATAGGACTGGCCATAGCAAAAGAGGCATTAAACAAAGCTAAAGAGGAAGGAATAGAAACAATAGAAATAAAAACAGAACTGGGGATAGTATCCTTATGTGAAGAATTGATAAACAGAGGTGAAAAATTAGATATAAAAATTATTAAAATAGCAGATGGAGTAGAAATATCAATAAAAGATGAAGCCGGAAAAGAGATAGTGCTAAGCAAGCCAATAGAAATATCGATTCCTTATACAAAAGAAATAAAAGCACAGTCTAATATAGGAGTATTGCAGATAGGCAATGAAGGGAATAAAGAAGAACTGGGAGGAGTATATGACAATACAGACAATACGGTTAAATTCATAACAATGAATACGGGAAGATTTATTCCGCAGGAAGGAGATAGAGAATTTGAAGACATTAGAGGAAACGATATAATAGGGGAAGCAGTAAGAAGCCTGAGTTCAAAAGGGATAATCAAAGGGAGAACAGAAAAAGAATATGCTCCCAATGAGAACATAACAAGAGGAGAATTTGCAGTCTTAATATCAAGGATGATGAAATATGACGAAGAAGGAAATAAAGAATTGCCATTCAAAGACGTATCAAAAGATAAATGGTACTACAAATCAGTATGTGCAGTATATGGAGAAGGGCTTATAGATGGGAAAACGAAGGAAATCTTCGAACCTCAAGCCAATATAACCAACGAAGAAATGGCAAAGATAATAGGAAATATACTGAAAAATAACTTTTATAGGGAACAGAAAGAAGAAGAAATAAAATATACGGATGCAGACGAAATATCGGATTGGGCAAGAAAAGGAGTAGCAATAGGAAAATATAACGGGATATTTGAGGGATTGGACGAAAACAGTTTTAATCCCAAGGAAAAGGCAACAAGAGGAAATACAGCGGTGATGCTTTACAGGCTGTATGAATTAATCTTAAATAAGTAGGCTCTCTTATATTAATATAGAGGAAGATATTACAAAATATCTTCTATAGCGGGTTCTTAGAACCCGCACTTTTTTTATGATAAAATTTAGGAAAATTCCTTGACGCTGATTATAAAATATGGTATGTCATAGTTACTGATAAATGGATATATAACTGTAATAATATATTTTTTAGGGATAAGAAAAGATAGGGAGTGATGAAAATGTACGAATACAAATTTGAAGAAGTACAGATTGCAAGGGATTTTAAAACGAAAAGAGGGGATTCCTTTGAAATATGTAAAGAGGTAATTTTAAGAGAAGCTAAAAATGGTTGGAGGTTAGTACAAATTGTTATTCCCCCAAATGAGAAAGCAGGTGTTTATGCCGCTTATTGCTATCAAATCATATTTGAGAGAGAAAGTAATTAATTTAATTATCAGCCGATATATGCTATATTATAAGTAGACTTTTACTATAAAAGGTGGTATATATGAAAGATGAAATTTTAAGGTTATTAAAAAACAATAAAGATGAATTTTTGTCGGGAGAAAAGATAGGTGAAAAGTTAGGAGTATCCCGGGCAGCTATTTGGAAATACATAAATGTGTTAAAAGAAGAAGGGTACGGGATAGAATCAGTTCCAAAACAAGGCTACAGAATTGTTTCGGTACCTGATGTACTGACATACGAAGAAATAAAAGAATATTTAAGCACCAAATTTGTCGGAAGAAATATTTGTTATTTTGATACGATATCTTCCACAAATATGGAAGCCAAAAGAATAGCTTTAAAGAATCCGGAAGGGACAGTGGTTATATCGGAGGAACAGGCAAAGGGTAAGGGAAGGCTTGATAGAAACTGGGTTTCTCCCCCCAAAAAGGGTATTTGGATGAGCATGATATTAAAACCCGAAACGGAACCTACGAAAGTAGCGAAAATAACTTTGCTGGGAGCGGCAGGGGTAAACAAGGCTTTAGAAGATATGGGAATATACTCTAAAATAAAATGGCCTAACGATATAGTTATAGACGGTAAAAAAGTCTGCGGGATTCTTACGGAAATGAGCTGCGAACTGAATATGATAAATTATGTTATAATGGGCATTGGAATAAATGTCAATATGGATAGAGAGGATTTTTCCGAGAATTTAATAAATAAAGCTACTTCGTTGAAAATAGAACAAAATAAAGAAATTAACAGAAAAGAACTACTGGCCGGCATATTAAACAGATTTGAAGAATTCTACATACCTTTTAAAGAGGATAATGAAATTTCGGAAGTAATAGAAATATGCAAAAAAAATTCTGCCTTGATAGGGAAAAAAGTCAGAGTAATAAAAGATGGAGAAACAAAAACAGGGAAAGCCTTGGATATAAACAATGAAGGCCAGTTAATTGTAATGTTTGAAGACGGAAGCATTGAAAATATATTTTCAGGCGAGGTATCCGTCAGAGGATTGGAAGGATATGTATAGAATTTATTTTTTCAAATTTCATATTTAGTGAAGAAATAGGAGTATCTAAACCAAATAAATTATTTTTCAATTTTATCTTTAGAAATAAGACTTTGGAGAAAAGACGCTGTATCATGGTTGGGGATGATGTTATTGAGGATATAGAGGGTGCCGCCAATTATGGATTAGATTCGGTTTTGATAAATCGAAAGGGAAAAACTTATGATAATATCAGTGGAAAAACAAAGTTTTATGAAATATCTAGTTTAGGAGTGTTGCCTGAAATTATACTTAATGGGTAGTAGAATTAAAAAAACAATATTTGATTAGGCTATCTAAAATTTAGGGTATTACAAAGAAAATAAAAAAATATATCGAAAAATGAGTAATGTTTTGCTTAAGTTATTTTCTAAAAAATATTATAAGAGGTGATATAAAATGGCTGATATTATTGATGGTGTTAGTCATACATTTAACGAGTTTTTGTTAATCCCACGCTTAACCACGAAGGATTGTACACATGGAAATATTTCTTTAACTACTTATCTAACCAAGGTTTCTGATAAATGTGATCTTGATGCTATGAGATTAAACATTCCTATGGTGTCGGCTGCTATGCAGTCGGTTTCTGATGCAAGAATGGCAATAGCGCTGGCACAAGAAGGAGGATTATCATTTATATATTGTTCACAGTCAATTGAAGAACAATGTAAAATGGTAAGAAGTGTTAAGTTATATAAAGCTGGTTTTGTAGCAAGTGATACAACTTTATCACCCAAAGATACAGTTGCAACAGCTATGAGATTACGTGCAAAGACAGGACATTCTACTATAGCTATTACTGAAAATGGATGTAACAATGATATTCTTGTAGGATTGGTGACGAGTAAAGATTTGAGATTAAGTCGAATCGATCCTAATGATTCCCTTGATAAATACATGACACCAATTGACAAATTAGTTGTTGCATATGAAGGTATCAGTCTTCATGAGGCTAATGATATAATTTGGAGGCATAAACTTAACTGCCTTCCGATTATTGATAGGAATAAAAGGCTGAAGTATTTGACATTCAGAAAAGATTATGATGCAAGTAAAAAATATACTTCTCAGCTGGTTGATGCTCAAAAGCGTTTAATGGTAGGCGCAGCTATTAATACATGGGATTATATGGATCGAGTTCCTGCCCTAATTGATGCAGGTGCTGATATTTTATGCGTTGATTCATCAGATGGGTACAGTGAATATCAATTTGATGCGATAAAGATGATTAAGAATAAATATGGAGACAAAATAAAGATTGGCGGAGGGAATATTGTATATCCGGATGCATTTAATTATTTGGTGGAGGCGGGTGCGGATTTTGTAAAAGTCGGAATTGGAGGTGGTTCAATTTGTATTACTCGCGAACAGAAAGGGATAGGAAGAGGACAAGCAAGCGCTATTATTGATATTGCACGAGAACGGGATGCCTTATATCAAAGAACAGGAGTTTATATTCCCATATGTGCTGACGGCGGTATTGTCCATGATTATCATATTTCTTTAGCAATTGCAATGGGAGCGGATTTTGTAATGCTGGGAAGATATTTTGCAAGATTTGATGAAAGCCCAGGCAAAAAAACGCATATTGGAAATCAAGTTGTTAAAGAACACTGGGGTGAAGGGACAAAACGTTCCGCAAACTGGAGCCGTTATTTAGATACAGGCAGACCCGATATTATTTTTGAAGAAGGTGTCGATTCTTTTGTTCCATATGTGGGTGGACTAGATGAAAATTTGCAGATAACTCTGGCAAAATTGAAATCAGCGATGATTAGCTGCGGTGCCAAAACAATAAATGACTTCCAAAAGAATGCTCTTTTGACTATAGTTTCGCCATCAAGTATCGTTGAGGGCGGTGCTCACGATTTAGTGTCACGACCTATGATGGAGTGAGTTCATTGATTGTATATTGAATAAGGAATTAGCAATAGTTGCAGATAATCTATATAATATTGCTGGCATTGAATATGCTCAGTTTGTAAATAAGTTATGGTATTTTATATTTTTAAAGTCCTGTTAATCAGGACTTTAATTTGTTTTTGGCTAATGGCTGTGTACCTTATTTATTTTAGGCAGTACTTTTATAGCTGTTAACGAAGATATTACGGTTTTTAAAGCATCCCCCGGAAGGAATATTATACACCCTGTTTTAAGAATAACCGATGTCGGAAGATTTTTTGCCATGATTTTGTTCAATATAAACGCCATATAGGGCAATCCGAATAGATAAATTACTATGGTTCCCGCAAAGGCAGCAGCCAAAATTCTTTTCTTATTTATTTTTTCTCCCGTATTTGCTATTTTGCCTACTATAAAAGCCGCAAATATAAATCCGATTAAGAATCCGAAGCTGGGTTTTAATACCGACTGAGGGCCTCCCGTAAAGTTGGCGAATATGGGAATACCGATCAAACCTAATATTACATAAATGATTTGGGAAAGAGCAGCTAATTTAGGCCCTAAAATAAGTCCCGACAGAATAACAAACAATGTTTGTAATGTAATAGGTACATCACCTAACGGAATACTGACAAATGCTCCTATAGCAGTTAATCCGGCAAATAAAGCCACTAATGTTATTTCTTTTGAAGATATCTTCATCATGTCATCTCCTTTGTAAACCAATATTTTAAAATAAGTTTACATTAATAATAAATCAATATGGATTTTTTGTCAATAAAATACATGAAAAGTTTGCTAAAAATATATTGACAATTAAGTTATATAATTATATACTGTACATATATTATATATACAGTATATACAAAATAAACAGTTTATTTTAGGAGGATTTCTATGAAAATTATAGTATCCAATTCGTCTAATGAGCCTATATATGAACAAGTTGTCAATCAAATAAAGGAAATGATAATAAAAGGAGAACTGAAGGAGGGAGAAGCTTTGCCTTCAATCAGAGGATTGGCGAGGGATCTCAGTATATCGGTCATTACTACCAAAAGAGCCTATGAGGAATTAGAAAAAGAAGGTTTTATAGAAACCGTTCAAGGGAAAGGCTCCTTTGTAGCATTACAAAACAAGGAACTTATAAAGGAGAAAAAATTACAGATAATAGAAGAAAAGTTGTCCGAAATAGTTAAAGAAAGCAGGCTTTTAGGGATTAGTTATGATGAAATTGAAGAAATGCTGAAAATATTGTTTGAGGAGGAATAATTATGGATTATATTTTAGAGGTAAATAAATTAAAGAAAAATTTTAAAAATTTTACCCTAAATGATATCAGTTTTAAACTGGAATATGGGTATATAATGGGATTTATAGGGCCTAACGGTGCGGGGAAAAGCACTACCATAAAGCTTATAATGAATTTGCTTAAGAAAGACGAAGGAGATATTAAGATTTTTGGAATGGATAATATAAAAGATGAGAAAAAAGTTAAAAACAGGATAGGGTTTGTGTATGATGAAAATTATTATTACGAAACCTTAACCATAAATCAGATGAAAAATATAGTATCAAGTTTTTATAAAAATTGGGATGAAAATCAGTTTAAGCATTATTTAAAAGAATTTGATTTAAATCCGAAATCCAAAATCAAAACATTATCAAAAGGGATGAAGATGAAGTTTTCTCTTGCCATAGCTCTGTCTCATAATGCGGATCTGATACTCATGGATGAGCCTACTTCCGGTCTTGATCCAGTTTTCAGAAGAGATATTCTTGACATCCTTTATAATATAATTCAGAATGAAAAGAGAAGTGTGTTCTTTTCAACTCATATAACTACGGATTTAGAGAAAATAGCTGATTATATAACATTTATAAATAAAGGAAATATAGTATTTTCGAAATCAAAGGATGAAGTCATGGAAAATTATGTCCTGATCAAGGGAGGAACTGATCTCCTTGATAAAGACATAAGAAAAGAATTTATAGGAATTCGTGAAACATCTGTGGGATTCGAGGCTTTGACCAATAATGTTGAAAAGATGAAACAAAAATTCGGAGACAGCATACTTGTAGAAAAGGCAAGTCTTGAAGATATAATGGTTTATACGGTAAGGAGGTAAAAAGATGACGGGATTGATAAAGAAGGATTTAATGCTTGTATTTTCAAGCACATGGGAAAAGATATTTCTGATATTTTATATACCGCTGATGCTCTTTGTAATTGAAGCCAGCCAGACAGAATGGTTGTATTTTATTTTAATCAGCAGTTATTCTTATCTTTTATGTATAACATCATTTACCTATGATGTAAAGGGGAATACTGACAGAATGATTAATTCCCTCCCTGTATCGAGAAAAGAAGTAGTCTTATGTAGGTATATGGAATTGATTATATATTTTATATTTTCAATTATATATGTAGGAATTTATTTGTGGATAATTAATATGTTGGGCTTGTATAATATTGGTTACTTTAATATTTCTATGATTAAGATTGCTTTTCCGACATTATTGATTTCTACGGCAGTTGTTTTTCCCTTTTATTTAAAATTCGAACCAAGAATTGCTCAAATAGCATACATGGCAGTCTATATGGGAATATTTCTTGTTGCTTCTAACAGTGCCGGAGGAAACGGCCTCTTTTCAAATTTAATAGTTGGGAAAGAAATAAGTACAACTGTAATTGCTCTGATAATATGGATTATATCATTGATTTTATCCATCAAATTATATGAAAATAAGGATTTATAAGGGGTGATTATATGATTAATCTGATAATTAAAGATTTAAGGCTTTCTCGTAATGTTAATATATTTGCCGTTATATATGTCTTATTTTTGGCGGCTATGGGATTGACACAGCCTATAAGTGTAGCAGTCCATGTATTGTATATTATGTCCATCTGTATGATTACTTTTGCTGTAATCATATATGTCAACGGATATGACGGCAGAAACAGTACAGAAGCTATTTTAAACAGTTTACCTATCGACAGAGTTGATATTGTTAAAAGTAAATACGCATCTTCGCTGATCTTTGCGGTTTTTAACGGGATAATTATGTATATTTTTACTAATTTAATAAAATTATTTGTAGCGGGGGTTCAAGGAGAGCCCATGGCTTTGTGGGATATATCTATCTCAATAATTATTATTCTCATGTTTTATTCTTTATATTATCCATTTTATTTTAAAATGGGAGAAGGGATGAGGACATTTAATATGATTTTATGGGTTTTCATATTTATATTGCCGTCTATAGTAACAAAGTTAGGAAAAAAATTTCAAGGAACGGCGATTTTAAAGAATATATCCGAAATTGATCCAAATGAGGGCATGTTTATATTTCTGGCTGTTTCAGTAATAGTATATATCATATCTTTAACTATATCTAAAAAATTATATTTAAAAAGAGAATTTTGAAGTAATTTTGCTTGACATTTTATTAATTCCAATGTATACTAAACACAATATAAAAAATCAAGTTTATATGTTTTACAAACAATTCTTATCGAGAGAGGCAGAGGGACTGGCCCGATGAAGCCCGGCAGCCTGAATAATATAGAATATATTATTTAAAGGTGCCAAATCCTGCAAACCATGATGGTTTGAGAGATAAGAAAGTATGCCAGTTAGATTATTAACCTACTTTCTTATTAAGAAAGTAGGTTTTTTAAGTTTGACGGGCATGTCATATATCTAAGGTGAAAGTCCAAAGGGGCGTAGTTACCAACGAACCCGATAGCGACTTGCAAGTTTCACATCGTGAGGTGTGGGAGAGAGGAAGCAATAGCGAAATCGTGGCTTGACGAACAGAAACAGAATATAAGGCGTGAAAGGCGGATAAGTTGGCTTAAGACAATAAAGTCCAAAAAGGTAACCGTAACCCTAAAGCGTAAATTCTGCAAGTAAACGAGGAAAGATATATGGATTAACCCGTGAGGTCTCACGAGCGATACAGTAGTAACAACGAATCATGAGAAGTCAGCAGAGGTCATAGTAGCTAAATAAGTTTTGGCGAAGGACTAAACAATTAAAAAGCACAATACAAAATGGATGTAGCGTGGATAGTCTGATTGATACAGGTGAAAACGTAAAAGGAATCCAAGGTCAATAAATTAAGGCGATTTCCAAGCTAGCGAAAAGGGAGTAGAATGCACATTATGACAACTTTACTGGACAAAATTCTGGACAGACAAAATATGTATCAAGCCTTTAGAAGTGTATGTTCAAACAAAGGCGCAAGTGGAGTTGATGGAATAACTATCAATGAAATTGACGGATATATTAGAGAAAATTGGCAAAGAATTAAAGTCGAGATAGAGGAAAGAAGTTACAGACCACAACCAGTTTTAAGAGTAGAAATTCCAAAACCTAATGGAGGTACCAGAAAGTTAGGAATACCTACAGCCATGGATAGGATAATACAACAGGCAATAGTGCAAGTCTTAAGTCCTATTGCAGAAAAAGAATTCTCAGGAACCAGTTATGGATATAGACCAGGCAGGAACTGTGAAATGGCGGTAGTAAAACTACTGGAATATTTTAACGATGGGTATCTATGGGTAGTAGATATTGACCTGGAAAAATTTTTTGATACTGTTCCGCAAGACAAACTGATGAGTTTGGTACACAATATCATAAATGATCCTGACACTGAGTCATTAATCCGAAAGTTTCTTCAAGCAGGAATAATGGACAAAGGTGAATATCGGCCATCAAAAAGGCAATGGGGATTACAAAAGTTAGGAGTTAACAAGGACCTAGCAAGATTAACCTCATATTGCGGAGACAGGTACTATTTTGTAGCAACAAAAACTTGTGTATCAAGAGCAATTTCTAAGGCTATATTAACCCAAAGAGGATTAATCAGTCCATTAGATTACTATGAGCACAGGCGTAATGTTAGATTTAATTGAACCGCCATATACGGAACCGTATGTACGGTGGTGTGAGAGGGCAATTTATTTTGCCCTACTCGATTTGTGAAAAAGGCTTCTATTGAAGTACTAATAAATTGAAGCGGCCTTTTTTGAAACTAATTTAAGGTTAAGTTTACGTTAAGGTAAAATAGGATTTTCCTATGGGTTATGAAAAGTTAATTTTGATTCTTATCGAGAGAGGCAGAGGGACTGGCCCGATGAAGCCCGGCAGCCTGAATAATATGAAAGTATATTATTTAAAGGTGCCAAATCCTGCAAACCATGATGGTTTGAGAGATAAGAAAGCATGCCAGTTAGATTATTAACCTGCTTTCTTATTAAGAAAGTAGGTTTTTAATTGTGAAAAAGGCTTTTATTGAAGTACTAATAAATTGAAGCGGCCTTTTTTGAAAACCTATTTAAGGTTAAGTTTACATTAAGTTTTCCTATGACTTATAGGTGTGCTTTCGTGTTAATAAAGGGGATGATAAAAATATGTTGTAACGATATTATAAGAAAAATTATTCACAGTAATTTAATAATAAAAGGAGAGATAAGCATGAAAAATAGAATAAGATTAATTTTATTGATATTGGTATTGGCTTTAATGTTTGCAGGTTGCTCAAAAGAAACTTCAAAGGAAGAAAGTGTACCCGAATCCGGTGAAAAATCTTCTGATTCTGCTGAAAAATTGGCTGACAAGCAAGAATTGAACTGGGTTATTTCAAGTGAATTGCCTACTGCAGATTCTGTTAAATCTTATGATACATTGAGTTCTTCCCAAATTGAAATATTTGCAGAAGGTTTATATAAAATTGACGGAGATAATAAAACCGTTCCAGTAGAGGCAGAAGGGGATCCTCAAATCAGTGAAGACGGTTTGGTGTACACTATTAAACTTAAGGATAATTTGAAATGGGCAAACGGAGATCCATTGACCGCTAAAGACTATGTTTTTGCATGGAGACGGTTATTTGCACCGGAAACGGCGGCCCAAAGCGCAAGTACATTTTTCAACATAAAGAATGCCAAAGCAATTAATGAAGGGACAAAAGATCCTTCGGAATTAGGAGTTGAAGCCGTCAGTGATACGGAACTCAAAGTAACCCTTGAATATCCGGATACGTATTTTACATCTTCATTATCATCTGTAAATTTATTTCCTCAGAATGAAGCATTTGCAACATCTAAGGGGGAAGCATACGGAACAACAAGTGAAAATACTTTAGGAAATGGCCCCTTTGTCCTGAAAGACTGGGATGGTACAGGTCTTACATGGAATTATCAAAGGAATGAAAATTATTGGGATAAGGATAATATAAAACTTAATAAAATCAATATTCAGGTTGTTAAAGAAACGGGAACTGGAATTAATCTGTACGAATCAGGAGCTATTGACGCTACATCTTTATCTGGAGATTATATCAGTCAGTATATAAATAATGATGACTTTCTTTCGGTACTTACTCTGACAGATTCTAATCTTGAATTTGGCATAAGTTCAAGCCCCACTCTGCAAAATGAAAATTTCAGAAAGGCAATTTCACTGGCAATCAATAGAGATGAGTTGGTAAACAACATACTTGTCGATGGCTCAAGACCTTTAACGGGAATTATTCCTAAAGGAATTGCGACGAATCCAGATACAGGGAAGGATTTTTCGGATGAAGCAGGTGTCTTGGTAAAAACGGATGTTGAGGAAGCGAAAAAACTGTGGGAAAAGGCTAAAAGCGAATTGGGAGTGGAAAAAGTTGAATTGACGTTAATCACCAGTGATACGGAAGGAGCCAAAAGAACGGGGAATATTTGCAAAGTCAATTAGAGACTAATTTATCGGGACTGACTATTAATTTGAGCAATGTTCCCGCAAAAGTTCGTTTTGAAAAGATGATGGCTTATAATTTTGATTTGGCTCTCGGCGGTTGGACCGGAGATTTTGATCCGGTTAGTTACTTGAATCTGTTTTTCTCAACATATGAACATAATCACGGGCAGTATAAAGACTCCAAATATGACGCGCTAATTACAAAGATTAAAACTGATGATTCAACAGATCCTCAAAAAAGATGGAAGGATTTGCAGGAGGCACAGAAATATATTTTGAGTAAGGCAGTTGTTGCTCCTTTATACCAGGGAGCGTCAAGTTATTTGATAAACCCAAAGGTTAAAGGAATCGTTACTCACAACTTAGGTACTCCATTAGAGATTACCCATGCTTATATTGTTAAATAATATACCAATTAATTTTAGATTATCAGGTAAAGTCTATTTTAAAAATAGACTTTACCTAACTTTAGAAATATGAAATAACAACAAAAAGAAAGGTGCAGATAAATATGAGTAATTTTTTCAGATTTATTTTAAAAAGGGTAGTTTATATGCTGATAACACTTTTTCTTATTAGTTCGTGTACGTTTTTGCTGATGAATTTTTTGCCGGGAACTCCCTATAACAATGAAGCAAAGTTAACAAATAAGCAACGGGAAATTATGAATAAAAGATATGGATTAAATAAACCTTTGGTGAAACGTTATATAATTTATATGTCCGGTGCGGTTCGAGGAGATTTTGGCATTTCGCTACAGTTTGGCGACCAACCGGTCAAGTCCATATTGGCTAAACGCATTGGTCCGTCACTTCAATTAGGGGCACAAGCCATGATTTTGGGAACTACCGTAGGAATTATTTTAGGGACGGTTGCAGCTATGTTTCAAAACAGCTTTATAGATGGGATTGCATCTTTGTCGGCTATTATCGGACGATCTGTTCCCAATTTTGTATTTGCGGTTCTTCTGCAGCTTTTGTTTGCCGTATATTTAAAGTGGTTTCCCATTGCTTTATGGAACGAAGGATTTTTATCAACGGTTCTGCCGACTGTTGCTTTGTCCATTTCACCGATGGCAGATTCTGCTCGTTTTATTCGTACTGAAATGATTGAAGTATTGAATAGTGATTATATTGAGTTGGCAAGGGCGAAAGGGATGAGTGAATGGAGAGTTGCCTTCAAACATGGGTTAAGAAATGCCTTAATTCCATTGATTACAATATTGGGACCTATGTCTGTAAGTTTGATGACCGGGTCGTTGGTAGTTGAAAATATTTTTGCTATTCCGGGCATCGGAGAACAGTTTGTTAAGTCCATTATGACCAATGATTATTCTACAATTATGGCGGTAACCATGCTTTATTCCACATTGCTTGTTACTATAATTTTATTGGTGGATATTCTGTATGGAATTGTTGATCCTCGAATCAGAGTAGGAGGGGGAGAATACTAATGGATGAACTAATAGATAAAAAAGATGAAAATAAAAATTTATATTCCGAAATTCCGTCATCATATTTTACGCCGTTAGATGAAACTTATCACTTTGACAATGAGCGTATAGCTGCACCATCCTTGTCGTTTTATCAGGACGGATGGCGACGTCTGAGAAAAAATAAAGCGGCTGTGGTTTCAATGGTTATTTTATTGCTGATTATATCAATTGAAATTGTTTCTATATGGTATACCCCTCATGATCCCAATTTACAAAATGTTCCTCATGCTAATTTACCTCCCCGTATTCCTCACGTTAATATTAACGGGTTTAACGGGAAGGCCAAGATATCGGGAGAATGGGTTGATAAATATGAACTTGCCCATGTTCCTCATGATGTCAATTATTATTTCGGAACAGATGCTTTTGGCAGAGATTTATTATCCCGGGTATTGGCAGGAACACGGATTTCATTGCTTATCGCTTTAGCTGCGGCTTTTTTTGATTTGTTAATAGGAATAACATATGGATTGGTTTCGGGATGGAAAGGTGATAGTGTGGATATAATCATGCAGCGTATTTTGGAAATAATCTCCGGAATTCCCACGTTGGTCGTGGTGATACTGATGCTTTTATTTATTAGACCGGGAGTGACTTCCATTATTGTTGCCATGGGTTTAACAGGCTGGATTACAATGGCTCGAGTTGTCCGTGCCGAAACATTGAAATTAAAAGATCAGGAGTTTGTGCTTGCTGCCAGGACCCTTGGGGAATCATATTTAAATATTGCAGTCAGTCATATTTTGCCGAATTTGAGTGGCATTATTATAGTTCAGACAATGTTTACTATTCCCAGTGCAATTTTTTTTGAGGCTTTTCTGAGCTTTATTGGGGTTGGAATGCGTGCTCCCAATGCATCATTGGGAACATTGCTAAATGAAGGATATAAGACATTTAGATTTTTGCCTCATCTTATGTGGTTTCCTGCTGCTGCTATTTGCATAATCATGATTACATTTAATTTGTTGGCGGATGGGCTCCGTGATGCATTTGATCCGAGGATGAAAGATTAGGAGGGTTAAGATGAGTGAAAAAATATTAGAAATTAATAATTTGCATGTTTCGTTTCAAACATATGCAGGGAAAGTACAAGCCGTAAGAGGGGTATCTTTAACATTGAATAAAGGAGAAACTTTGGCTCTTGTGGGAGAATCCGGTTCGGGAAAATCCGTGACATGCAGAAGCATTATGGGATTGCTTTCAAAAAATGGCAGTATTGATTGCGGGCAAATAATTTTTGACGGAAAGGATTTATTATCAAAGACCAATAAAGAGATGCAGAATATTCGCGGAAAAGAAATAGCAATGGTTTTTCAAGACCCGATGACTTCTTTAAATCCAACTATGACTGTTGGTAAACAGGTAGCAGAGCCTGTTATTTTACATCAAAAATTGAGTAAATCGGAAGCTATGAAAAAAGCATTGGAATTGTTTCGGTTAGTAGATATTCCTGAACCCGAAAAGCGTTTAAAATATTATCCTCATCAGTTCTCCGGAGGGCAACGACAACGTATTGTAATTGCTATCGCATTAGCTTGCAATCCTAAGATATTAATTGCAGATGAACCGACCACTGCTCTGGATGTGACTATTCAGGCTGAGATTTTAGACTTGATGAAGAGTATTCAAAAGAAAGTAGCGACTTCAATAATATTTGTTACTCATGATTTAGGGGTAGTTGCTAATATTGCAGACAGAGTTGCCGTAATGTATGGAGGTAAGATTGTGGAAATAGGAACTGTTGATGAAATATTTTATAATCCTCAACATCCGTATACTTGGGGATTGCTGCGTTCAATGCCGACATTGGATAACGAGGAGGATAGCTTGTATGCTATTCCTGGAAGTCCGCCAGATCTGTTGGATCCTCCTCAGGGAGATATTTTTGCGCAGCGAAATCAGTATGCTTTAACCGTTGATGCGTATTATGAACCGCCGATGTTTAAAATATCTCAAACTCATTATGCTTCAACATGGCTTTTGGATTCACGGGCTCCTGAAATAAAGATTCCTCAATCTATTGTAGCTCGTCAGCAGTATTTTAAATTTAAAAAACAAAGTTTTAAAGATAAGAGGGGTTAACAAAATGAATACTAACAATGAAATTTTACGAGTTGAAAAATTGAAAGAGTATTTCAGGTCCAATGGTAATAATATTGTAAAAGCAGTGGATAATATTAGTTTTAATATATTTGAAGGTGAGACTTTTGGTTTAGTCGGGGAATCAGGGTGTGGAAAATCAACAACAGGCAGAACTATTATACAATTATATAGACCGACCTCCGGTAAGATTTATTTTAACGGTGTTGATCTTTCTACAATCCATAGCAAGAAAGATTGGCTTCAGTTTCGACGTGATGTACAAATGATATATCAGGACCCTTACGCATCTCTCAATCCACGAAAAAAGGTAAGGGATATTATTGCTGAAGGAATTAAAGTCCATGGATTATCAAAGAATAAAGATGACTGCGATGAACAAGTCAATGAATTACTTATGACTGTTGGCTTAAATTCTGATCATGCAAATAGATATCCTCATGAATTGTCGGGAGGACAACGACAGAGAATAGGAATTGCCAGAGCATTATCGGTACGGCCTAAATTTATTATATGTGACGAACCTATATCGGCTTTGGATGTATCAATACAGGCACAAATCGTAAATCTGCTGAAAAAATTGCAGAAAGAAAAACACTTGACTTATTTGTTTATAGCTCATGATTTATCTATGGTAAAATATATCAGTAATCGTATAGGTGTTATGTATCAAGGTAAACTTGTAGAGCTTGGAAATGCAAAGGAGATCTATCAATTTCCATTGCATCCGTATACGGAAAGCCTTCTGTCGGCTATACCGCTGCCGGATCCGGATTATGAACGGCAACGAAATCGTATTGTTTTTAACAATTTGGTACAAACAGAAACGAGCCAACTTCGTGAAATAATTCCCGGGCATTATGTCTATTGTGATATTGCTGATATCCCTGCTTATCAAAAAAAATACCAACTGTTGTTATCTGATTCAACTAAAGAGGGATAGTTGGAAGAGTCGCCAAAACTAAATGTTTTGACGACTTCCTATGGTTATTTTCTTCTGTTGTTAAGCAACTTCCCTTTTTCATAGTATCCCTTCATTATATTATCCGGAACAAGGCTTCCTCCCGTTGCCCAACATATATGAGTAGAATTTTTCAGATATTCTTCTCCATATTCTTTTGATATAAGAGCAGGTCCCGGGAATCCGGCCAGAGCAGAAGGTTCCAGATATATTTTTTCTTCTTCTGCTAATGCTGCCAAAAATCTATATAATTGGTTGTCTTCAACGGTAAACTCACCGTCTAATATGGGATCCATTATCTTCCCTACAAGACCTGAAGGTCTCCCTACAGCTAATCCATCGGCTTCCGTTTTATTATCCAATCCGAAATCTTTAACGGAGATTTGGTTATGAAGTCCGGTAATAAGTCCTAAAAGCATCGCCGGAGAATGGGTTGGTTCTGCAAAGAAGAGATGAGCATTGTCCTTGTATATGAGCTTTAATCCGTAAGCTATTCCTCCCGGGCCCCCGCCTACGCCGCAAGGGAGATATACAAATAAAGGGTGATCTCTATCCACTGGAATATTCATCTTTTTTAGTTGTTCTCTTAGTCTGAAGGCTCCTACAGCATATCCTAAGAAAAGGTCCTTAGAATTTTCATCATCGATGAACATGCTTTTGGGATCTTCATTAGAAAGTTTTCTTCCTTCTTCTACGGCTTTTGAATAGTCGGAAGAATATTCCACTACATTTACTCCTTTGCTTCTCAATAATTCTTTTTTCCATTGTTTTGCATCGGCAGACATATGAACTTTTACCTTAAATCCTAATTGAGCACTCATTATGCCTATACTTAGGCCTAGATTTCCCGTACTTCCCACCTGTATGGTGTAGTCGGAAAAGAAATTTTTGAATTCATCGCTATAGAATTTGGAATAGTCATCATCTTTTTTTATTAACCCGTTTTTTAATGCCAAATCTTCTGCCCTTTTAAGTACTTCGTATATCCCGCCCCTTGCTTTTATGGAACCTGCGATGGGAAGCTGGTTGTCACATTTTATATACAATTTTCCGTATATTTTTTCTTTTATATCCTCTTCCGCTCTGCTTTTCATTTTAGGGATCTCAATTAATGGGGATTCAATGATTCCATTAGTTGATTTAGTTTCCGGAAATGCCTTAATTAAATAAGGAGCAAACCTTTTTAATCTTTCTTCCGCATCTTTTATTTCTTCCTCTTTTATCTCTAAAGCATCTGATATCTCACTGAAATTTTTTTTATGAGAATTGATCCAAAGTACCTTCTTAAGAGTTTTTATATTTTTAACGGTTTCCAGGTATTCCTTTGGAATCTCAATACTGTTTTCCATCACTACCACCCTTTCTTATCTATATAATTATATAATACCACAAAAATTATATAAATAATTGTATATCGGATTCCAAAGCATTTTTTAAATATTCTTCGGCAGTGATTATTTTTACCTCCTTCAAGAGTTCATCTTCCTTAAAGCCCATTATCTCTAAGGAAAGTTTACAACCGTATAGTTTGACACCCTTTTTTATGGCTCCATTTAAAAAATCGACGATAGAAGGTGTATCATTTTCTTCCATCATCTCCAACAACATTTTTTTCCCCACTCCGGCAAAATTCATCTTTGATAAAGGAGATTCTTCTATTCCTTTGGGAGTAAGATTGGCAAACATCTTTTCATAGGCACTTTTATCTTCATCGCTTATTTTTTTAGGATCTCTGACAAGGCATAACCCCCAGAATGTAAAAAACATGGTTACATCTATTCCCATTTGTTTTCCTGAGTTGGCAAGAATAAGAGCTGCTAATGCCTTATCATATTCACCGCTGAACATAAGGATATTCATTTTTTTGTTCATAAAAAAGCCTCCTTTTTACTATTTTTAGTAATAAAGGAGGTTTTTATACTTGCCCTTGTAGTATTGTATATTAGAACTTATTTCAGTTAAAAAATCTATAAGAATATCTACTTCTTCATAAGTATTGTATAACCCAAAACTTATTCTTACTATTCCAGGTCGGGAAATATAGGAATTCGGTAAAATATTAAGAAGTCTTTGCACATAAGGTTGAGCACAAAAGCAGCCGTTTCTTACTGATATTCCCCTTTCTTCCGATAAAATTCTCGCAAGGATTTCATGAGGTATTCCTTCTATGTTAAATGGTATTATGGAAATTTTATTATTAAAATCTAAGTCACAATAAAGGATTATATGAGGAATATTTTTCATTTTCGTAATACAGTAGTAAGTAAGGTTTAATTCATAATTATCGATATTCTCCATTCCTAAAGATTCAAGGGTTTTTATACTGTTTGACAAGGCTACTGCTCCCATTACATTTGGAGTGCCTGCTTCTTCTTTTTCTGGAGGCTCTGTCCAGAATACAGAATCATCTGATACAAAAGAAATTGTTCCTCCCCCGGGGTATTCCGGACTGCCTTTTTCAAACAATTTTTTCGGACCAATAAGTACTCCTGTTCCAAAAGGAGCATACATTTTGTGGGCAGAAAAGGTCAGATAGTCAATGTGTTCTAAGGAATCAGAACTTTTCATGTCTATAGGGTGATGAGGCACAAGCTGTGCTCCGTCAACCAATATTTTTCCTCCTTGATCATGTACTAATCTTGCAATTTCATGGATAGGATTTGTATACCCTGTGACATTAGATGCTCCCGTTATTGCCATTAATTTTATTTTGCCCCTGTATCTTTTGAGCTTTTCATTTAAATCATATATGGAGAGTCTTCCGCATTTATCTGTTTCTACATATTCGGTAGGGTATTTTAACCTCCAAGGGAGAAGATTTGAATGATGTTCCATACGTGTTGTTAAGACTATTCCGCCTTCTATTTCTTCCTTAATTCTATAAGATAATTTGTTTATACATTCAGTAGTATTTTTTAAAAATATAACTGTATCATTATCCTTATCCCCATTAACAAAATTCAGCACATCATTTCTTGCTTGATCATAATATTCAGAAGAAATTTCGGATTTGTATCCCGTACCTCGATGAATTGAAGAATACCAAGGAGAAAAGCTATTGATTTCTTTCATCACAGAACGGAAAGGGGGAGTAGTGGCGGCATTGTCAAAATTGATGGGAGTAGTATAGATGTCATTATTTAAAGGAATTTTTACATTTAGCCCATGAACCAAATTTCTATACACAATATCACCTTCTTTTCTCTGTAATATTATATTTAATATAATATTAATTGTGATAAGGATAGAGTAAAATTATTTCTGTATATGTATAGAAATATTGAATATTTATGATAAAATAATATATATAAGGTTTACTTGGAGGAAAATATATGGAGAAAGTTAATAAAAAAAGTTTGTATGCGGATATTTCAATGATAGTTGTAGCACTAATCTGGGGAAGCAGTTTTGTAGTAACCAAAAATGTATTGGATCATATAACTCCTTTGTATATGCTTGCTTTTAGATTTATAATTGCCTCTGCTTTATTAATTTTAATTTTTTTCAAGAAAGTTAAAAAAACTAAGAGGGATGATTTAACGGCAGGATTTATAATAGGAATATTTCTTTTTTTGGCTTTTTTGGCTCAAACTGTCGGAATTGAATATACTACGGCAGGAAAAAATGCTTTCATTACTGCAAGCAATGTGGTAATAGTTCCATTTTTGTACTGGCTGACAAGCAGAAAGAAACCTAATATTTATGAAGTTATAGGAGCAATATTATGCTTTGTAGGCATAGGGGTACTGAGTCTCGATGCGAATTTAACTATGGGCTTGGGAGATTTGCTTACACTGATAGGTGGTTTTTTTTATGCCTGCCATATTGTATCGGTAGGATATTATTCTAAAAAACATGACCCTATACTTCTTACAATATTTCAATTTTCAGTTACGGCAATTTTATCTTTAATTTTTGCATTAATTTTTGAGCCGAAGGTTTCGTCGGTTACAGGAGAAATGATTTTTCCGATAGTTTATTTAGCATTATTTAGTACATTAATAGGTTTTTTGATTCAAAATGTGGCTCAGAAATATACGTCTTCTACTCATGCCGCTATTATACTTAGTATGGAATCGGTATTCGGAAATATATTCTCCATTATATTTTTAAAGGAAGCACTTTCTGTAAGACTTTTTATAGGATGTTTATTAATATTGATTTCCGTTATTACAACGGAAACTAAATGGAGTTTCTTGAGAAAAGAAATTGCGGAAAAATAGTGGCATTGCCACTATTTTTCTGTATTTTTACGATAATTTGCCATTATTTCCGCGAATATTTCGCCACAGGATGGTGGAGTATAGGTAATTGCATTGGCTCCGGCTTCTATGGTTTCTAAAATCGATTCTTCCGTCGGACCTCCCGTAGCAATTATGGGGAGTTCTCTTGAATAGTCATTTCTGATCTTTTTAACAATTTTAGCTGTTTCAGCACCGCCGGAAACATTTAATATTCTTGCTCCGGCTTCAATTTTTCTTTTATAATCATCATATTCCGATACTATGGTACATATTATTGGGATATCTATTGTATTGAACATCGCACTTATTACTTCAATACTTGTAGGAGCATTTACTACTACACCATAGGCACCCATCAGCTCTGCCTGCCATGCTATAGCAATGGATCTTTTTCCTGTGGTAATTCCACCTCCTACACCTACGAACACAGGTACCGGAGCAACCTCTAATAATGCCTGAGTGATAGAAAGCTGAGGAGTAAATGGATATACTGCTATTATGGAATTAGCATTGGTATTTTTGATTATAGCAATATCTGTTGAGAATAAAAGAGACTTTATTCTGGTGCCTAATACTTTAATTCCACTTGCCTTGTATATTACCGGAGGAACTTCAATGATTTTACTTCTAAGTTTTGATTTTACTTCTGGGATGAATTTTTCCATTTCTATACCTCCCATCTAAATGAATAAGTAAGTTTATCTAATTATAAATACCCTAAATTATATTTAAATAAACTTATTTATAGATAAATTATTCTTCTGAAATTTTATTAAGTTCATAGGAATATCCTATTTCATCTTAATTACTTTCAATATAAAATGAGTTTTGAAAATGGCTTTCTTGATTTGTGCTGAAATAGCATAATCGAATTGAAATTTTCAAAGGAATATAATATTATATGATTATGAGGATATAACAAACAGACGGTTTATTTTAATTTATAAATGTAAGGGGTGATGAATTGAATTCATTTTATTTAAAAATTATTGCTATTATAACTATGCTTATTGATCACATAGGGGCAGTGCTTTTTCCCGATATGATATGGCTTAGGATGATAGGAAGATTAGCTTTTCCTATATTTGCTTATCTCATTTCAGAAGGCTATTTTAAGACGAAAGATGTGAAAAAATACATGTTGAGGCTTTTTATATTTGCACTTATTTCTCAGATTCCGTTTTATTTTGCTTTCAGAGAAGGATTTTATTTGAATGTTTTTTTCACTTTATTTTTAGGACTGTATGCTATTTACAAATATGATCAGACCAAAAATTACTGGGTAGTATTTGGAGTAGGAATGTTGGCTTATTTTTTAAATACTGATTATAATATATACGGAATAATCATGATTTTTTTGTTTTATAAGTTCCACGATAATTTTAAAAGGATGGCTGTCAGCCAGGTCTGGTTAAACCTTCTTTATTTAGGGATTCCTATTTTAGTGATGTTTTTAAGAGGCGGGAAGATGACACCTTCAATGATTGGATATCAGCTTATACAGGGATTATGTTTAATTTCCTTGATCTTTATAAATTATTATAATGGAGAAAAGGGATATAGTTTGAAATATGTGTTTTATTCATTTTACCCGGTACATTTAGGAGTGCTGGCATTGATAAGTTATTTAAAATAAGATAGATAAAAGATATTCTAAATAATATTTTGTAAATATAAAAAGAAATAAAGCATGTTTGTCGAAATATATAAGGGATAAAAATTTTTATGTTTAAATGCCCGGGGGTGAAGGTGTGACAAAAGATGAGCTGGAGTATATAATCCCTTTTAAAAATTTAGATGATTTGTTCAATTGTTACAGCAATATATTTAAAAAATCTTTTTTATTGGTAGATGAATCTGGGAATATATTAGTTAGATCAGGTGTAATCGAAGATTATAAAAAGGCCCTTTTATTTAATCTGAATAAAATAAATGAGGAAAAAGAAAAAAATGTAAGTATCTTGTTTAAGAACAAAGAAGACGCAATAATAGTTTTGCCTCTATTTGAAAATTACAAACATTTTGCCACTCTTATATCAGGAATTTTTGATGTAAAGGATTTAAAGAAGGAAATAAGAGCTCAGCTTAAGGGAAAAGAAAACTATTTTTGTTATGCTGATCATAAAGAAGCATTGTTTGAAAAAGAGAACGATAGGTTATTACTATGTATATTGGATAATATGAGTTCTATTATTATAGATATTTATAAGAACAGTACGAAGTTAAAAAAATTAGAAAAAATTGAAGACAAACTTTTTTCTTGGAGTTCAAGACCTAAGAGCTTTACGACTGCTGAAACATATAAAGAGGGAGACAGTTTTGAACTAAAAATTAAAGAAAACCTTGCAGATGCTATAAAAAATGAGGAATTTGTTCTTTTTTATCAGCCGGTAGTTGATATGAAAACAGGAAGAATATCTTCTTTGGAAGCATTAGTCAGATGGAACAGCCCGATCTTCGGATTCATGCCGCCGTTAGAATTTATTCCTATCTGTGAAAAAACAGGATTGATAAAACCTTTAGGGAATTGGATATTGAACCGGGCAATGGAAGATGGGAAAAAGATTTGTGAAAATTTAGAATATCCCATGGATATAGCGGTGAATGTTTCAGCCGTACAGTTTGAAGGTGAGGATTTTGTTTCCGTAGTAAAGAAGAATTTGGAAGAAACGAAATTTGATCCCACTCGTTTGTATATAGAGATAACGGAAAGTTCTCTTATACTTTCCCTGGATAATATATTAAATATCCTTAAGGAATTAAAGAATATGGGAATAAGAATTCTTCTTGATGATTTCGGAACGGGTTATTCATCTTTAAATTATCTTGAGAACTTGCCTATTGACGGAGTAAAAATAGATAAATCTTTTATAAGCAAAATTGAAGAGGTTAATTATAAAAAATCTATTTTAAGTTCAATTATATCCTTAGTTAAAAAGATGAATTTAGATGCCATTGTAGAAGGCGTAGAAGAAGAAAGCCAGCTTCGATATTTGGAAGAGTGCAGCTGTACAAAAGTTCAAGGATATCTATTCAGTAAGCCTATACCTATAACTGAATTGCATACCTTGTTTGATAAAAAAATTATTATATAAAAAATAGCTACCTTTGACATATGAAGTGCACCTTCAAATGTTAGACGAAAATCTAATGTTTGAAGGTGTATTTTTTATAACCCATAGGAAAATATTAAAAAAAATATACTTGAAAAAGTGTACCTATAGTTGTATTATGTATATAGATACAATAATAAAAATCTATATAATGTACCGGTACAGTACTGATAATAAAATGGGGAGATGGATGAGGTGAAGAATGACAGACTTATTTTAATTACAAGGTATGCAGTAATGCTTGCTATTACCGTTGTTATGACTATGATTATACATATTCCTATATTGGGAACCAAAGGATATTTAAATTTGGGAGATATGGTGGTGTTTTTGGCGGCTGTTATGTTTGGGAAAAAGGGAGGATTTGTAGTTGGCGGACTGGGATCGGCTCTCGCCGATATTCTGCTGGGATATAGCTATTATGCTCCAATTACTTTTGTGGTAAAGGGATTGGAGGGATTTTTCTGTGCGGCATTATTGGAAACAAAAACGGGAAAGAAATTACCTTTTTTGCCCATGATCATAGGTGGTATATGGATGGCATTGGGATACTATATAGCAGAGATATTTATGTATGGAGCAAAGGCTGCTCTCATATCCATGCCTGCCAACTTGATTCAGGGAGTAGTAGGTGCAGTGCTGGCAATAGCACTTAAAACCGCTTTGAAAAAAACGAGGATATTTAATTTATAAAAAGGGAGATATTTACTCTTCCTTTTTATTATGTTATTTATACTAAATAACATAATTTTTCTGAATAATTATGTTATAATTTTATTATTAGGAATAATGTGATAATGGTAATAATAAGGACGAAAGAACACAAGGAAAAGGGTTTATTATATAAATATGTGAAAAATTTTATATATAATCAGGTTTATATCTAATATAAAGACTTTATTTTAATACTAAATGATATGATTTTTTTCATGAAACAGTCCAAGATATCCTGAATGGATGTTATCCATCTATTTAATAAACAATGCTTTCTTTAAAGGGTGATAACGATGAATAGAATTGATAGAGTCGGTGAAAAAATAAAAACATTATCCTCAAAAGTTAGAAAAAGTGATATATTTGATCGAAAAAATGTTGGTTACTCTGCAGGCTATATTGCTGAATTAATAGGTTCTCAGAGGAATAATATTACAACCGATTTAAACAATCTTTACAAAGAAGGTAAATTAATAAAGATTTCTGGCAAACCTGTACTTTTTTTTGACAGAGAAACGTTTGAAAAAATGTTTAGTGTAAAGCTTCAGGGTAACAGCCTTTGCTGTAAAAATTTAAATGAGTTCATAAATGATAAGCATAAAGTTAAAGAAGAGAAATACAATGATATATTTCAAAATATCATAGGAAGTGAGGGAAGCCTTTCTATAGCTATAAAGCAGGCAAAAGCGGCTATACTTTATCCGCCCCAAGGTCTTCACACCATAATATTTGGGGAAACCGGTGTAGGAAAAAGCATGTTTGCAGAAGCAATGTATAAATATGGTAAGTCTGAAGGCATATTTAACAGTAATTCTCCTTTTGTTGTTTTTAATTGTGCTGATTATGCAAATAATCCTCAACTTTTGTTATCTCAACTTTTTGGATATAGTAAGGGTTCTTTTACTGGCGCGGAAACGGAAAAACCAGGGCTTATTGAAATTGCAGATGGAGGAGTACTGTTACTGGATGAAGTTCATAGACTTCCACCTGAAGGTCAAGAGATGTTGTTTACTTTTATAGATAAGGGTATATTCAGGAGGATGGGTGAAATTAATAATGAAAGAACTGCAAAGGTATTGATAATTGCAGCAACTACTGAAAATCCAGATTCAAGTCTTTTGAAAACATTTACGAGAAGAATACCTATGTCCATAGAACTTCCACCATTAAGAGAGAGAAAGCTTAGTGAAAGATTTGGAATAATTAAGAGATTTTTTATTGCGGAAGCAGTTAGACTAAATAATAATATTATTGTGGACAAGGATGTGTTCGAAGCTTTACTTACCTATAACCCTGTAGGAAATGTTGGACAGATCAAAAGTGATATTCAGCTTTCAATAGCGAGAGCTTTTCTGGAGTTTAGTATTAAAAAACTTAGTAATGTATTTGTAACTATTGATTTTGTACCTGAATACATAAAAAATGGATTGCTCAGTCTTGATAAAGAAACAAGGTTACGTCTTAACAAAATGCTCGTTGATAGCCAATATAGTTTCAATTCAGATTCATTATCCGAAGTCACCATACAAGAACCTAAATATGATTTTATCAAATATTTTTATGAAAAAATGAACTTGAAGCTTGATAGCGAAGTTAATATACAGAAAACCTTTAGAGATTTTACTCAAATTGTTAGTCACGATATGTATTCGGCAAATAAAATTTTCGACTTTATTGATGATGATGTAATTGATATAGTAAACGTGATGTCTGATGTTATATATGAAGAGCTTGGAGTCACGCTTAGCAGAAGCATATACTACAGCCTTGCCTTACATTTTATATATACTATAAAATATGACTTAAGAAATATAGATTATATGAGTATTCCAAATGATGAGAAGATAAAAATAAAATATTCCGATGAATATAGGACATCAAGAAGGATTATAAAAAAGATTGAAAAGGAGTTTGGAATATGCTGCCCTGAATATGAAGAATATTTTCTTACAATTGTTTTAAGTTCTCTTAAGGAAAATAAAAATGAAAATCATGTAGGAATTCTTGTCATAGTTCATGGGGAGGCGACTGCTTCAAATTTTGCCGGTGTAGCCAATGAACTTCTTGGAACAAATATTGTAAACTCAATAGATATGCCTTTGAATGAAAAACCAGATGATATTTTATTAAAAGCCATTGATATGGTGAAAAAGATAGATCAGGGGAAAGGGGTATTACTTTTAGTAGATATGGGTTCTCTCGTAACTTTTAGCAGTATAATACATGAGAAAACAGGCGTTGATGTACGTGTCCTTGATAATATAAGTACCCTTACAGTAATTGAGGCTGCTCGAAAAGCATTGATACCAAATTTGGATATTGAAAGTATAATAAGTTCTCTTATAAATATGAATCAGACATTAAATGAAAGACTTAGAAGAAGAATCGAAGAAGAATCCAACAAGGATATTAAAAAAGTAATATATACTGTATGTGCTTCTGGACAGGGCACGGCATTTTATCTTGAGGATAGTATTAAAAAAATATTAACTGAAAATCACATATATAATGTAAAAGTTATACCTCTTAGCTTAGCAAACAATAAACAATTTAGAGAGGTAATTGCCGATACTGCAAAGGATAAGTATATTGTGGCTATTGTTGGAAGTATTGATCCAATGATAGAAGAATATCCGTTTATTTCTCTTCAGGAAATTATAATGAATAATGGATTGAAAAAACTTCTTAAACTTGTGAATCCAGATATTTCATTATATAATGACGAAGAGTGCATACATAAAATAAATAAGGAAATAGTTTGGAAGGCAACAACCGAGGTGATAGAAAAATATCTTCAATTTTTATCAGCGGAGAAGGTACTTCCGTATGTTAGAGATTTTATTTCTACACTTGAAAATAAAATATATACCAATTTAAAAGAGAGCATTATAGTTAGAATATATATTCATATTGCATGTATGATAGAGCGGATTCTTTTTAAAAGAGATCATCTTAATGCAGGAGTGGATATAAAAGAATACATGATAGAAAATGAGTCATTATGGAGAGCTGTCAAGGATTCCATCAATAAAATACAAGAAGTATTTAATTTAGATATTTTAGATGATGAAATTTATTATATAGTGGAATTATTAAAGGATGAGAATGCAGTATAACTGCATTGGTTAAACTGCATTAACAGCATTAATGTGCATTATTTATCGAAGATAGAGGGTATTAGAATAGGTTACTATCCTATTTTTAATGCCCTCTATTTTTAATGTTTTAGTTGGTATAATTTTTGCAATTATTCTAAAGTAAATAAAAAAATGTACAAGGTGGGAAAGATCTATGAATAAAGAAATGGTTGGAATAATATTGATAAGTCATGGTTATTTTGCACGAGAAGCATTAAAAAGTGCTGAAATGATTGTTGGACGTCAAGAAAAGATTAAGGCAATATCTGTAGTACCAGGTATGGATTTAAATGAAACAGTTAACAAGTTAAAACAGGCAGTTAATGAGGTGAAAGAAAATGCAGGAGCAATTATTATGACAGATATTATTGGGGGGACACCTTCCAATGCATCAAGCATATTAACTGCATCATTAAATAATATATTAGTGATATCAGGATTTAACATGCCTATGCTTTTAGAAATTTTAACTTCAAGAAATAAAAATATTGCTGAAATTTCTGAAAATATATGTAATGTTGGTAAACAAGGTATTGTTGATATAACAAATAAAATAAAAAGTTCATTGAAGTAATTTGAGGAGGTGTTAAGATGTCTATTAAGATTGTCCGTATTGATGATAGACTAATTCATGGACAAGTAGTAACTACATGGGTTAAACAATATGGAATTGAACAGATTATTATAGTAAATGACTTAATAGCTAGGGATCAAGTACAAATGGCCGTAATGCAACTTGCAGGGCCTACAGGTGTAAAAATTGTGCCTCTTACTGTAGAAAAATTTATTAATGCCTATAATTCAAATCCAATTAAAAGATCTACTATGCTTATATTTACAAATCCTGCAGATGTAGAAAAGACTCTTGAAGGAGGTGTTAAGATTCCTTTTCTCAATGTAGGAGGAATGAAGTTTATATCCGGAAAAACTTGGATTACAAAAGCAGTTTCTATTGATGAATCAGACAAGAATGCATTTAAAAAAATAATGGAAAGGGGGATTGATGTACAAATTCAGATGTTACCTAATGATAAACAAATTTCAATGAAGAAGTTGATAAAATAAAAGGAGGGGGAAAAATTGTTAACGAAAGCGGTTTTGTTAGGGCTTTTAAGCGCAATAGGTTATATAGACAACTATGGTCCACAAATTGGAATGAGTAATTCGTTAATTTTAGGTTCATTAGCAGGCCTTATATTAGGAGATTTTAAACAAGGAATGATAATAGCTGCAACGCTACAGTTAATGTGGATGGGAGTCGTATCCATTGGTGCTTATGTACCGCCTGATACAATAACAGGTACAATATTAGGAACTGCATTTGGGATTATTTCAGGAAAGGGTGTAGTTGCAGGAGTTGCTATGGCAGTACCTATATCATTAGTATGCCAACAGCTTAGCATATTGCTCCGTACAATAACTATATCACTGACCCATAAGGCAGATAGAGTTGCTGAAGAAGGTAACCTTGATAAGATAGATAAATATCATCTGATGGGCGGAGTTATTTTTGGAGTGGGAATGTTCATACCGGTTTTTCTTGCAGTTTATCTTGGCTCTGAATATGTTGAAAAGTTATTTGCGATAATACCAAAAGTTATTACAAGTGGATTTAGTGTAGCAGGAGGAATAATGCCCGCTCTTGGTTTTGGAATGCTTCTTTCATTTATGATGAATAAAAAATTATGGATATTTTTCTTACTGGGATTTATTTCAAATGCATATTTGAAGATACCGACTATCGGTATTGCTCTTATTGGAATAATAGCTGCTTTTGCATATGATATGTTTACAAACAAAGATAATGGGAATATGGATATTTCTAAGAAAGGGGGTCTTGACTTATAATGGATCAGAACGAAGTAAAAGAAAAAATAAATAAAAAAGATTTAAATAAAATGTTCTGGAGATTATTAGCATTTCAACTTTCATGGAATTATGAAAGAATGCAAAACCTGGGTTATTTATTTGTTATGAAACCCATTCTGAAAAAAGTATACAAAAATAGTACAAAAGAAGAAAAAATTCAAGCAATGAAGAGACATCTGGAATTTTTTAATACCAATCCAGTTCTATCAGGTCCAATATTTGGTGTTACGGCTGCGATGGAAGAACAAGGTGGAAATAACATGGGACAGGCTATATCAGCTGTTAAAGTTGGACTGATGGGACCGCTTGCAGGATTAGGTGATAGTCTTTTTTGGCTTACCCTATCACCTATATTTAAAAGCCTTGGAGCTTCTTTTGCATCTCAAGGTAATCCGGTATTTATGATTTTTCCATTTTTATTTGCAACAATAACTCTTATTACCAAATATTATGGTATTAGTTTAGGATACGAAAAAGGGACATCTTTTTTAAACGAGATAAAAAACTCTGATATTCTTAAACGAGGGACTACAATTGCTACGATATTAGGTTTAGTAATTGTCGGTGGACTTATTCCTCAAATGGTGATTGTTAATATCTCTGCTGTAATAACTGTTAATAAGGTAAAGATCGTTATACAGAAGATATTGGATGGGATAATGCCATCTCTTTTACCGCTGATCGTTACACTAATATGTTATCGCATGATTAAAAGAAAGAAATCATCTGTAGTGATATTACTTTCAATAATAGTTTTGTCAATTTTACTTAAATGGGTTAAGGTATTATAAAAACAGGGAAAGATATATATTTCCCTGTTTTTCAGAAAGTTTAAATATATTAAAGAAAAGAGTGGTATGTATATGATTGTCGGTTATTCAAAGGTGATAATTACTCCAAATAAACCAATGACTATGTCTGGATATGATAACAGACATAAAATGGCAAAAGATGTACATGATGATCTTTATGCAAGATGTCTTATTATAAAAATAAATGGTGATAGTGTTGTAATGATTTCTTTAGATCTTTTAGGAGTTGATGAAACTCTTACAAATAAAATAAAAGATGCATTAATAAATATAGATGAAAAGTTAACAAGAAAAGCTATATTTGTGTGTGCAACTCATACTCATAGTGGGCCTTCAAATCTGTTTTTAAACAGAGATGGATATAATATTGAATATGTGGATGATATTGTTTCAAAATGCAAACTGGCATTTTTAGATGCTGAGGACGACCTTAAGAAATCGGCTGTATTTTTTGGATATAGAAATATTACTGGTATTGGTTTAAAGAGAAATTCACCTAATATCGAGAAGAAAAATAAATATATAAAGTGTTATTTTCTCAAAATAAAAAGAAACGGAGAAGATATACTACTGATAAATTTTCCTTGCCATATGACAGTTCTTGATGAGAATAATTTGTATTATTCGAAAGATCTAATATATGGAATGGAACTAACTTTCAATGATAAAGGAATTAATAAATTTTTATTCATGAATGGGGCAGCTGGAGATATAAGTACAAGATACTATAAAAAAGAATCATCTTTTGATGAGGCGGAAAGATTGGGCAGATCACTTGCAGAACAAATATTGGATACTGATGACGAAGGATTATCTGAAGTTTATGCGGAAGATATAGTTGCAGAAGAATTTGCTCTATTACTAAAATACAGAGAAGCTCTGACAGAAGATGAGAAGAAGGCAAGAGTAGACGCTTTAAATAAAAAACTTTTACTTACAGATGATTATAGACAAAAAAGGGATATTGAATCTTCATTAATGGTTTTAAATCGTCCAAATAAAAAGTTTGAGGTGATTCCTGATGTAATAAAATTAAATGGGAAATATTTCAAGAAAATAAAAATTCCCCTTGTGATAATAGGGAAACTAGCTTATATAGGAATTCCTTTAGAAATATATTATAGTACAGGAATAAAAATTCAAAATATAATAAATAAAAAGTTTGGTGTTAACCATACATTTATATTTGGCTATTGTGGAGGATATGGAGGTTATATGCCTCCTACAAAAGAATTCAATCAAATGACTTACGAAGTTGTCGCATGTCCATTTGAAAGAGATTCTGAAGACAAATTACTTGAAAAATTATCGGAGGACAGAAATGAGAAAATGTATTGATGATGTTCTAAAAATATTAGAAGAATTTGTAAATATGGATAGCGGAAGTTATGATAAAAGGGATACAGATAAATTTACAAAAATTGTTGAAAATGAGTTTAAAAAAGCAGGAATGGCGGTATCAAGAATAACTCAGAAAGATGTGGGAGATTTTCTTGAGTGTAGGGTAGGGCAAGGAGATAGACAAATACTTTTATTAGGACACATGGATACTGTATTTTCTTCTGGAACTGCAAAGATAAGGTCATTTATTAAGAAAGGAGATCTTATTTATGGTCCTGGTGTATTAGATATGAAAGGCGGGATTGTAGTACTTTTATTTGCAATTAAAAATATAATTAATGTTCTTCCAAAAAATACTAAACTTCTGGTATTTTTAAATACTGACGAAGAAATAGGTTCTAATTATAGTAAAGATTATATATTGAAAAATGCAAGACAATCCATTGCTTGCCTTTCTTTTGAATCAGCAAAACCAGGAACCCTTACTACTGAGAGAAAGGGAATAATTAGTTTTAAAATGAGCGTGAATGGTATATCATCTCATTCAGGAGTTAATTATAATATGGGCAAAAGTGCAATAAAAGAGATTGCTTATAAAGTTTGTGATTTATATAATTTGGTTGATATTGAAAAAGATATTACTGTAAATGTTGGTACTATTAACGGGGGACAAAAGGTGAATATTATTGCGGACCATGCTGAAGCTTTTATTGAAATAAGGTATTTTAATATAGGTGATGGAGAATCTTTAAAGAGAAAGATTAAGAATATAATAAATAATAACCATGTTGAAGGTACATGGACAAATATTGAAATCATATCTGAAAGGATGCCTCTAGTATCTAATGAAAGGTGTGAAAAGTTATTTGACATAGCAGAATATACAGCAGAAAAGTTGGGCAAGGAGATAAAGCCAAGAAAAACGGGAGGAGGAGGAGATGTTTCTTTTGCTGCGATGTGTGGCATACCAGTAATTGATGGATTAGGACCTGAAGGAGAAAATTCTCATACGGAAAAAGAGTTTGTAAATGTTGATAGTATTCCTTTTAGAATCAAACTTGCATCTCAAATAATATTAAATATTGCGAATGGAGGGCTTTAATTGAATACACAATATATAGAAGTTATTAATAATTTGACAAAGGAAATAGAAGAAACTCAGTCTGATGTAATAGAGAAGGTATCAGATCTATGTACGGAAGCAATTAAAAATGAAAGGATGCTTTTCTTTTTTGGAACTGGGCATTCTCATATGATATGTGAAGAACCTTTTTATCGTGCCGGAGGGCTTATACCTGTATATCCAATATTGGAACCGGCACTTATGCTTCATGAAGGTGCATACAAGAGTACTTTTATTGAAAGGATAGATGGAATTGGTAAGATATTAATCCAAGAAAGCAAAATTTCAAAAGGGGATATACTTTTTCTAGTGTCCAATTCTGGAAGAAATAATGCTGTTGTAGAAATGGCGATAGAATCAAAAAAGATGGGAATTACAACAGTAGCACTTACATCCTTAAAACATTCAAGAACGGTTTCATCAAGGCATAAAAGCGGCAAGAAACTTTATGAAATAGCTGATTATGTAATAGATAATTGTGGAATTCCTGGAGATGCAGCGATTAAATTTAAAGGTTTAGATCAAAGAGTTGCACCTACTTCATCTATGACCTGTATACTTATTGTTAATATCATAGTAACCAATATTATAGAGAAACTATTATCACTGGGAATTACACCGCCAGTGTTCATGAGTAGTAATACTGACGAAGGAGATAGATTTAATAAAGTCCTTATTGAAAAATACAGATCTAAGATAAAAATTCTATAGAAATTGTTGCATAGAAAGAAGAAGATATTATGAAAACTGCTGTTTTATATATTAGTGATTCAACATCACAGAAAAGTTATGATAGAATAATAAATATTATAGAATTATATGGAATATCAGTTAAAGGGATTACTGAAAAGGATGTCGTAAATGGAGAACTTAATAACTTTGATGTGCTTATTGTACCTGGAGGAAGAGCAACAGGACAAGCTAAAGCTCTTGGGGAAAAAGGTTGCTCCATGATAGAAAGTTTTGTTAAAAATTCTGGAGGCTATATAGGAATTTGTGCCGGAGCGTTTTTAGCTGTTGAAGGATATAATGAATCGACATCAAATTTGGTAATTGTAAATGCACAAGCCATAGATATTGATCATTGGAATAGAGGTTCGGGAAATGTAAAGATTAAAATAACTGATCCAACTCATCCTATTATAAATGGTTATTATGGAACAATTACAGCATATTATGAAAACGGTCCATTATTAAAACCAGGAAATTATTTAGATCTTTCAGATTATGACGAGCTTGCATTTTTTGCTGACGGGATAGGCCAAAATAATAACAAATCGAACCTTATGATAAATTCATCAGCGCTTGTTTCATCAACTTATGGATATGGAAAATGCGTTTTATTTAGTTTTCACCCTGAATTAACAGAGGGACTCCAAAGAATGTTTATTCAAGGAATACTATGGGCTGCAGGAAGAACAAGTTAATAAAAGAATCGAGGGCATTTGTATTTGTTAGGCTCTCGATTCTTTATTAATCTTTAATTGCTTATTTCTTTTAGTTTGTTGTAAATATTTCCGTTATGAGTTTTGGAAGCTATTTTAAATCCTAAATTTCCTAATAGTGAAGCAATCCATAGTCCAAGTCTTCTCATACCTGCATCAAAACCGAAATATTTAAAAATCTTAAAAGAAGACGCAAAGGAATAAAAAGATTTTACTGCATGGAAAAATTCATTTTGAAGATCCCAAGGCGACATTTTTTTGGGAACAAAATTAACAACCATCATGTCAAATGATTCCCAGTCGTTATCCAGCATGCGGTTCTCTTTAACTAATTGTTCATACAGGGGAGTCTTAGGGTATGGAGTTAAAATTGCAGGCTGAAGTTGATAGGCATTTATATTTTTACAGAAATTAACGCTTCTTTTGATGTCTTCTTGATTGTCAGTATCAAGGCCTAACACTATACTTGCTATTAATTTAATTTTGTGTTTTAAAAGAGCCGCGGCACATTCTTCAATATCAGAAATCTTTTGTTTTTTGTTTATATAATCCAGAGATTCCTGGTTCAAGGATTCTATACCTACGAGAACTCTGTTTAAATGAGCGCGATGAAGCAAATCCAACAGTTCTTCATCATTTGCCATATCCGTTCTTCCGAAGAAAAATGTTTCTTTAAATACTAAATTGTTTTCAATCATTTTTCTCAATATTTCCTTGGCCCTGTCCTTATCTGCTGTAAAATTGTCGTCTTCAAAATTTACATATTTAAATCCCAGCTTCTTATATAGCCTTAGTTCTTCTATGACATTGTCCGGACTCCTCTTTCTATAGGGATGAAACATTCTCGATGTTGTACAAAATATACAGCTGAAAGGGCACCCTCTGGATGTCATTACGTTGGCAGCACTGCATGGTGTTTTCAAAAGAGTATAATCGGGAAACGGAATTTCGTCTAAATTTTCCACATAGGGAGAATAAACTATTTTGTCTGTTATTTTTCCCTCTGCAATATCGGAGATTACCTTTTCTGCTTCTCCGACCACAACTTGGTCGGCATGTTTAATAGCTTCTTCCGGTACGCCTGATGCGTGCATTCCTCCGATTACAACTTTTTTGTTTTTTGATTTAAAGTAATCGCCTATCTCATAAGCACGGGTAGAATTTGATGTCATTGTATAGAGCATAATAATATCCGCATCTAAAAATTTGTTGAAATCCAATGTGTTATAAAGCTCTTCATAAACTTCAACGTCATGACCTTTATCCTTTAAAATTTTGCCGAGTATTAAAGGGCCGGTAATTGAATTTGAATGTCCGTAAATTAGACTTCCGAATCTGTATATGGGATTTCTCCTTATAGCTGAAGTAGGCACAATAAATATTATTTTCGTATTGATCACTCTTTTCTTAAAATTATTTCTTAAAATGCCCATTCTCCATCCTTAAATATCTCCATGGATTTTCCATCCGAAGTCGTTCCCATTATATTTAAGTCACGGGAACCTATCATGAAATCCTCATGGATTAAAGAATCATTAGCTCCATGTTGTTCAAGTTCTTTCTCACTCATTTTGTCTCCACCTTTAAGACAAGGAGGGTAAGCTTTTCCGAGAGCCAAATGACAGGAGGCATTTTCATC